>NZ_BAAAXG010000026.1:3252178-3609517 GCF_039535475.1 Streptomyces showdoensis | reverse complement strand
GGCTGCGCGGCGGGGAGCGGGCGCTCGCCCGGCTGCTGCGGGCGGCCGTGGCCCTCGCCTTCCGGCCGCTGCTGCTCGTGGCGGCCTTCTTCCGCGTCGTGGGGACGGCCCCGCGGCGCGCCGGGCGTCCCGTGGACCGGCTCCGCCGGTCGCGGGCCCGGCTGCTCGTGCACTCCGTGGGACGGCGTGGACCGCCGTGCTCCGCGGGCTCCCGGCGCGCCTCGGCGCCGGCGCTCGCCCTCGTCTGAGCCAGCACGCGGTCCTTTCGCCCTTTCTTCCCTTCTGCACGTCACGGAGATCACGATCATGAGCAAGCGCAACAGCCAGGCCAACAAGGCGGCAGCCCGCGAGCGGCTGCGCGAGGAGCGCGAGCGCCAGGCCAAGAAGGACAAGGCGCGCCGCCAGGTCGTCGTCGCGGTGTCGGCGGTCGCCGCCCTCGCGGTGGTCGGCGGCATCAGCTTCGCCATCGTCCAGTCCAACAAGCCCTCCGCGTGGGAGGCGGCCGCGGACGCGAAGAACGTCACGGCCCCGAAGAACACCGAGGGCACGGACGGCACCACGGTCGTCGTCGGCAAGCCCGAGGCCAAGAAGACCCTGGAGCTGTACGAGGACTCCCGCTGCCCGGTCTGCGCGACCTTCGAGCAGGGCGTCGGCGCGACCGTGGCGAAGGACGTCGCCGACGGCAAGTACAAGATCAAGTACATCGGCGCCACCTTCATCGACAACTCCGACCAGGGCGAGGGCTCGAAGAACGCCCTGTCGGCGCTGGGCGCCGCGCTGAACGTGAGCGGGGACGCCTTCCTGAAGTACAAGGAGGCGCTGTACTCGACCGAGTTCCACCCGGAGGAGAGCCAGGACAAGTTCGCCAAGGACTCCTACCTCCTGGAGATCGCGGACTCGGTGCCGGCCCTGAAGGGCAACGCCGAGTTCAAGAAGAACGTCGAGGACGGCACCTTCGACGCCTGGGCGATGAAGATGTCGAAGGCCTTCGACGAGAGCGGGGTCAAGGGCACCCCGACGCTGAAGATGGACGGCAAGACCCTGACCGCCGAGGGCAGCGAGAACCCGCCGCTGACGGTGGACCAGTTCAACGCGGCGCTCGCCAAGGTCATGAAGGGCTGATCGCCCCTCAGGACGGCCACGCGGACCACCCCTCGGACCGCCCCCCCCGGCAGTCCGTCGGACAACTCCTCGGCACCGCCCCCGGCCCCCGGCCACCGCCACCGCGCGGAGGTCCGGGGGCCTCGGCGCGCACGGGGCCTCGGCGACGTCCCGCCGAAGAGTCGGCGAACATTGCGCGCGACTCTGCCACTTCGCCTTACCGGCCGGTAATCTGACGGCCCGTGACCAGTCGTAACCTCATATCCGCCCCCAGCCGCCGCACCGTCGTGAAGGCCGCCGCCGTGTCGGCCGTCGTGACCCCGGCTCTGGTGGCCGCCGCCTCGCCCGCGCTCGCCGATCCCGCGGCGCCCGCGTTCCTGCACGGCGTCGCCTCCGGCGACCCGCTGCCCGACGGCGTCCTGCTCTGGACGCGCGTCACCCCCACCCCCGACGCCGCACCCGGCTCCGGCGCGGGCCCCGATGTCACCGTGACCTGGGAGCTCGCCGAGGACCGCGCCTTCGCCCGGACCGTGGCGAACGGCACCGCCCAGGCCACCGCGGCCTCCGACCACACCGTGAAGGCGGACGTCCGGGGCCTGCGCCCGGCCACCGCCTACTGGTTCCGCTTCACCGCCGGCGGGGTCGTCTCCCCCACCGGCCGCACCCGCACCGCCCCCGCCGCCGACTCGGCCGCCCCCGGCATCCGCTTCGGCGTGGTCTCCTGCGCCAACTGGGAGGCCGGCTACTTCTCCCCGTACCGCCACCTCGCCGCCCGTGCCGACCTGGACGCGGTCCTCCACCTCGGCGACTACATCTACGAGTACGGCACCGGCTCCTACCCGGAGGCGAAGTACACCGTCCGGAAGCACGAGCCGGCCCACGAGATCGTCTCGCTCGCCGACTACCGCACCCGGCACGGGAAGTACAAGACGGACGCCGACCTCCAGGCGCTGCACGCGGCGCACCCGATCGTGGCGATCTGGGACGACCACGAGTTCGCCAACGACGCCTGGTCGGGCGGGGCCGAGAACCACACGCCGGGCGCCGAGGGCGACTGGGCGGCCCGGGTGGCGGCCGCCAAGCAGGCCTACTTCGAGTGGATGCCGGTGCGCACCTCGACCGAGGGCACGGTCTTCCGCCGGCTGCGCTTCGGCAAGCTGGCCGATCTGCACCTGCTGGACCTGCGCTCCTTCCGCTCCCAGCAGGCGGGCACGGGCAGCGGCAAGGTGGACGACCCGGAGCGGTCCATCACCGGCCGGGCGCAGCTGGACTGGCTGAAGTCGGGGCTCTCGGGCTCGGACGCGGCCTGGCAGCTGGTCGGCACCTCGGTGATGATCTCACCGGTGGCCTTCGGCGCGCTCCCGGCCCATCTCCTCGAACCGCTCGCCGGGCTGCTCGGGCTGCCCAAGGAGGGCATCGCCGTCAACGTCGACCAGTGGGACGGCTACACGGACGACCGCAAGGAGCTGCTGCGGCACCTGACGGACCGGGGCATCCGGAACACGGTCTTCCTCACCGGCGACATCCACATGGCCTGGGCCAACGACGTGCCGGTGACGGCGGCGACGTACCCGCTGTCGGCCTCGGCCGCGACGGAGTTCGTGGTGACCTCGGTGACCTCGGACAACCTGGACGACCTGCTGCACGTGGCGCCGGGCACGCTCTCGGCGGTGGCGGCGGGCGCGGTCAAGGCCGCCAACCGGCACGTGAAGTGGGTGGACATGGACCACCACGGCTACGGCGTGCTCGACGTGACGGCCGAGCGCTCGCAGATGGACTACTACACGGTCTCCGACCGGGCGGACGTGCACGCGACGGCGTCCTGGGCCCGCTCGTACCGCACGCTCAGCGGAACGCAGCGCGTCGAGCGCGTGTACCAGCCGGTGCGCTGACGCGTCGGCACGGAGACGCGGCGGCATCGTAGCGATGCTTTTCGGCCATGATCTTCTCTGTTAACGGGAGATCACACGGTCACGGCGGGTGGCGAGTTCGGTCGATCGAAACCGGACACACCACCCGCCTTCGTCGTCACTTCTGTTACGCCTACGTCTCAAACTCCGGAAGCGACAGAAGTTTTTCTTCCCGATGCCCCGAATTGCCGCACGAATGATTGGGCTTGATCAATCCTCAACGATGTCTGACATGGACGCGTAATCTCCCGGCCAGTGGCGAGGAAGTACCTCTCCACCACCCCCCGCGAGGAGTCACCGTGCGTGCTCTTGTCCGTATATCGCCGCGTATGTCACGTCGTATGCTCGGCACCGCCGTCATGGCCGGAACCCTGGCCCTGGCCCCCCTCTCCGCCCCCGCGGCGACCCCCGCCACCACCACGCTGGCGTCCGCCGAGAAGTGCGCCGACGGCTCCGCCACGCTGTCCGGCGCCCGCAAGGCGAAGGGCCACGCCACCGAGGCCGAGCCCAACGAGGTCACCGCCGCCCAGGCCCAGGCCATGGACGCCGACCTGAAGAAGAAGGTCGGCGAGGCCCGCCTGTCCGGCCGCGCCTCCCTGGCCGCCGGCGCGAACGCCGCCGCCGCGGTGACGATCCCCGTCTACTTCCACGTCATCCACAGCGGCACGACGGGCAAGCTCAGCGCCACCGCCATCAACAACCAGATGGCCGTCCTCAACGCCGCCTACAGCGGCCAGGGCACCGGCAACGTGAACAGCAACTTCCAGTTCTCGCTGGCCGGCACGGACTACACGGACAACGCCACCTGGTACAACGTGTCCGACGGCACCCAGGCCGAGAAGGACATGAAGAACGCCCTCCGCAAGGGCGGCGCCAACGCGCTGAACGTCTACACCGCCAACCTCGGCGGCGGCCTGCTCGGCTGGGCGACCTTCCCGTCCTCGTACAAGAGCAGCCCGAAGATGGACGGCGTCGTCATCCTCGACGCCTCGCTGCCCGGCGGCTCCGCGGCCAACTACAACGAGGGCGACACCGCCACCCACGAGGTCGGCCACTGGATGGGCCTCTACCACACCTTCCAGGGCGGCTGCAACGGCAGCGGCGACTACGTCAGCGACACCCCGGCCGAGAAGAGCGCCGCCTTCGAGTGCCCGACCGGCCGTGACAGCTGCGCCTCCAAGGCAGGCGTGGACCCGATCCACAACTTCATGGACTACACGTACGACTCCTGCATGTACCAGTTCACCTCGGGCCAGGTGACCCGGATGAACGACTCCTGGACCGCGTACCGCGCCTGACGCGCCGTCCGCGCACAGGGGTGTGGCCCCCGGGGGAGTTCCCCCGGGGGCCACACCCCTTCGCCCCGCGGACCTACAGGCCGTCCAGGAAGGACAGCGCGACCGACCAGGTCCGCTCCGCCGCCTCCTCGTCCCAGTCCGGCAGCTCGGGGTCGGTGTACAGGTGTCCGGCGCCCCGGTAGCGGTAGACCTCCACGTCCGCCCCGGCCCTGCGCATCTGCAGGTACCAGGACGACAGCCAGTCGTCCGTCTCGAACGGGTCGGGCTCGGCCACGTGCAGCTGCACCGGCAGCTCGTCCACCGCGGCCGACTCGGCGATGTCCGAGGTGCCGTGGAACAGCAGCAGCCCGCGCGCCTTCTCGTCCCCGAGCGCCAGCGTCTGCGCCACCGAGGCCCCGAACGAGAGGCCCATGTAGACCAGACCGCGCTCCGAGTACGGCGCGGCCGCCAGGACCGCCCGGCGGAGCAGCTCGTCCTTCCCGATCCCGTCCCTGAGCGCCACGCCCTCCTCGACCGTGCCGGCGGTGCGGCCCTCGAAGAGGTCCGGCGTCCAGACCTGGTGCCCGGCGGCGCGCAGCCGCTCGGCCGCGGCCTCCACCGCGGGGCGCATCCCGTAGACCGAGTGGAAAAGCATGATGTCCATGCGGTCAATCCTGCCATCCGCCGGACCTGGGTCGCGTCCGGAACGTCCCGCCCGGCTCGCGGGCAGACGGTGCCGCTTTCCGGACAGGACCTAGCGCATGCTGCGCACGTCGAGCTGGCGCAGCACCCGGTCCACCACCTCCGGGTCGGAGCCGGGCTCGCTGCGGGCCGCGAGCACCTCGTGGCGGGCCGCCGACATCAGCTCCTTCTGGATCCGCTGGACCTTCTTCACCCGCTCCACCCGCTCGGTGAACGCCGCCCGCCGCTCGTCGTCGACCATGTCCGGGCTGATCCGCGCCCCGATGTCGAAGGCCCCGCGCAGCAGCCGCTCGGAGACCTCCTCGGGCAGCTCCTCGACCTCCTCGATCTCCTTCAGGCGGCGCTTGGCGGCCTTCGCGGCGCGGATGGCCAGCTCCCGCTCGAAGGCCCGCTCGGCGTCCGCGTCGGCCTTCACGCCGAGCCGCCTGACCAGCCAGGGCAGGGTGAGCCCCTGGACGACCAGGGTGGCGATGATCACGCAGAAGGCGATGAAGACGATCTCGTCCCGGCCGGGGAAGGGCGACCCGTCGTCGGTGCGCAGCGGGATGGCGAGGGCCAGCGCCACCGAGGCCACCCCGCGCATCCCGGACCACCACATGACCACGGTCTCCCGCCAGCTCATCGGGATCTCCTCGGCGTAGTCGCGGCCGGTGTGCAGCCGTTTCGCCAGCCAGGTCGCCGGCAGCAGCCACAGCAGCCGCACCCCGACCACCACGCCCACCACGGCCGCGCCCCAGCCGAGCACCTCCCGGCCGTGGTCCTCCACGACCCCGAAGACGTTGACCAGTTCGAGGCCGATGAGCCCGAAGGCGATGCCGGTGACCAGGGTGTCGACGACCTCCCAGAAGGTCTGCCCGGCGAGCCGGCCCATCACGTCGTCGGCGTCGGTCGCGTACTCGGCGAGGAAGAGCGCGGTGACCAGCACCGCGAGGACGCCGGAGCCGTGCAGCTCCTCGGCGAGCACGTACGAGACGAAGGGCACGAGGAGGGTGAGCCCGGTCTGGAGCGTGGAGTCGCCGAGCAGGCCCATCAGCCTGTTGGCGGCCCAGCCGAGGGCGAGCCCCACGGCGACGGCCACGACGGCCGACAGGACGAGCTCGCCGAGCGCCTCGGGCCAGGAGAAGGAGCCGCTCACGACGGCGGTGATCGCCACGTTGTAGAGCACGATCGCGGTGACGTCGTTGAAGAGCCCCTCGCCCTCCAGGATCGACACCAGCCGCCGGGGCAGCCCCAGCGACCCGGCGACGGCGGTGGCCGCGACCGGGTCGGGCGGGGCCACCAGCGCGCCGAGCGCCAGCGCGGCGGCCAGCGGGATCCCCGGCACGAGCGCGTCCGCGACCGCGCCGACGGCGGCCGTGGTGACGAAGACCAGGGCCACCGCGAGCAGGAAGATCGGGCGCCTGTTGGCCGCGAACTGGCGCCAGGAGGTGCGCTGCACGGAGGCGTACAGCAGCGGCGGCAGCACCAGCGGGAGGATGTACTCGGGCGGGATGTCGACGTTGGGCACGAAGGGCGTGAAGGCCAGCGCGATCCCGACGAGGGTCATCAGGACCGGCGCGGGCAGCCCGAGCCGGTCCCCGAGGGGCACGGTCAGGACGGCGCCGAGCAGCAGCACGAACAGCAGGGCCAGTTGATCCACGGCCCCACCTTGTCACGTACGTCCGGTTTGGCCGCGTTCGCCCCCACCGGTGGGGGGATCAGAGTGCGCGGCGCATGGCCCGGTGCGGCATCCCGGCGTCCGGGAACTCGGGGCCGTACGCCTCGTAGCCCAGCCGCTCGTAGAAGCCGAGCGCGTGCGTCTGGGCGTGCAGGTCGACGGCGGCGAGGCCGCGCCCGCGGGCGGCGTCCTCGATGGCCCGGACCAGCGCGGCGCCCACGCCGAGGCCGCGGGCGGCCTTGTTCACCGCGAGCCGCCCCAGGGAGCCCACCGAGGCGTCGGCGCCGGTCTTGCCGGTCGCGTCCGCCCCGGACAGCAGCCGCCCGGTGCCCAGCGGCACCCCGTCCGCGCGGACGGCGAGCACGTGCACGGCGGTGGCGTCGTACGGGTCGTACTCCAGCTCCTGCGGAACGCCCTGCTCCTCCACGAAGACCTCGCGGCGCACCGCGAAGCACGCCTCGCGGTCCTCGGGGGCCACCGCCTCGCGGACGGTGTACGCGGGGGCGGTCACCGGCTCTCCGAGGCGATCCGGTCGAGCGCGGTCTGCAGGTCCGCCGGGTAGGTGCTGGCGAACTCGACCCACTGCCCGTCGCCGGGGTGCTCGAAGCCGAGCCGCACCGCGTGCAGCCACTGGCGGGTGAGGCCCAGGCGCTTGGCCATCGTCGGGTCGGCGCCGTAGGTCAGGTCGCCGACGCAGGGGTGGCGCAGGGTGGACATGTGCACCCGGATCTGGTGGGTGCGGCCCGTCTCCAGCTTGATGTCGAGCAGCGAGGCCGCGCGGTACGCCTCGATGAGGTCGTAGTGGGTGACGGAGGGCTTGCCCTCGGCGGTCACGGCCCACTTGTAGTCGTGGTTCGGGTGCCGGCCGATGGGCGCGTCGACGGTGCCGCTCATCGGGTCCGGGTGGCCCTGCACCAGGGCGTGGTAGCGCTTGTCGACCACGCGCTCCTTGAACTGGCGCTTCAGCGAGGTGTAGGCGTACTCCGACTTCGCCACCACCATCAGGCCGGAGGTGCCGACGTCGAGGCGGTGCACGATGCCCTGGCGCTCGGCGGCGCCGGAGGTGGAGATCCGGTAGCCGGCGGCGGCGAGGCCGCCGATCACGGTGGTGCCGGTCCAGCCGGGGCTGGGGTGGGCGGCGACGCCCACCGGCTTCATGATCACGACGATGTCGTCGTCGTCGTGGACGATCTCCATGCCCTCCACGGGCTCGGCCACGATCTGCACCGGGGCGGCCGCGCCGGGCATCTCGACCTCGAGCCACGCGCCGCCGCTGACCCGCTCGGACTTGCCGACGACGGCGCCGTCGACCTGGACCTTGCCTGCGGCGGCCAGCTCGGCCGCCTTCGTACGGGAGAACCCGAACATACGGGCGATGGCGGCGTCGACGCGCTCGCCCTCCAGGCCGTCGGGAACGGGCAGCGTGCGGATTTCGGGACTCGTGCTCACCCGTCGAGTATGCCTTGTGCGGGAGACACTCTGTCCTGAGACCGGCTCCGGGCTCAGTCCTTGTGGATGGTCCCGTCCGGGTCCAGGCCCCGGAAGGACAGGATGACGATCAGGATGCCACCGCAGACGATCGCCGAGTCGGCGAGGTTGAAGACGGCGAAGTGGGCGGGCGCGATGAAGTCGACGACCGCCCCTTCGAAGACGCCCGGCGAGCGGAAGATCCGGTCGGTGAGGTTGCCCAGCGCGCCGCCGAGCAGCAGGCCCAGCGCGATCGCCCAGGGCAGGCTGTAGAGCTTGCGCGCGAGCCGGATGATCACGACGATCACCACGGCCGCGATCCCGGTGAAGATGATCGTGAACGCCTCGCCCATGCCGAAGGCCGCACCCGGGTTCCGGATGGCCTCGAAGCGCAGCAGATCGCCGATGACCTTGATCGGGGCGTGCCCCTCCAGCTTCTCGACCACGAGCATCTTGCTGCCCAGGTCGAGGAGGTAGGCGAGGACGGCCACCACGAGGAGGGCGACGATCCGTCGCCTCCCCTTGGGCCGCTCCTCGGGGACGGCCGTCTCGTCGGCCCCTGCTGAATCCGGCGTACCTGAATCCGGCGTACCGATGACGCTCTCCGCCTCTGCCATGTGCACGAGGGTACGGCACACTCCTCCGGCCACGTCAGCCGCGGCGCTCCTGCTTCTGCTTGTCCTCCACGCACAGCGTGGCCCGGGGGAAGGCCTGCATCCTGGCCTTGCCGATGGGCTTGCCGCAGACCTCGCACAGGCCGTACGTGCCGGCGTCGAGCCGCTCCAGGGCGTGCTCGGACTGTTCCAGCATCTCGCGCGCGTTGGCCGCCAGGGCGAGCTCGTGCTCGCGCGTGATGTTCTTCGTACCGGTGTCGGCCTGGTCGTCGCCCGCCCCGTCGCCGGAGTCGCGCATCAGCCCGGTCAGCTCCTCCTGCGAGTGGACCAGCTCGCTCCGCAGCCGCAGCACCTCCGCCTGGAGGCCGCTGCGGGCCTCGGCGACCTCCTCGGGGGTCCACGGCTCCTCCCCCGGGCGTACGGCGAGCTCGCCCGGCCGGGAGTGAGGCACCGCGGCCTCGCCCGGGGCCGTCCTGACGCCACCCGCGGTCTTCTTCGCTGCCACCGTCCTGGCTCCTGTCTTCTCGGTCGCGGCCTTCGCCGCCTTCGCGGTCTTCGCGGTCTTCGCGGTCTTCGCGGTCTTCTTCGCCGTCGTCGTCTTCTTCGCGGCGGACTTCTTCGCGGGTGCCGCCTTCTTCGCGGGGGCCGCGGGGTCGGCCGGCGCCGCCGTCGCGGACGCCGCCCTCTTGGTGGCCGTCGCCTTCTTCGCGGCGGCCCTTCCGGCGGGCGCCTCGCTCGCGGGCGCGGTCTTCTTCGCGGGCGCGGACTTCTTGACGGCCGGCGTCTTCTTCGCCGCCGTCGTCTTCTTCGCGGCGGTCTTCTTCGCCACCATGTCGCGGCCCCTTCACATTTTGTGATCTTGCTCGCGAATCGTGCTGGGACGATAAATCGGCCCAGGGCCCGCGGCAACGGGGCACGCCGCCCTGCACGCCCGCCCCGGCGCCCTGCGGGACGAGCATGCCTCCGTTGTGCCCAGCTCCCCGGCGGGTTATCCGTCCCGGCCGTCCCCCACTTGGCCGAAGTACGACTCCGCGGGGGCCGGTGTGCCCATTCGGGTCACCGGGAAACACCCGAAATCCGGTCGGCCGGGCCCGCCCCGGCCCCGTACACTGGGCTCAGCGAAAGGCTTGGATGGGGACGAGTAGCGTCGCAAGCAGCCATGAGCGACCCGGGGACGGTGAGAGCCCGGGGGCGAGCCCGATGTGAAGCATCACCCCGGAGCTGCCGGAAGAAAGCCGCGGTCGGCCGCGGCGAGTAGACCCGGTGTCGCGACCCCAATGAGGGGGCTCAGGACGGCAGCGGCCGCCCGGGGCCAAGGAGGGTGGTACCGCGGGAGCACTGCTCTCGTCCCTCCGGACGGAAGCGCAACAGTCCGCCGGAGGAGCTCGCAAGCATGACGCCGCCGCAATACCGCCAGGTGCCCGCCCAGGTCGACCTGCCCGCGCTCGAGCACGGGGTGCTCGACTTCTGGCAGGACAACAAGGTCTTCGCCAAGACCCTGGAGCAGTCCGAGGGACGCCCCGAGTGGGTGTTCTACGAGGGTCCGCCCACCGCCAACGGCATGCCCGGCGCCCACCACATCGAGGCCCGCGTCTTCAAGGACGTCTTCCCCCGCTTCCGCACCATGCGCGGCTACCACGTGGCCCGCAAGGCCGGCTGGGACTGCCACGGCCTGCCGGTCGAGCTCGCCGTCGAGAAGGAGCTCGGCTTCTCCGGCAAGAAGGACATCGAGGCGTACGGCATCGCCGAGTTCAACGACAAGTGCCGCGAGTCCGTGACCCGGCACACCGACGCCTTCGCCGAGCTCACCACCCGCATGGGCTACTGGGTCGACCTCGACGACGCGTACCGCACCATGGACCCCTCGTACATCGAGTCGGTCTGGTGGTCGCTGAAGCAGATCTTCGACAAGGACCTGCTGGTCCAGGACCACCGCGTCGCCCCCTGGTGCCCCCGCTGCGGCACCGGCCTCTCCGACCACGAGCTGGCCCAGGGCTACGAGACGGTCGTCGACCCCTCGGTCTACGTGCGCTTCCCGCTGACCTCCGGCCCGCTCGCCGGCAAGGCCGCGCTGGTGGTCTGGACGACCACCCCGTGGACCCTGGTCTCCAACACGGCCGTCGCCGCCCACCCCGAGGTGACCTACGTGGTCGCCACGGACGGTGACGAGCGGCTGGTCGTCGCCGAGCCGCTGCTGGAGAAGGCGCTCGGCGAGGGCTGGGTGACCACCGGCGAGTCCTTCACCGGCGCCGAGATGGAGCGCTGGACCTACCAGCGCCCCTTCGAGCTGGTCGACTTCCCGGCCGAGGCCCACTACGTGGTCAACGCCGAGTACGTGACGACCGAGGACGGCACGGGTCTGGTCCACCAGTCCCCCGCCTTCGGTGAGGACGACCTCAAGGTCTGCCGCGCCTACGGCCTGCCGGTCGTGAACCCGGTCCGCCCCGACGGCACCTTCGAGGAGGACGTGCCGCTGGTCGGCGGCGTCTTCTTCAAGAAGGCCGACGAGCAGCTGACCGCCGACCTGGACGCCCGCGGCCTGCTCTACCGGCACATCCCGTACGAGCACAGCTACCCGCACTGCTGGCGCTGCCACACGGCGCTGCTCTACTACGCGCAGCCGTCCTGGTACATCCGTACGACCGCCGTCAAGGACCGTCTCCTCCAGGAGAACGAGAAGACCAACTGGTTCCCGGACTCGGTCAAGCACGGGCGCTTCGGCGACTGGCTCAACAACAACATCGACTGGGCGCTCTCCCGCAACCGCTACTGGGGCACCCCGCTGCCGATCTGGCGCTGCGAGGAGAACCACCTCACCTGCGTGGGCTCGCGCGCGGAGCTCACCGAGCTGACCGGCACCGACCAGTCGGAGCTCGACCCGCACCGCCCGTACATCGACGCGGTGACCTTCACCTGCCCGACCGAGGGCTGCTCCCTCGAAGCCGTGCGCGTGCCCGAGGTCATCGACGCCTGGTACGACTCGGGTTCGATGCCGTTCGCGCAGTACGGCTACCCGTACCGGAACAAGGAGCTGTTCGAGAGCCGCTACCCGGCGCAGTTCATCTCCGAGGCGATCGACCAGACCCGCGGCTGGTTCTACACGCTGATGGCCGTCGGCACCCTGGTCTTCGACAAGTCCTCGTACGAGAACGTGGTCTGCCTGGGCCACATCCTCGCCGAGGACGGCCGCAAGATGTCCAAGCACCTGGGCAACATCCTGCAGCCCATCCCGCTGATGGACCAGCACGGCGCCGACGCGGTGCGCTGGTTCATGGCGGCCGGCGGCTCGCCGTGGGCGGCCCGCCGGGTCGGCCACGGCACGATCCAGGAGGTCGTCCGCAAGACCCTCCTGACCTACTGGAACACGGTCGCCTTCCAGGCCCTGTACGCCCGCACCTCGGGCTGGGCCCCCTCGGCCGCGGACCCGGCGCCGGCCGACCGCACCGTGCTCGACAAGTGGCTGCTCTCCGAGCTGAACACGCTGGTCGCCGCGGTCACCGAGGCGATGGAGGCGTACGACACCCAGCGGGCCGGCAAGCTCCTGTCGGCCTTCGTCGACGACCTGTCCAACTGGTACGTGCGCCGCTCCCGCCGCCGCTTCTGGCAGGGCGACAAGGCCGCGCTGCGCACCCTGCACGAGGTCGTCGAGACGGTCACCCGCCTGATGGCCCCGCTGACCCCCTTCATCACGGAGCGGGTCTGGCAGGACCTGGTCGTCCCGGTCACCCCGGACGCCCCGGAGTCCGTCCACCTCTCCACCTGGCCGGAGGCGGACGCCGCCCTGGTCGACGAGGTGCTGTCCGAGCAGATGCTGCTGGTCCGCCGCCTGGTCGAGCTGGGCCGCGCCACGCGCGCCGAGTCGGGCGTGAAGACCCGTCAGCCGCTGTCCCGCGCGCTGGTGGCGGCGAACGGCTTCGCGGCCCTCTCCCCCGAGCTGCAGGCCCAGATCACCGAGGAGCTGAACGTCTCCTCGCTCGCCTCCCTCTCCGAGGTCGGCGGCAGCCTGGTCGACACCACGGCCAAGGCGAACTTCCGTGCGCTCGGCAAGCGCTTCGGCAAGGGCGTCCAGGACGTGGCGAAGGCGGTGGCCGCGGCCGACGCGGCGGCCCTGTCGCTGGCGCTGCGCGGCGGCGAGGCGGTCGTCACGGTGAACGGCGAGGAGGTGACCCTGACGCCCGAGGAGGTCATCATCACGGAGACCCCGCGCGAGGGCTGGTCGGTGGCCTCCGACTCCGGCGCCACGGTCGCCCTCGACCTGGAGATCACCCCGGAGCTGCGCAAGGCGGGCCTGGCCCGTGACGCGATCCGCCTGATCCAGGAGGCCCGCAAGAACAGCGGCCTGGACGTGGCGGACCGGATCGCGCTGCGCTGGACCTCCACCTCGCCGGAGACGGCGGAGGCCCTGGCGGCCCACGCCGGCCTGATCGCCGACGAGGTCCTGGCCACGGACCACGCGGAGGGCCCGGCGGACGACTCGTACGGCACCCCGTTCGAGGACGAGGGCCTGGCCCTCACCTTCCGCCTCCGCAAGGCGTAACCCGCACGGCGAAGGGCCCGGCACCGGAATCCGGTGCCGGGCCCTTCCGCATGCCCCTCCGCGTGGCGGGCACGCAAAAGGGCCGGGCCCTGGGGTCTTCACCCAGGGCCCGGCCCTTGAGACTGCCGCCGACGGCTACGCGCTCAGCGCGCGGACGACGGCGCCGTCAGTTGTCGTCCTCGTCGATCAGGAAACCGCGCATCGGCGCCGGTGCCTGCTGCATCGGCTGCGGGGCCTGCGGGCGGACCGGAGCCATCGGCTGGGTCATCGCCGGGGACATCTGCTGCTGACCGCCGTAGGACGGGGCGCCGCCCATCGGGCCGTTGCCGCCGAAGGACGGGGCGGGGGCACCCGCCGAGGCCATCGAGGGGGACGGCGGCAGGGACGCGGTCGCGGGCGTACGCGCCGGGGCCAGCGAGTCGTCGGCCTGGGTCTCCAGCTGACGCAGCTGCGACTCCAGGTACGACTTCAGGCGGGTCCGGTACTCCCGCTCGAAGCCCCGCAGGTCCTCGACCTTGCGCTCGAGGGTCGCGCGGGCGGACTCCAGGGAGCCCATCGCGACGCGGTGCTTCTCCTGCGCGTCCCGCTCCAGGGCGTCGGCCTTGGCGCGGGCGTCCCGCTCCAGGCCCTCGGCGCGCGAGCGCGCCTCGCCGACGATCTTGTTGGCCTCGGAACGGGCCTCCGCGATCGCCTGGTCGGCGGTCTGCTGGGCCAGCGAGAGGACACGCGCGGCGCTGTCGCCACCCGGGCCCTGGGCCGGCTGCATGGGCTGCATCTGCTGCTGCGGGTGACCCATGGGGCCGCCCTGCATGGGACCGCCCTGCATCGGGCCGGGACCCATCGGGCCGCCCTGCATCGGGCCGGGGCCCATCGGACCGCCCTGCATGGGGCCACCCTGCATCGGGCCGCCCTGCATGGGACCGGCCGGAAGCGCGGGGGCACCGGACGGCAGCTGCGGCGGGCCCATCTGCGGGGGCTGCTGCTGGGCCGGCGGTCCGGATATGGCGGCGGGCACCGGGGCGCCGGGACCGACGGGACGGTCCTGCTGCTCCGGGGGCTTGCGCATGCTCTGCTGCTGCTGGTTCTGCGCGGCGGCACGGGTCGCGGCGGCCAGCTTGGCGCGCAGGTCCTCGTTCTCGCGGAGCAGTCGCGTCAGTTCGGCTTCGACCTCGTCGAGGAAGGCATCGACCTCGTCCTCGTCATAGCCTTCTCGAAGGCGGACGGTCGTGAACTGCTTGTTCCGCACGTCCTCGGGGGTCAGCGGCATCTCTTCTTCACCTCTACGTAGTCGTCGGCAGTCGGCAAGACCGTATCGTCCACATTTCCCTCCACCATCACCTCGCGAAGCCGCTCACGATGGAGATCAGGATGTAGACGATGATCATCAGAACGAAGAAGGACAGGTCGAGTGCCACGCCCCCGAGACGCAGCGGCGGGATGAGCCGCCGCAGGAGCTTGAGCGGTGGATCGGTGACAGTGTAGGTGGCCTCCAGAACGACCACCATCGCCTTACCGGGTTGCCATGAACGGGCGAACTGGAAGACGTAGTCCATGACCAGCCGGAAGATCAGGAGGACAAGGAAGCACATCAGCGCGATGTAGACCACCTGTAGTGCGACGCCCATCCCGCGCTTCCCTCTCCCCTGGCTCTCGCTTGTCCGGCCTCGCGGCCGGGTCGTTCTCGGTCTCGTGTTCTCAGCTCTGGTTGAAGAATCCGCCCTCTGCGATGCGGGCCTTGTCCTCCGCCGTGACATCGACGTTAGCAGGCGACAACAGGAACACCTTCTGCGTCACGCGCTCAATGCTGCCATGGAGCCCGAAGACGAGACCGGCGGCAAAGTCGACAAGTCGCTTCGCGTCGGTGTCGTCCATCTCCGTGAGGTTCATGATCACCGGAGTGCCCTCACGGAAGTGTTCCCCGATGGTACGGGCCTCGTTGTAGGTCCGCGGGTGCAGCGTGGTGATGCGGTAGGGCTCCCGCTCGGACACGACCTTGGGCATGATCACCGGTGCGTTCTTCTCCAGGCTGGGACGTTCGGGTGTGATGGATGCCACGGGGGCAATTCGGGCCGGACGCCCACTCTCGGCGAGTACCGGGACAGAATGGGACACCGGCTCACGGGGTGCGGGGGGCGCGACCACGCGCACCGGTTCCTCCCGCTCCACCTGGCGCGGGGGCTGGTGATGGCGCCGGTCGCGCTCGGGCTCCGGCTCCAGCTCGGGTTCGAAGTCGTCGTCGGGGTCGAAGCCCCGGCCGTCGTAGCCATCGTCCTCCACGAGGCCGAGGTAGACCGCCATCTTGCGCATCGCGCCGGCCATTCTCTGAATCCTCCGCTCTGTGGTGGATCGCCCTTACCGAATGTCGCAGTGTCACCAAGTGCCCGCGATCCACGAGGTCCCCCCGCCTCCCTGGCGGAATGACCATATTTTCTGCTGTGGTCCGACTTGCTTCGCGACGTTACCCGAGCTTCGGGCGGACTCCGAGTACCGCCGTACCGATGCGCACGTGTGTCGCTCCGGCCGCCACGGCCTCCTCGAGGTCCGCACTCATCCCTGCTGACACCATGTTCGCAGCCGGACGGGTCGCGCGCAGGGCAGTCGACAAATCCATCAGCCGGTCGAAGGCGGCCCGTTGCCGACCCGCGTAGGGACCGGCGAGCGGGGCGACGGTCATCAGTCCGTCGAGCCGCAGTCCCGGCGCCGCGTCCACCGCGGCCGCCAACTCCTCGATCCCGTCGGGCGCCACCCCGCCCCGGTCGCCCCGGGCGCCGGACTCGGCGTCGAGCGCGACCTGGAGGAGACAGCCGAGCTCCCGCTCCCCTCTCTCCGCGGCCGCGGAGAGAGAGGAAACGAGCTTCAAGCGGTCGACGGACTGCACCACATCGGCATAACCCACCACGGAACGGACCTTGTTGGTCTGCAGCTGGCCCACGAAGTGCCAGTTCAGGTCGAGGTCCGCGCAGGCCGCCGCCTTGGGGGCGGCGTCCTGGTCACGGTTCTCGGCGACGTGCCGCACCCCGAGTCCGTGCAGGATCCTCACGTCGCTCGCGGGGTAGGTCTTGGTGACCACGATGAGGGTCACCTCCTCCCGCGCTCGACCGGCGGCGGCGCAGGCGGCCGCGATGCGCTCCTCCACCCGTGCCAGGTTCGCGGCGAGTTCCGCCGTGCGGTCCGTCATGTCCCATCCCGGTTCAGCCAGACATATCCCGCGAGTCGCCCGGTGGTGCGGTCGCGGCGGTACGAGTAGTGGTCCGGGGACTCCAGGGTGCAGACCCCGCTCGCCACCGCGTCGGTGACGCCCAGTCGGGCGAGCTGGTCCAGCACGCCCGCGGTGACGTCGACGGCGGGGGTCCCCCAGGAGGTCTCGGCGTGCGCGGCCGGCTCGACCGCGGCGACCTCGGCCCGCATCGCCTCCGGCACCTCGTAGCAGCGCCCGCAGACGGCCGGGCCGGTGCGGGCGACGATCCGCTCGGGGCGGGCGCCGAGTTCGGTCATCCGGGCCACCGCGGCCGGGACCACCCCGGCGACCATCCCCGGCCGCCCGGCGTGGGCGGCGGCGACGACGCCGGCGACGGGGTCGGCGAGCAGGACCGGCACGCAGTCCGCGGTGAGCACCGCGAGGGCGAGTCCGGGCCGGTCGGTGACGAGGGCGTCCACGGAGGGGACGGGATCAGTCCCCCACGGGCCGTCCACCACGGCGACGTCGGCGCCGTGCACCTGGTTCATCCAGACCACCCGGGCCGGGTCGAGGCCGAGTCCGGCCGCGGCCCGCTCCCGGTTGGCCAGGACGGCCGCGGGCTCGTCGCCGACGGCTCCGCCGAGGTTGAGCTCCTCGTACGGAACGGCGCTCACCCCGCCCCACCGGTCGGTGAAGGCGAAGTGGGCGCCGTTCCTGTCGTGTCGCTGCCCTATCACTTCAAGAAGTCCGGGACATCCAGCTCTTCGGCCTGGGTGTCCGGGTACGGGCGGGCCGGCGGGACCACCGGCGAGGAGACGGGCGGCAGCGGGGTCTCGCTGACGACCGGCGCCGGCTCGACCGGGGCCACGGGCTCCTCGCGCGGGGTCACCGTGCCCAGACCGCCCAGCGGGCGGGAGGTCTCGGCGGCGCGGGGTGCCGGGGCCGGCTCCTCGCGCTTGGCGGAGACCGAGCCGATGATGTTGTCGCGACGGGCCGGCGGCTGACCGCCGTCGAAGCCGGCGGCGATGACGGTGACCCGCACCTCGTCGCCGAGGGCGTCGTCGATGACGGCGCCGAAGATGATGTTCGCCTCGGGGTGGGCGGCCTCGCTCACCAGCTGGGCGGCCTCGTTGATCTCGAAGAGACCGAGGTCGCTGCCGCCGGAGATGGAGAGCAGCACGCCGCGGGCGCCGTCGATGGACGCCTCCAGGAGCGGCGAGGAGATCGCCATCTCGGCGGCGGCCACCGCGCGGTCGTCGCCGCGGGCGGAGCCGATGCCCATCAGGGCGGACCCGGCCTCGGACATGACCGACTTGACGTCGGCGAAGTCGAGGTTGATCAGACCCGGGGTGGTGATGAGGTCCGTGATGCCCTGGACGCCGCTCAGCAGCACCTGGTCGGCCGACTTGAAGGCGTCGAGCACGGAGACCTGGCGGTCCGAGATCGAGAGCAGCCGGTCGTTCGGGATGACGATGAGGGTGTCGACCTCTTCGCGGAGCTCGGCGATGCCGTCCTCCGCCTGGTTGGCGCGACGACGGCCCTCGAACGTGAACGGGCGGGTGACCACACCGATCGTCAGGGCGCCGAGCGAGCGCGCGATGTTGGCGACGACGGGTGCGCCGCCGGTGCCGGTGCCGCCGCCTTCGCCGGCGGTCACGAAGACCATGTCGGCCCCCTTGAGGACCTCCTCGATCTCCTCACGGTGGTCCTCTGCCGCCTTGCGGCCGACTGCCGGGTTGGCCCCGGCGCCGAGGCCACGGGTCAGTTCACGGCCGACGTCGAGCTTGACGTCGGCGTCGCTCATCAACAGCGCCTGAGCGTCGGTGTTGATGGCGATGAACTCGACGCCCTTGAGACCGACCTCGATCATTCGGTTGATGGCATTGACACCACCGCCGCCGACACCGATGACCTTGATGACTGCGAGGTAGTTCTGCGGTGCTGCCACGTCGAAGGCCTCTCGCCTCGAGTTACGTGTCGCCGCTTCGCGGTGGTAAGCGCGCCGCGACGACGGATGCCGATTGGGACGGTCCGAAACGCCGACCCAAACCCTAACGTTGAAGTTTAGGGTTACCAGTGTCTCTGTTCGCTGGACTCTTCCGAACAGGACACTAAGTCGACAAGTGGCGCACGTTCAACGAACACGCCGAACCTCCCGTTTTTCTTTTCACCCTATGTGATCACCCGTAGCGCTGGCCAACCAGGGTGCTGGCCAGGGGTGATGAGCGTCAACTTCCCGACGAAGCGGGCGCTGTGGGGGCACTTACATCGAAGTGCCCCGCTTTGGGGGTCGCCTTCATCAGTGCGGTCAGGACCCGGGCCTTGACGGCCCCGTCCTCACCACTGCCCCAGAAGACCGTGCGCCCCCTGCCGAGCTCCAGGGTGATGGAGTCGTACGACGCGATCCGGACGACACGGGCGTCCTGGGCGATTTTCTCCGGGAGTTCGCCCGTCACGCCTACCGCCTCGGCGAGCAGCCGGTCCTCGTCGAAGCGGCGCAGGCTCGGCGAGCCGGCCGCGGCGAGGACCAGCCGGGGGACGCCGCGGGGCGCCGTGGCGACGGTGGCGAACCGCACGCCGCCGGCGTCCACTTCGATGAACTTTCCGCCCTTTTCCATCAGGAGTACGGGCTTCCGCTCCGTCACTTTCAGACCGATTCCGTGCGGCCAGGACCGCACGACGTCCACGGTGTCGATGCGGGGCAGCCGCTCGCGCAGCCGCGCCTCGATGGACCCCGTGTCGACGGAGACCATCGGCGCGCCGACCGGTACGGCCGCGACCCGCTCGACCTCGGCCGGGGTGAGCACCTCCGTGCCGGAGATGCTCACCCGCTCCACGCGGAGCCAGGCCGAGCCGTAGAGCGCCCAGACGCCTCCGGCCACCAGGGCGAGGGCGCCGAAGGCGACGAGGAGCGCCCGCGGGCCGGGCACCCGGAACCTCCGGGCGTCCGGCCGGGAGGACGGCCGGGGCGTGCCCTTGGACCTGCCGCTCGGGCTCTTCTGCTCGGTCGCCGGTCCGGCTGCCACGGGGCGTCTCCCTTTCCGCCGCCGCTACGCCTGGCGGCGGGCGGCGATCGCGTCGTACACCATGCCGACGAGGAGGTCGTCGGCGTCCCGGCGGCCGAACTCGGAGGCGGCGCGGGACATCTCGTACAGCCGGTGCGGATCGGCCAGTACGGGCAGGACGTTGCCCTGCACCCACTGCGGCGACAGCTCCGCGTCGTCGACGAGGAGTCCACCGCCGGCCTTGACCACCGGCTGGGCGTTCAGCCGCTGTTCGCCGTTGCCGATGGGCAGCGGGACGTAGGCGGCCGGCAGTCCGACGGCGGAGAGCTCGGCGACGGTCATCGCGCCCGCGCGGCAGAGCATCATGTCCGCGGCGGCGTACGCGAGGTCCATCCGGTCCACGTACGGTACCGGCACGTAGGGCGGCATACCGGGCATGTTGTCGACACGCGGCAGCTCGTTCTTCGGGCCGACCGCGTGCAGGATCTGGATGCCCGAGCGCTGGAGCACGGGCGCGATCTGCTGGACGACCTCGTTGAGCCGCCGGGCGCCCTGGGAGCCGCCGGAGACCAGCAGGGTCGGCAGGTTCGGGTCGAGACCGAAGGCGGCGCGCGCCTCGGGGCGGACCCGGGCCCGGTCGAGGGTCGCGATGGTGTGCCGCAGCGGGATGCCGATGTAACGGGCGTTGCGCAGCTTGGAGTCCGGGGTGGCGACGGCGACCCCGGCCGCGTACCGCGAGCCGATCTTGTTGGCCAGGCCGGGCCGGGCGTTCGCCTCGTGGACCACGATCGGCACGCCGAGCCGCTTGGCGGCCAGGTAGCCGGGCAGCGCCACGTAGCCGCCGAAGCCGACCACGCAGTCCGCCTTGGTGCGCTCCAGGACCTGCTCGGCCGCCTTGATGGTGCCGCGCAGCCGCCCGGGGACGGTGATCAGCTCGGGCGTGGGCTTGCGGGGCAGCGGCACGGCGGGGATGAGCGCCAGCTCGTAGCCCCGCTCGGGCACCAGCCGGGTCTCCAGGCCCTTCTCCGTGCCCAGCGCCGTGATCCCCACGGAGGGGTCCTGCCTGCGCAGGGCGTCCGCGAGTGCGAGCGCGGGCTCGATGTGGCCGGCGGTACCTCCGCCGGCGAGGACGACATGCACCGAAATTCACCGCTCTCCGGACGGACGCTTCTTGACGCGCCGTCGCATCGACTTCCATCTCCCCCCGGCCCGCTTGCCCCAGCCGGGGCGGCGCAGGGCCAGGGCCGCCTTCGCGGCGGGTTCCTGTCGCGCGAAGGCGATCAGGAGCCCGACGGCGAACATGGTCGGCAGCAGGGCCGATCCTCCGTAGGAGAACAGCGGGAGCGGGACTCCGGCGATCGGCAGCAGACCGAGCACCGCACCGATGTTGATCACGGCTTGCGCCGTGATCCAGGTGGTCACGCCTCCCGCGGCAAACCTGACGAAGGGGTCCTCCGTACGTCCGGCCACGCGGATACCCGCATAGCCTAGAGCCGCGAACAGGGCCAGTACCGACAGCGTCCCCGCCAGACCCAGTTCCTCACCGGTCACGGCGAAGATGAAGTCGGTGTGCGCTTCGGGGAGTTGGCCCCATTTTTCCACACTCGCCCCGAGCCCGGAACCGAACCATCCGCCGGAGGCCAGGGCGTAGATCCCGTGCGCCGCCTGGAGGCACGGGGCGCCCTCTCCCCCGGGGTCGGTGGCGCCGATGCAGGCGAATCGCTTCAGCCGGTTGTCGCTGGTCTTGATGAGCAGGAAGCCGATGGCCCCGGCCACCGAGAGCACGCCGACGAAGAGCCGGGTGGGGGCACCGGCGGTCCACAGCAGGCCGAAAAGGATCGCGGAGAGGATGATCGCCGTGCCCATGTCACCACCCAGCATGATGAGCCCGAGCAGCAGAAACGTTCCGGGAACCAGCGGCACCAGCATGTGCTTCCACTGGGTGAGCAGCTTCATGTCCTGCTTGCGGGCGAGCAGGTCGGCCCCCCACAGGATCAGCGCCAGCTTGCCGAACTCGCTGGGCTGCAGCATGAACGGTCCGCCCAGTGAGATCCAGTTCTGGTTGCCGCCGACCGCCACCCCTATCCCGGGGATCTGGACGAGGACCATCAGGAAGATGGCCCCGACCAGGATCGGGTAGGCCAGCGCCCGGTGCAGCTTCACCGGCATCCGGGAGGCCACCAGCAGCAGCCCCGCCCCGAGCAGCGCCGCGAAGAACTGCTTCCGGAAGAAGTACGAGGGCACCAGGTCGTAGCGCAGCGCCGTGATCATGGAGGCCGAGTAGACCATCACCAGGCCGAGCGCGGTGATGAGCAGTCCGGCGCCGACGATCACGTAGTACGCGGTCAGCGGCCGGTCCCAGGCCTTGCGGGCCCGCTCGTGGATCCCGCGCAGCCCGCCCCGGCGCGGCTTCCTCGGCGCCGCGGGGGCGCGCCCTCCGCCGCGCACGGCGGACGGCCCGCGCGTCCCTGCGGTTCTGCTCGGCATGCTCGCCGTCCCCTCCAGTCGTGCCCGGCTCGGCCGGACCTCCTTGCTGGTCAGGTCAGGCGCGCCCGGTCGCGGCGAGGCTGCGGACGGCGTCCGCGAAGGCCTCGCCCCGCTTGTTGTAGTTGGTGAACATGTCCATCGAGGCACAGGCCGGCGCCAGCAGGACCGTGTCCCCCGGCCGGGCGAGCGAGGCCGCCTCCTGGACCGCCGCGGACATCGCCCCAGTGTCGGTCCGGTCGAGGTCCACCACCGGGACCTCGGGGGCGTGTCGGGCCAGCGCTTCGCGGATCAGCGCCCGGTCCCGGCCGATCAGCACCACCCCGCGCAGCCGCTGCGCCGCGTTCTTGACGAGCTCGTCGAACTCCGCGCCCTTGGCGAGGCCGCCGGCGATCCAGACGATCGGGTCGTAGGCCGCCAACGAGGCTTCCGTGGCGTGGGTGTTGGTCGCCTTGGAGTCGTCGACGTAGACCACGCCCTCGATCTCCTCGACCAGTTCGATGCGGTGCGGGTCGGGCCGGAAGGCCCGCAGCCCGTCCCGTACGGCCTTCGGCTCGACGCCGAAGGCGCGGGCCAGGGCGGCCGCGGCGAGGGCGTTGGCGATGTTGTGCGGGGCCGGCGGCTGGACGTCGGCGACCTCCGCCAGCTCCTGCGCGTTCTTCTGCCGGTTCGCGACGAAGGCCCGGTCGACCAGGATGTCCTCGACCACGCCGAGCTGCGAGGGGCCGGGGGTGCCGAGGGTGAACCCGATGGCCCGGCAGCCCTCCTCGACGTCGGCCGCCACGACCAGGTCCTCGGTGGCCCGGTCGGCCACGTTGTAGACGCAGGCGACCCGGTTGCCCTCGTAGATCCGGCCCTTGTCGGCGGCGTACGCCTCCATGGAGCCGTGCCAGTCGAGGTGGTCGGGCGCCAGGTTGAGCACGGCGGCCGAGTGGGCGCGCAGCGAGGGCGCCCAGTGCAGCTGGTAGCTGGAGAGCTCGACGGCGAGCACGTCGTACTCCTCGTCGCCGAGGACGGCGTCGAGCAGCGAGACGCCGATGTTGCCGACGGCGGCGGTCCGCAGGCCGGCCGCCTCCAGGATGGAGGCGAGCATCCGCACGGTCGTGGTCTTGCCGTTGGTGCCGGTGACCGCGAGCCAGGGAGCCGCGTCCGGGCCACGGAGCCGCCAGGCCAGCTCGACGTCGCCCCAGATCTCCACGCCCGCCTCGGCGGCGGCCAGGAAGAGGGGCTTGTCGGGCTGCCAGCCCGGGGCGGTGACGATCAGTTCGGTGCCGGGCGGCAGGGTCGCCCCGTCGCCGAGGCGGACGGTGATGCCCTCCGCCTCCAGCTCCGCGGCCTGCGCCCGGGAGCGCTCGTCGTCGCCGTCGTTGACGACCGTGACGACCGCGCCCAGGCCGTGCAGGGCACGCGCGGCGGGGATGCCGCTCACGCCGAGCCCGGCGACGGTGACGTTCTTGCCCTGCCAGTCCAGCTCGCTCACTTCTCTGCTGCCCATCCCGCGTAGAAGAGGCCCAGGCCCACGATCACGCACATGCCCTGGATGATCCAGAACCGGACGACGACCAGGACCTCCGACCACCCCTTCAGTTCGAAGTGGTGCTGGAGCGGGGCCATCCGGAAGACGCGCTTGCCGGTCATCTTGAACGAGCCGACCTGGATGACCACGGACATCGTGATCATCACGAACAGGCCGCCGAGGATGGCCAGCAGCAGCTCCGTGCGGGAGCAGATGGCGAGACCGGCCAGCGCGCCGCCGAGGGCCAGCGAGCCGGTGTCGCCCATGAAGATCTTGGCGGGCGAGGTGTTCCACCACAGGAAGCCGAAGCAGGCGCCCATCAGCGCGGAGGCGACGACCGCGAGGTCGAGCGGATCTCGGACCTCGAAGCAGGCGTTCGGGTTGGTCAGCGTCATCGCGTTGGCGCAGGACTCCTGGAACTGCCAGAGCCCGATGAAGGTGTACGCGCCGAAGACCATCACCGACGCGCCGGTGGCCAGGCCGTCCAGACCGTCCGTCAGGTTCACGCCGTTGGACATGGCCAGGATCATGAAGAGCGCCCAGACCACGAACAGCACCGGGCCGATGGCCCAGCCGAAGTCGGTGATGAAGGAGAGCTTCGTGGAGGCCGGGGTGTTTCCGCGCAGGTCCGCGAACTGCAGCGAGAGCACGGCGAAGGCGATGCCGACGATGAGCTGGCCGGCCATCTTCGCCTTGGCCCGCAGACCCAGCGAACGCTGCTTGACGATCTTGATGTAGTCGTCGAGGAAGCCGACCAGACCCATTCCGGCCATCAGGAACAGCACCAGGACGCCCGAGTACGTCGGGTCCTCGCCGGTGATGACCTTGGCCAGGGCGTACGCGATGAGGGTGGCCAGGATGAAGGAGATGCCGCCCATGGTGGGCGTGCCCTTCTTCCCGGCGTGGCCGCGCGGGCCGTCGTCGCGGATGAACTGCCCGTATCCCTTGCGGGCGAGCAGCTTGATGAGCAGCGGGGTGCCGATCAGGGTCAGGAAGAGGCCGATGGCCCCCGCGAAGAGGATCTGCCTCATCGGCCGGAGACCTCGCCCTCGGCCGTGTCGAGCAGTGCCAGGGCGACCCGCTCCAGCCCCACCGACCTGGACGCCTTCACCAGGACGATGTCCCCCGGTCGCAGCTCACTGCGCAACAGGTCGACCGCCGCCTGCGCGTCGGACACGTGCACCGACTCCTCACCCCACGAACCCTCGTTATAGGCGCCCAGTTGCAGCCAGGACGCTTCCCTGTCCCCGACCGCCACGAGCTTGCTGACGTTGAGCCGGACGGCGAGCCGCCCGACCGCGTCGTGCTCGGCGAGCGACTCGTCACCGAGCTCGGCCATCTTGCCGAGCACCGCCCACGTACGGGAGCCCCTGGCCTGTGCGGGCCTGCCCATGGCCGCGAGCGCGCGCAGAGCGGCTCGCATGGACTCGGGGTTCGCGTTGTAGGCGTCGTTGACGATCGTCACGCCGTCCGGACGCTCGGTGACCTCCATGCGCCAGCGGGACAGGTTGCCTGCCTCGGAGAGCGCGGTGGCGATCTCCTCGACGGGCATGCCGACCTCATGGGCGACGGCGGCCGCGGCGAGCGCGTTCGACACGTGGTGCTCACCGTACAGGCGCAAGGTCACGTCGCTGCACCCGGTGGGTGTGTGAAGCCGGAAAGAGGGCTGTCCGCTCTCCGTGAGCCGGACATTCTCGGCACGTACGGCCGCGTCCTCGGCCTCGCCGAAGAAGGTGACCCGCGCCGTGGTGCGGCTCGCCATGGCCCGTACGAGGGGGTCGTCGGCGTTGAGGACGGCGACACCGCCGTCCGCCGCGGCCGGCAGGGACTCGACCAGTTCGCCCTTGGCCTGGGCGATCTGCTCGCGCCCGCCGAACTCGCCGATGTGCGCGGTGCCCACGTTGAGGACCAGACCGATCCGCGGCGGGGTGAGGCCGGTGAGGTACCGGATGTGGCCGATTCCGCGCGCTCCCATCTCCAGGACGAGGTGCCGGGTGCCGGCGTCGGCCTTCAGCGCGGTCAGCGGCAGGCCGATCTCGTTGTTGAGGGAGCCGGGCGTCCACACGGTCGGCGCGCGACGCTCCAGGACCTGGGCGATCAGGTCCTTGGTGGAGGTCTTGCCCGCCGAGCCGGTGAGCGCGACGACATCGGTGCCGAGGCGGCCGACGACCGCGCGGGCCAGCGCGCCGAGCGCGGCCTGCACGTCGTCCACGACGATCGAGGGCACGCCGACGGGGCGGGCGGCGAGCACCGCCGCCGCGCCCGCCTGGACGGCGCGCTCCGCGTAGGCGTGGCCGTCGACCCGCTCGCCGGCGAAGGCGGCGAAGAGACTGCCGGGCTTCACCTCACGGGAGTCGATGACGACGGGACCGGTGACCTGGACGGCCTGATCCGGTATGTCGTGCGGCTGCCCGCCGACGATTTCGGCGATCTCGGCGAGGGAGAGGGCGATCACTGCTTCATCCCTGACTGTTCTCGTGGCGGTGTGCTTCGAGTGCTTCGAGTGATTCGGGTGCGGCTTGTGCGTCCGGTGCGGCCGGTGCGGCCGGTGCGTCCTGCCGGCCGAGCCGGGCCAGGACCGCCGCGCGCAGGACCTGGCGGTCGTCGAAGGGGCGGACCACTCCGGCGGCCTCCTGCCCCTGCTCGTGGCCCTTGCCCGCGACCAGGACGGTGTCGCCGGGCTCGGCCCGGGCCACGGCCGCCGCGATGGCGGCCGCCCGGTCGGCGTCCACCAGGACCTCGCCGCGCTCGGCGGCGGGGACCTCGGCGGCACCCGCGAGCATCGCGGTGAGGATCGCGAGCGGGTCCTCGGAGCGCGGGTTGTCGGAGGTGAGCACGGCGGTGTCGGCGAGCCGGGCCGCGGCGGCGCCCATCGGGCCGCGCTTGGTGGTGTCGCGGTCGCCGCCGCAGCCGATGACCACGTGCAGCCTGCCGCG
Organism: Streptomyces showdoensis; assembly: GCF_039535475.1. Classification (NCBI taxonomy): domain Bacteria; kingdom Bacillati; phylum Actinomycetota; class Actinomycetes; order Kitasatosporales; family Streptomycetaceae; genus Streptomyces; species Streptomyces showdoensis. The sequence continues at coordinate 3,583,133 of NZ_BAAAXG010000026.1, read as the reverse complement.
GGTCACCTCACGCAGCGAGCGCAGGACCGATTCGACGGCGTCCGTCTTGTGCGCGTAGTCGACGACCGCGAGGTACGGCTGGCCGGCGTCGACCCGCTCCAGGCGCCCGGGCACGCCGGGGACGGCGGCGATGCCGTCGGCGGCGGTCTGCGGGTCGAGCCCGGCGGTGGCGAGGGTGACGATCGCGGCGAGGGTGTTGGCGACGTTGAACGGGCCGGGCAGCGGCGCGGTGGCCGAGATCCGCCGCCCGTCCGGGCCGACGACGGTGAAGGAGGAGTCGGCGGGGCCGGTGACGACGTCCTCGGCGCGCCAGTCGGCGTCCGGGGCGCCGGCGGCGGAGAAGGAGACGACCGGGACGCCCGACTCCTTGACGAGCCGGCGGCCGTAGGCGTCGTCCAGGTTCACCACGCCGCGTTTGCTGCGCTCGGGGGTGAACAGCCGCGCCTTGGCCTGGAAGTAGTCCTCCATGTCGGAGTGGAACTCCATGTGCTCCGGGCTCAGGTTGTTGAAGACGGCGACGTCGAAGACGCAGCCGTCGACCCGGCCGAGCACGAGGGCGTGGCTGGAGACCTCCATGGCGACCGCCTCGACCCCGCGCTCGCGCATGACGGCGAAGAGGGCCTGGAGGTCGGTGGCCTCGGGGGTGGTGCGCTCGGACTTGATGCGCTCGTCGCCGATGCGCATCTCGACGGTGCCGACCAGGCCCGTCGCGCGGCCCGCGCCGCGCAGCCCGCCCTCGACGAGGTAGGCCGTGGTGGTCTTGCCGGAGGTGCCGGTGATGCCGATCTGCAGCAGGTCCGCCCCGGGGCGCCCGTAGATCGCGGCGGCGAGTTCGCCCATGCGACCGCGCGGGTCCTCGACGACCAGGACCGGCAGGCCGGTCGCGGCGGCGCGGTCGGCGCCGGCCGGGTCGGTCAGGATCGCGGCGGCGCCGAGTCCGGCGGCCTGGGCGACGAAGTCGGCGCCGTGCATCCGGGCGCCGGGCAGGGCCGCGTACACGTCACCCGGACGCACCGCCCGCGAGTCGTGCGTGATGCCCGTGACCTCCGTGGAGCCGGTGGCGGCTCTGTCTTCGTCGGTCCCGGTGCCCAGCAGTGCGGCGAGCTCGCCCAGGGGTGTCGGGCGGAGCCGCTCCGGACGGGGCGGGGTGGTTCGGTACTGATCAGCGTGTGGCACGGCGGTGAGCGTACCGGGCGCACCGGCCGAGGGGCTAAATGAGGCCACGGCCTCGCCGGAGTTCGATTTCCGGTTCCCGGAACGGGGGGTGATGGTGGTCACTGGTGCTCCCGGCGTGTCACGGGGTCGGTTTGAACGTGGTGGGCAGGCGGGCGGGCTCGCTGCCGGTGGGGGCGACGTGGAGGGTCTTGAGGGCGAACTCCATGACCTTCTTGTAGATCGGTCCGCAGATCTGGCCGCCGAAGTAGCTGCCCTTGGTGGGGTTCTGGATGGCGCAGTAGACGGCGATCCGGGGCTCGTCGGCGGGGGCGAAGCCCGCGAAGGAGGCGGTGTAGCCCTTGTAGACGCCGAGTTCCGGGTCGACGCGGTTGGCGGTGCCGGTCTTGCCGGCGACCCGGTAGCCGGGGATGGCCGCCTTGTTGCCGGTGCCCTCCTCGTCGTCGACGACGGACTCCAGCATCTGGCCGAGGGTCTTGGCGGTCTTCTCGCTGACCACCCGGCTCTCCTTGGGCGCCGGCGCGGGCGTGAAGCGCCCGTCGGGCCCCTTGGTGCCGCGGACCAGGGTCGGCTCGATCCGTACGCCTCCGTTGGCGATGGTCTGGTAGACGGAGGTGGCCTGCATGGCGCTGAGCGAGAGGCCCTGGCCGAAGGGGATCGTGTACTGCTGCGAGGTCGACCAGTCCTGCGGCTTGGCGAGGATGCCGGGGGTCTCGCCGGGGAAGTCCAGGCCGGTCGGGGAGCCGACGCCGAACTTGCGCAGATAGCTGTAGAGCACCCGGTTGGCCTCGGGCTGGGTCTTGCCGAGCTGCCCGGTGGCGAGGATGGTGCCGATGTTGCTGGACCGGGCGAGGACGCCGTTGAGGGTCAGGTACCAGGTGATGTGGTCGATGTCGTCGCTGAAGAGGCGGTCGCCGCGGTGCAGCCGGTTGGGGACGGTGACCCGGGTCCCGGGGGTGGCGGCGCCCTCCTCCAGGACGGCGGCCATGGACATCACCTTGCTGGTGGAGCCGGGCTCGTAGGCGTCCTGGAGGGCCGCGTTGCCCATGGCGGTGGCGTTGGCCTGGGAGAGGTCGTTCGGGTCGAAGCCGGGGGCGTTGGCCATGGCGAGGACCTCGCCGGTCCTGGTGTCCTGGACGACGACGTAGCCGCGGTCGGCCTTGGACTTCCTGACCTGGTCGGTGATGGCCTGCTGGGCGGCCCACTGGATGTCCCGGTCGATGGTCAGCTCGATGTCGGAGCCGGGCACGGCCGGGGTGCCCTGGGAGCCCGCGGTCGGCACCATGCGCCCGCCGGACTGGGCGAACCTGATCTTGCCGTCCTTGCCGGCCAGGTCCGTGTCGAGCATGGACTCCACGCCGCCGGCGCCACGGCCCTCGGCGTTGACGTAGCCCAGTATCCCGGCGGCCAGCTCGCGGTTCGGGTACACGCGCTTGGTGACCGGCTCGCTGAGGATGCCGCCGAGCAGGTTGATCCCGTTGCCGCCGTTGGCCGGCTTCGCCTTCTGCTCGTAGACCTTCTTCAGGTCCTTGATCTGGTTCCAGACCTGCGGGGTCTGCTTGCGGGCGAGCAGGGTGTAGCGGGACTTGGGGGTGCGCAGCTTCTTCGCGAGGTCGGCGGGCTCCTTGCCGAGGATCGGGGCGAGGAGCGCGGCGGCCTGCTCGGGCGCGTCCCTGATCTTGGAGTCCTCGGGCGTGAAGAGCTTGGGGTCGGCGGTGATGTCGTACGCGTCGACGCTCGCGGCCAGCGCGACGCCGGACCGGTCGGTGATCTCGCCCCGGTCGGCGGAGAGCGTGTACTCCTGGTAGCGGTGCTTCTCGGCCTTGGCCGCGTAGGCGCTGGCGTCCACGGCCTGCACCTGGAGCAGCCGCACCACGAACACCAGCATGACCAGGGTCAGCCCGAGGGAGACCAGGCGCAGCCGCGGTTTGGGGCTGCCGAGCCGGATGGTGCGCGCCTTGGCCGGGGGCCGGGACGCGGGGCGCCGCGCCTGCGCGGGCCGCTGTGCGGGGCGGCCGGCGGCGGGGCGGGGGCGCGCGGGCCGGGCGGGGCCGGGGACGCGGCGGCGCGGGGGCTCCTGGGAGGGCACGGGATCACCTGCCGGAGGTCGTGGGGGCGGTCGCGGTGGTCCGCGGCGTGTCGGGGGTGGCCGAGGCGGGCGGCCCCGGGGTCCCGGACGCGGGCGGCTTCGGCGTGTCGCCGGGCTTCGCGGACTCGCCCGGGGCCGGTGAAGCGGTGTTCGAGGGCGTCGCGGGTGCCGTGGCGCCCGCCGGGTTCGCCGGGGGCGGGGCGGGCGGCGGCGTGGGCTTCGGCGAGGCGGCCTCGGAGGGCACGCCGCGGACCTTGCCGTCGGGGTCGAGGAAGACGGGGCTGCCGCCGGGCACCATGCCGAGCTGCCGGGCGCGCCGCTCCAGGGCGTCGGGGGCGGAGCTGTCGTCCACGTCCCGCTGGAGGGCCTGTTCCTCGTCGGTGAGCTCGGTGGTCTTCTTCTTCAGCTCGCTGAGCTCGAAGGAGCCCTGGTTGAGGGCGGAGTTGAGCAGCAGCAGGCTGATCAGGCCGCCGCCGAGCAGCACCACGACGAGCAGGACGAAGGGGGTGCGGGCCGCACTGCTCGGCCCGGACGGCATCAGACGCCCGAGCCGCGCGGCCCGCCCTTTGAGCGGCCCCTGTTTCGTCACGCGGGCTCGTCCTCCCGGATCCGCTGCGCCCCCCGGAGCCGGGCCGGGGCCGCGCGGCGGTTCTCGGCGACCTCCTCCTCGGTGGGGAGCTCGGCGCCGCGGGTGAGCAGCTTGAGGCGGGGCTGGTAGCGCTCGGGGACGACCGGGAGTCCGGGCGGCGCGGTGTTCGCGGCGCCCGCCGCGAACACCTGCTTGACCAGCCGGTCCTCCAGGGAGTGGTACGAGAGGACGGCGATCCGGCCGCCGACGGCGAGGGCCTTCACGGCCGCCGGGATCGCCCGCTCCAGGACCGAGAGCTCCCCGTTGACCTCGATGCGCAGGGCCTGGAAGGTGCGCTTGGCGGGGTTGCCGCCGGTGCGCTTGGCGGCCTGCGGCAGCGAGTCGCGGATCAGCTCGACCAGTCGCGCGCTGTTGCTGAAGGGCTCCTTGTCGCGCTCGCGCACGATCGCGGAGACGATCCGCTTGGCCTGCTTCTCCTCGCCGTACGCGCGCAGGATGCGGACCAGCTCGCCGGCCGGGTAGGTGTTGAGGACCTCGGCCGCGCTCATGCCGGTCGTCTGGTCCATGCGCATGTCGAGCGGGGCGTCCTGCGCGTAGGCGAAGCCGCGGTCGGCCTCGTCCAGCTGCATGGAGGAGACGCCCAGGTCGAACAGGACGCCGTCGACGCGCGGGATGCCGAGCCGGTCCAGGACCTCGGGCAGCTCGTCGTAGACCGCGTGGACGAGCGTGGCCCGCTCGCCGTACGGGGCCAGCCGCTCGCCGGAGAGGCGCAGCGCCTCCTTGTCCCGGTCGAGGGCGACGAGCCGGGCCTCGGGGAAGCTCCGCAGCAGGGCCTCGCTGTGGCCGCCGAGGCCGAGGGTGCAGTCGACGACGACCGCGCCGGGGCGCTCCAGGGCGGGGGCCAACATGTCCAGGCACCGCTGGAGCATCACCGGGACGTGTCGGTCGTTGCTCAATGCGCCCTCTCAGGTCCGGCGGAAACGGGTACCACCGGCGAGCGGAAGGAGGCCGAGCCGCGGGTACCGCCGCACATACAGGGGAGAAACGGCGAAAATCGCTCGATGTCTCCGTGAACTTCGCGTCACTTTAGTCCACCGGACGGGCCGGTCAACCAACCGGCTGGCGCGTCGCGCGCCCCGGGCCCGGCTCCCGGATCCCTCCCGGCGGCTCACCCGGACGGCCCTGTCCCCGCACGGCCTGTGGGTTCCCTCACAACAAGGATCATCGGCGCTCTTTGTCCGCTCTCACAGCAGGCCCGCGCGGTCGTGGCCGTTACCGTCGGAGACATGTCGACCCCTGCGCGCCCCTCTGCCGACGCCATACGTTCCGAGAGCGCGGTCACCGAACGCCTCGTCCGGGCGAACGAGCGTTACGCCGCCGACTTCACCGACCCCGGAATGGACGCGCGGCCCGTGCTGCAGGTCGCCGTGGTCGCCTGCATGGACGCCCGTCTGGACCTGCACGCCGCGCTCGGCCTGGAGCTCGGCGACTGCCACACCATCCGCAACGCCGGCGGCGTGGTCACCGACGACGTGATCCGCTCCCTGACCATCAGCCAGCGGGCGCTCGGCACCCGCAGCGTGATGCTGGTGCACCACACCGGCTGCGGCCTGGAGTCGCTGACCGAGGACTTCCGGCACGAGCTGGAGGACGAGGTCGGCCAGCGTCCGGCCTGGGCCGTCGAGGCCTTCCGGGACGTCGACCAGGACGTGCGCCAGTCGATGCAGCGGGTGCGGACCTCCCCCTTCCTGCTGCACACCGACGACGTGCGGGGCTTCGTCTTCGACGTGACGACGGGCCTGCTGCGCGAGATCAGCCCGGCGTAAGCCCGCAAATCCCGGCAATTCGCCCGCAGTTATCCACAGCGCGGCGGAGCGCAAGTGACACAACCCGGCCACGGCAACAACAATGCACGGGTGACACCCCCCGGACCTGGTTCCGGGGGCAGGTGTCGGTGCTGCCGAAAGGGCCGAGGAGGGCCGGGTGACGACCTATGACGATCGAGCGAGCCTCACAGATCTGACCACCACAGCGGAGCGGGTGCGCCGGTCGGTGGAAGGTGTGATCGAGGGCAAGCCCGAGGTCGTACGGCTTGCGCTGACCGTGCTGCTCGCCGAGGGACACCTCCTCATCGAGGACGTCCCCGGCGTGGGCAAGACCATGCTCGCCAAGACGCTGGCGCGGTCGATCGACTGCTCGGTCCGCCGCATCCAGTTCACGCCCGACCTGCTGCCGTCGGACATCACCGGCGTGTCGGTCTTCGACCAGCAGCGGCGCGAGTTCGAGTTCAAGCCCGGCGCGATCTTCGCCCAGCTCGTGATCGGCGACGAGATCAACCGGGCCTCCCCCAAGACCCAGTCCGCGCTCCTGGAGTCCATGGAGGAGCGCCAGGTCACGGTCGACGGCCAGACCTACGAGCTGCCCAGCCCGTTCATGGTGGTCGCCACCCAGAACCCGGTCGAGATGGAGGGCACCTACCCGCTGCCCGAGGCCCAGCGCGACCGCTTCATGGCCAAGGTCTCCATGGGCTACCCGAGCGCCGAGGCCGAGCTCCAGATGCTCGACGTGCACGGCGCGGTCTCCCCCCTGGACGACCTCCAGCCGGTCGCCCACGCCCACGACGTGATCAAGCTGATCGACGCCGTCCGAGGGGTCCACGTCGCCGAGGCCGTCCGCAGGTACGCGGTGGACCTCGTGGCCGCCACCCGCACCCACCCGGACCTCAGGCTCGGCGCCTCCCCGCGCGCCACGCTCCACCTGCTGCGGGCCGCTAAGGCCTCCGCCGCGCTCAGCGGCCGGGAGTACGTGCTGCCCGACGACCTCCAGGCGCTCGCCGCGCCGGTGCTCGCCCACCGCCTGCTGCCCACCGCACAGGCCCAGCTCAACCGGCGGACGGCCGAGCAGGTCGTCCACGACATCCTGCAGCGCACGCCCGTCCCGGCCGCCGCGCCCCCGGCGCCGCCCGCCGGACCGCTCTACGGCCAGCAGCAGCCCGGCGCCCGGCGGCTGTGATGGGCACCGCCGCCGCCCCGGGGGGGACGCCGGGAGGCCGGCGACGACGGCGGGGGCGGTCTGCGGGCCGCCCTGTCCGGGCTCACCACCCGCGGCCGGTCCTTCCTCGCCGCCGGCATCGCCGCCGGCGCCTGCGCCTATGTGCTCGGCCAGGCCGACCTGCTGCGCGTCGGACTGCTGCTCGCCGTGCTGCCGCTGGTCTGCGCCGTCGTGCTGCACCGCACCCGCCACCGGGTCGCGGGCAGCCGCGGGCTCACCCCGCACCGGGTCGAGACCGGCACCGAGGCCCGGGTCCACCTGCGCATGGACAACATCTCCCGGCTGCCCACCGGGCTGCTGATGCTCCAGGACCACGTGCCGTACATGCTGGGGCCCCGCCCCCGCTTCGTGCTCGACCGCGTGGAGGCCGGCGGCCGCCGCGAGGTGTCCTACCGGGTCCGCTCGGACCTGCGCGGACGCTTCGCCCTCGGCCCGCTCCAGCTGCGGCTCACCGACCCCTTCGGCATGTGCGAGCTCACCCGCTCCTTCAGCGCGTACGACATGCTCACCGTCGTCCCCCGCACCGAACCGCTGCCGCCGGTCACACTCTCCGGCGAGTCCGCGGGGTACGGGGAGGGCCATCAGCGGTCGCTCGCGCTCGCCGGGGACGACGACATCATCCCGCGCGCCTACCGGCACGGCGACGACCTGCGGCGCGTCCACTGGCGCTCCACCGCCCGCTACGGCGAGCTGATGGTCCGCCGGGAGGAACAGCCGCAGCGGGCCCGCTGCACCGTGCTGCTCGACACCCGCGCGATCGCGTACGAGGGCGGCGGCCCCGACTCGGCCTTCGAATGGGCCGTCTCCGGCGCCGCCTCCGTCCTCGTGCACATGCTGGAGCGCGGCTACTCGGTGCGGCTGCTCACCGACACCGGCAGCACCGTCCCCGGTGACGGGGCGGAGGGCTTCGCCGGCTCCGGGCAGAACGCGGCGGACGCCGCCGGCCTGATGATGGACACCCTCGCGGTCGTCGAGCACTCCGACGGCGCCGGGCTCTCCCGCGCCCACGACGTGCTGCGCGGCGGACACGAGGGCCTGCTCGTCGCCTTCGTCGGCGACCTCGACGAGGAGCAGGCGGCGCTGGCCGCCCGGATGCGACAGCGCGGCGGCGCCGCGATCGCCTTCCTGCTGGACTCCGGGACCTGGCTGACCGGTGGCGCCGTCGCCGGTGCCGTCGAGGACCGGCTGCGCCGGCTGCGGGAGGCCGGCTGGACGGCCGTCGCCGTGCCCCCGGGCACCCGCCTCGCCCCGCTCTGGCAGCAGACCGCGGGCACCCGGAACCAGGCCCCGGCGGCCGACACGTACGGAGGTTGGTCATGAGCGGGCGCGGGCGGCTGACGCTTGCGGCCTTCGGCGCGACGCTCCTGGCGTCGGCCGCGCTGCTGCCGCTGGTGAAGCCGGCGACCTGGATCTTCACCGCGGCGATCCTGCTGGGCCTGCAGAGCGGGGTCGGCACGATCACCCGGCGGGTGCCGCTGGCCCGGCCGCTCACGATCGCCGCCCAGGCGCTCGTCACGCTGCTGGTGCTGACCGTGGTCTTCGCCCGCGAGCAGGCGGTCCTCGGCCTGCTGCCCGGGCCCGAGGTCCTCGCCTCCTTCGGCACCCTCTTCCAGGCGGGCGTGGACGACGTCGGGACCTATGCGATCCCCGCCCCGGACACGGCCGGCATCCGGCTGCTGCTCGTCGTCGGCGTGGCCTCGGTCGGGCTGCTCGTGGACGCCCTCGCGGTGACCTTCCGCAGCGCCGCCCCGGCCGGACTCCCCCTGCTCGCCCTGTACTCGGTGGCCGCCGGGCTCTCCGGCGGCGGCGCGGGCTGGCTCTACTTCCTGCTGGCCGCCGCCGGCTATCTGCTGCTGCTCCTGGCCGAGGGCCGGGACCGGCTCTCCCAGTGGGGCAGGGTCTTCGGCGGCGCGCGCCGCACGGACCGGCCCGGATCCGCGGCGGGCGAGGGCGGCTCCGCCTCCGCCCCGGTGCGGACCGGCCGGCGGATCGGCGCGGTCTCGCTGGGCATCGCGCTGGTGGTGCCGTTCGCCCTGCCCGGGCTGAGCGGCGGCATCTTCGGCGGCGCCGGCAAGGGCGAGGGCACCGGCGGCAAGGGCGGCACGATCTCCGCGGTGAACCCGCTGGTCTCCCTCCAGAACGACCTGCGCCAGCCCGACGACCGCGAGGTGCTGCGCTACCGGACCAACGCGCGCGACACCTCCGGGATGTATCTGCGGCTCGTCGCGCTCGACCAGTTCGACGGGACGGCCTGGAAGTCCTCGGTCCGCCCCATCCAGGACGTGCCCGAGCAGCTGCCCTGGCCCGACGGCCTCTCCCAGGACGTCGCCACCACGGAGGTCACCAGCAACTTCGTCGCCTCCACGGCGTACGAGCAGAAGTGGCTGCCGATGCCCTACCCCGCCCAGCGGGTCTCCATCGGCGGCAGCTGGCGGTACGAGCCGGCCGGGCGGATGCTCGTCGGCGACAACGGGCAGAACACCAAGGGCACCCGGTACTCGGTGACCAGCCTGGACATCCGGCCCACCGCCGAGCAGCTGGCCGCCGCGCCGGCCGCGCCGGAGAAGCTCCGCCAGGAGTACACGAAGGTCCCGGCCTCGCTCCCGGCCGACGTGCGGGCCACGGCCCTGGAGGTCACCCGCGGGGCGCGCAACGGCTACGAGCGGGCGGTGAAGCTCCAGGACTGGTTCGCCCGGGACGGCGGCTTCTCCTACGACGTGAAGGTCGACTCCGGCACCGGGGTCCAGGCGATCTCCCGTTTCCTGAAGGACAAGGAGGGCTTCTGCGTCCACTTCTCCTTCTCGATGGCGGCCATGGCCCGCTCCCTGGGCATCCCGGCCCGCGTCGCGGTCGGCTTCATGCCGGGCACCCCGCAGCCGGACGGCTCCCTGTCGGTCGGCATACGGGACGCGCACGCGTGGCCGGAGCTGTACTTCGAGGGGGCGGGCTGGACCCGCTTCGAGCCGACGCCCTCGCGGGGCTCGGTGCCGGACTACACCCGCGAGCAGTCCGCGGGCGGGGCGGCGACCCCGACGGCGCAGCCCTCGACGGGCACCTCGGCCCAGCCCTCGGCGATCCCGAGCGCCTCGGAGAGCTGCCCGCCGCAGCTGCGGCGCCTGGGCGAGTGCGGTCCGGACAAGGCGGCGGGCGGTGCGGCCGCGGACGACACCGGAATGCCGCCGCTCCAGCTGACCCTCCTGGTCCTGGGCGCCCTCCTGCTGCTCGCCCTCCCGCTCCTCCCCTGGCTCTGGCGCACCCGGCTGCGGGCGCGGCGGCTGGGACCGGCGGGCGATCCCGCGACGCGGGTCCTCGCGGTCTGGTCGGAGATCAAGGACACGGCCTGGGACTACGGGGTGGCCCCGGACGACTCGCTGACGCCGCGCGGGACGGCGGCGCGGCTGGTCCGGCTGGGTGAGCTGGGGCCGGACGCGGGGGATGCGGTGCATCGGGTGGCGCGGGCGGTGGAGCAGGTGCTGTACGCCCCGCGCCCCGCGCCCACGACGGGCCTCACCGAGCAGGCCCTGCTGATCCGGCGCGGCTTCCACGCGTCGGCGACCCGCCCGAACCGTCTGCGGGCGCTGCTGGCGCCGCGCTCGGCGGCCCGCGCCGCCTGGGCGGCCCGCTCCCGTGCGACGACCCTCTCGACCAGGGCCCGGACCCTCCTCCGCACCACCCTCCACCGCCTTTCCCGCACCCCGGCCTGACACACCGGGGGGGCGGGGTGCCCCGGGGCACCCCGCCCCCCGGTGCCCGCGCCCGCCGGCCCGCCCCGCCCCACCCCCGTGTGGGCGGGGCGGGTTCCCAGGGCGGATATGACTGAGCCCCGCTTGGCCGCGTCGGCGGCCCCGCGGGGCTCAGGAGAGTGTGGGGGTCGGGCGGGTCAGTGGTGGCCGCCGCCCTGTTGCTCGTCGCGGCGGCGCTGCCACCGCTCTTCGATACGGGTCATCATCGAGCGGCGCTGCCGGGCCTGCCGCCCGCCTCCGCCCGTACGAGCCTGTTCACCCGGCTTGGGCGCCTTGCGCCATCCGGTGACCGCCAGGACCGCGCAGCCCAGCATGATGAGGAAGCCCACCACGCTGAGCGGCCAGATCTGGGGAGCGATCATTCCGGCCATGAGGAGCGCGATACCCACCAGGAAGCCGGCGACTGCCTGGTAGACCCGTCGCCGGGTGTACGTACGCAGCCCGCTTCCCTCGAGCGCTGTCGCGAACTTGGGATCTTCGGCGTACAGCGCTCGCTCCATCTGCTCGAGCATTCGCTGCTCGTGCTCCGAGAGCGGCACGGAGTCCTCCTAGTCGTCGGTCGCGGGGGCGACCGGTTTGCGGCCCTTTCAGGATAGGCAGGGAATCGCCCCCGTGAAACCCGCCCTCAATGCCAAATCGCCAATCCGGGCCGCCATGCGGTTCGGATGCTGAGGCGTTGATTCCCCAGCCCCCTGCCCGTCATGCCGGATCGTGTCTCCCGATCATACGGGGACATGTCCCCGAACGGGCGGCCTGTGGCCTACTCCATCTGCGGTTGCGTCGCTGCTCAGCAGGTACGGCCGTGCCCCGGGGCCCGGGCTCCGGGGCACGTCCGTGCGGGTGTCGGCGGCGCGACCGGCCTCAGGACCGCTTCTCGCCCAGGACGTGCAGCTGGGTGGCGATGGCGTGGAAGGAGGCCAGCTCCGCCGCCGCGGCCTCCAGCTTGAGCAGCGCCTCGGCGGCACCGGGCTCGGTGTCGACGAGGACGCCGGGCACCAGGTCGGCGAAGACCCGGACGCCGTGGACCGCGCCGACCTCCAGGTCCGCGTCCCCGGCGAGCTCGGTGAGCTGCTCGGCGGTGAAGCGCCGGGGCACCGGGTCGCCGTCGCCCCAGCGGCCCGCGGGGTCGGTCAGCGCGTGCCGGGCCTCGGTGAAGTGGCCGGCCAGCGCGCGGGCGAGCACGGCACCGCCGAGTCCGGCGGCGAGCAGGCTGAGGCTGCCGCCGGGACGCAGCGCGGCCACCGCGTTGCGCACGCCCTCGGCCGGGTCGTCCACGTACTCCAGGACGCCGTGGCACAGGACGACGTCGTAGCCCTCCCGGTCGACGACGTCGAAGAGGCCGCGGATGTCGCCCTGGACCCCGCGCACCCGGTCCGCGACGCCGGCCTCGGCGGCGCGCCGCTCCAGGGCGAAGAGCGCGTTGGGGCTGGGGTCGACGACGGTGACGCGGTGCCCGAGGCAGGCCGCGGGCACGGCGAAGTTCCCGGAGCCGCCGCCCGTGTCGAGCACATCGAGGCAGTCGTTCCCGGTGGCCTTGACCCGGCGGTCGAGGGCGTCTTTGAGGACGTCCCAGACGACGGCGGTACGCAGGGAGGCGCGCGACGGACGCGAGGTCGCCTCTCGACCGAAGACAGGGGAAGGGTCCGACACGGTTGCTGACTCCTCGGTGACGGGGACGAACGCCTCCACCCTATGGCCTCGGGCCTCCGGTCCCGATCATCCCGCCGTCTCCTCCGCGCCCGGCTGCCGCGGCAGCACCGGCTGGAGCGCCAGGAGCCGCTCGACCAGCCGCAGGAACATGGCCGCGTCCCGCAGGAGGTCGTCGGCGTCCCGGTGGCTCGCGGCACCGGTGATCCCCGCCTCGGCCCTGGCCCGGCGGGCGGCGCCGGAGGCGAACAGGGCGCTCCACTCGGTGAGCTCGGGCGCTATCTCCGGGAGCACCTCCCAGGTGCTGCGGATGCGGGCCCGCTTGCGGGGGTCGCGCTCGGGCCGGCCCCGGGCGGCGAGCACGGCGGCGGCGGTGCGCAGGGCGGCGAGGTGGGCGGTGGCGTACCGCTCGTTGGGCACGTCGAGCGCGGCGGCCTCGTCGAGCCCTCCCCTGGCCTTGGCGAGCAGGTCGAGGGCGGCGGGCGGGGCAGAGGAGCGGCGCAGGACCGGGTGGACGTCGGACGCGGGTCCGGACCGGGCGGGGGCGGGGTGGGCGGCGGTGTGGCGCCGGGGTGCGGCTGCGGCGGGATGGCCGGCCATGACGAGCCTCCTGTCGTCGGGTGACGGCGCTGTGGCCGTATGTGTTCATCGTGCCCGCCCCCACTGACAATCCCGCTGACCTGGGGTTTTGCCTATAGGGCGACTCGGCGGTAACTTTTTGCACTGACCGGTCAGTTCAAAAGAGTTCCTAGGGGGGATCGTGGACGCGCACCCGGACGAGCCGCACGGCGCCGCCGTCGTCGCGGACGGATACGGGCTGAAGGGCCCGCGCGGCTGGGCCTTCCGCGGCATCGGCTTCGAGGCCGCGCCCGGATCGCTGGTCGCCATCGAGGGGCCCTCCGGCTCCGGCCGCACCTGCCTGCTGCTCGCGCTCACCGGCCGCATGAAGGCCCAGGAGGGCCACGCCGAGGTCGCCGGGCTCCGGCTGCCCCGCAAGATGGCGGGCGTGCGGCGGATCAGCGCGCTCGGCCCGGTGCCGGGCGTGAGCGACCTCGACCCGGCCCTCACCGTCGCCGAGCACCTGCGCGAGCGGGCCCTGCTCCAGCGCCGTTTCGACGGCTCGCTCAAGGCGCTGCTCCGGCCGCCCGCCGAGCGCGCCGCCGCCACGCGGGCGCGGATCGACGAGGCCCTGAAGGCCGCCGGCCTCGACCCGGAGTTCCTGCCGAAGGGCGAGCGGACCTCCGTACGGGACCTGGAGCGGCTGGAGGCGCTGCGCCTGTCGCTGGCCCTCGCCCTGCTCGGCCGGCCCCGGCTGATCGCCCTGGACGACGCCGACCTGAAGCTCTCGGACGCCGACCGCGCCGAGGCCTGGGCCCTGCTCCGGTCCGTCGCCGACTCCGGGATCACGGTCCTCGCCGTGTGCAGCGAGGCCCCCGAGGACGCCCTGCGCGTCTCCACGGCGCCCGCCAAGGCCGCGGGCAGGACCGCCGCGGAGACCACGGGCAGGATCGCCGCCGAGCCCGCGGGCAAGACCGCCGCCAAGCCGGCCGCCAGGAGCACGGCCAAGCACGCGGCCAAGCCCGTCGCCACGACGACGGCCGAGTCCGCCGGCAAGCCCGCCACCGCTCCGAAGCACGCCGCGCCCGAGCCCGGGGCCGAGGCCCACGCCCAGGCAGCGCCCGAGGCCGAGCCCGCACCGGCGCCCGCGCCCGCACCCGAGGCCGCCGAGCCCGAGGCCGCCCAGGCCGCGCCCGACGCCGGCCGCACCGAAGACACCGTCCAGCTGGTCCAGAAGGGGGAGACCGATGCGATCGCCGCGACTCGCCGCGCTTGAGCTCAAGCGGTTCGGCAGGGGGAAGCTGCCGCGGGCCGCACTCGTCGCGATCCTGCTGCTGCCGCTGCTCTACGGCGCGCTCTACCTGTGGTCCTTCTGGGACCCGTACAGCAGGCTCGACAAGATCCCCGTCGCCCTCGTCAACGAGGACCGCGGCGCCACCGCCGGCGGCAAGAAGATCACCGCGGGCTCCGACATCACGGAGAACCTGCGCGAGAGCGCCGTCTTCGAGTGGCACGAGGTGAGCGACGACGAGGCCCGCGAGGGCGTCGAGGACGGGACGTACTACCTGTCCCTCACCATGCCGTCGGACTTCAGCGAGCGGATCGCCTCCAGCTCCGGCGACTCCCCGGAGACCGGCGCCCTCAAGGTGCGGACGAACGACGCCAACAACTACATCGTCGGGCAGATCTCCCGGACGGTCTTCTCCGAGGTGCGCACCGCCGCCTCGACCAAGTCCTCGCGCACCTTCCTCGACAAGATCTTCATCTCCTTCTCGGACATCCACGAGGCGACCGCCAAGGCCGCCAAGGGCGCCGACGACCTCAAGGACGGCGTCGACAAGGCGAAGGCGGGCTCCAAGAGCCTCGCCGACGGCCTGAAGGACGCCAAGAAGGGCAGCGGCGACCTGGCCTCGGGCATCAAGAAGCTCGACAAGGGCGCCAAGGACCTGGAGAGCGGCTCCCGGAAGGTCGCCAACGGCACCCAGGCGCTCGCCGACAAGGTGAACGGCACGGCCGACAAGGTCCGCCCCTACCTGGCCAACAACGGCAAGTCGATCCGCGACACCGCCCGGCTGGTCTCCGACTCCGCGACCGCCGTCCGGCACAACCTGGACGACCTGGTCCGCCGCGCCCCGCTCGCCCGCAACGCCGCCCACCTGGCCGACGACAAGCTGGCCGCGTTCTACAAGAAGCGCTGCGAGGCGAACCCCGCGCCCGACGCCCAGGAGTGCGAGCTCCTCAAGGAGGCCTCGGTCTCCGCCGACGACGTCGCCAAGATCGCCGACGACCTGCACGAGCTGACCAAGGACCAGAAGGGCGACCTCAAGACCCTGGACACCCGGCTGGCCAAGCTGAAGAAGGACGCCGACGAGCTGGCCCGGCGCGCCCCGGACCTGGACTCGGACGTCGAGGGCGCGATCAAGAAGATCAACGAGCTCAACGCGGGCGCCCGGAAGGTCGCCGACGGCGCGGCCCGGCTGCACACCGGCCTGACCGACGCGCGCACCGGCTCCAACAGCCTCGACACGGGTGTCGGCAAGCTCAAGAAGGGCGCCGGCGAGCTCGACGGCGGCCTGTACAAGCTGGCCGACGGCTCGGGCGAGCTGGCCACCGGCCTGAACGACGGGGTGCAGCAGATCCCCGACTACGACAAGCAGGACCGCGACAAGCGCACCGAGGTGATGGCCGACCCGGTCAAGCTGGCCGCCCAGTCGATGCACAAGGCGCCCAACTACGGCACCGGTTTCGCCCCGTACTTCATCCCGCTCTCCCTCTGGGTCGGCGCGATGGTCGCCTACATGATCATCCAGCCGCTCAACCGGCGCGCCCTGGCCGCCGGCGCCTCCGCCTGGCGGATCGCGCTCGCGGGCTGGCTGCCGGTCGCCGCGATCGGCGTCCTCCAGGTGGGCGCGCTGATGTCGGTGCTCCACTGGGGCCTGGGGCTGCAGATGGCGAGGGCCGCCGGGACCGTGGGCTTCCTCGCCCTGGTGACCTGCTGCTTCGCCGCCATCATCCAGTGGCTGAACGCCAAGTTCGGGGCGGCGGGCCGGATCCTGGTGCTCGCGGTGCTGATGCTCCAGCTGACCTCGGCGGGCGGCACCTACCCCGTGCAGACCAGCCCGGGCTTCTTCAACGCCATCCACCCGTACCTGCCGATGACGTACGTGGTCGAGGCACTGCGCCGGCTGATCACGGGCGGTGGCATCGGACCGGTCTGGCAGGCCGTCGCGGTCCTCACCGCCTTCACGGTGGGCGCGCTCGCCCTGACCGCCCTGACCGCCCGCCAGAAGCAGGTGTGGTCGCTCGACCGGCTCCACCCCGAACTGTCGCTCTGAACCTGTGAGAATCGAGCCCATGGACAGCAGCAGCACCAGACGCCAGGCCACGCGCACCAAGCTCTACGAAGCGGCCGTCACGCTCATCGCGGAGCAGGGCTTCTCGGCGACGACGGTCGACGAGATCGCCGAGCGGGCGGGCGTGGCCAAGGGGACGGTCTACTACAACTTCAAGAGCAAGACCGAGCTCTTCGAGGAGCTGCTGCGGCACGGCGTCTCGCTCCTCACCGCCTCCCTGCGGGCGGCGGCCGAGGAGACCGCCGAGCGGGGCGGCGGCCGGGTCGACGCGCTGGACGCGATGATCCGGGCGGGCCTGGTCTTCATCGACCGCTACCCGGCCTTCACCCAGCTGTACGTGGCCGAGCTCTGGCGCACCAACCGGGCCTGGAACTCGACGCTCCTGGTGGTCCGCCAGGAGGCCGTCGCGGTGGTCGAGGGCGTGCTGCGCGAGGGCGTCGAGGCGGGCGAGCTGAGCGACGAGATCGACGTGAAGCTCACCGCGGCGGCGCTGGTCGGGATGGTGCTGGTGGCCGCGCTCGACTGGCAGGCCTTCCAGAGCGAGCGTTCCCTGGACGACGTGCACGCGGCGCTCTCGCGGCTCCTGCACGGCCGCGTGGGCGGCTGCTGACCCCGGCCGCTCACCGCGGCGCCGCTCACCGCGGCGCCGCTCACCGCGGCACCGCACCGGTGGCACCGCGCCGGTGGCACCGCACCGGCCGGTCGCCCCGGCCGCACCGCTCCGGAAACGAAGGAAGCGCCGGTCCTGCGAGGCTCGATCCCCCCGAGCCACGCCGGACCGGCGCTTCTTCCGTACTCCCGACGGGTCCTCGTATCCCCCGTGGACCGCCGGTTCCCCCGTGCTTCCCCCGTGGGTCCCCGTGTCCCCCGTGGACCCCGTGCACCCCCGTGCCGGCAGGTGCGCGGCCCCGTTCCGCAGCCCCGTGCCGGCGGTACCGGAGCCGCGCCCCTTCCGTGCGCTCCACTCTCCCTTCCGCGCAGGTCACAGCCCATCCGCACACCTACTCATCTCGCGCCCTAGGTACGGATACTCAGACCTGGCTACGATCGCGGACGTGTCCGTACTCCCCCTGGTGTTCACGAGCGGCTGGGCGAGCGGGATCAACGCCTACGCGGTGGTCCTGCTGCTCGGCCTGTTCGGCGCGACCGGGCTCTCCGACGAGGTGCCCGAGGCGCTGCAGCGGCCCGACGTCCTGATCGCCGCGGGCGTGCTGTTCCTGTGCGAGGCGGTGGCGGACAAGATCCCGTACGTCGACTCCGTCTGGGACTCCGTCCACACGGTGATCCGGCCCATCGCCGGGGCCGTGGTCGCCGCCCTGCTGGCCGGGCAGTCCGGTTCGCTGCCGGAGCTGGCCGCGGGCGCGGTGGGCGGGACGACGGCCCTGCTGAGCCACTTCGTCAAGGCCGGCACCCGGATGGCGATCAACACCTCGCCGGAGCCCTTCTCCAACATCGCGGTGTCGACGGCGGAGGACCTCGGGGTCGCCGCAGTCATCACCTTCGCCATATTCCACCCGGTCGCGGCGGCCGTGATCGCGGCCGTGCTGCTCGTGCTCGGCCTGGTGACAGTGGCGTTCCTCGCCCACGGCATCCGCCGCTTCTGGCGGCGCCGGGCGCAGCGCCGTGAGGAGCGGCGGCTCGCCGCCGCCCGGGAGCGGCCACCGGCGCCGACGGACGGTTCGGAGCATTTCTGAGCGGCCGGATAGGGTCGCTCGCATGGCACGGATTGTGGTGATCGGGGCGGGACTCGGCTCGATGGCGGCGGCCGCCCGACTGGCGGTGGCGGGACACCGGGTGACGGTGTACGAGAGCGGCTCGACGTACGGGGGCGGGGTCCGCCGCTTCGAGCGGGACGGCTTCGGCTTCGACACCGGCCCCGGCCTGCTGCACCTCCCGGCCGTCTACCGGGACCTCTTCGTCAAGACCGGCAAACAGCCGCTGGAGGAGTGCGTCACGCTGACCCAGGTCGACCCGGCGAGCCGTCACGTCTTCGCCGACGGCACCCGCGTCGACCTGCCGAACGCCTCCCGGGCCGGCACGGTCGCCGCCCTGGACGCGGCGCTCGGCGCCGGCGCGGGCGAGCGCTGGGGCGCGTTCATGGTGCGGGCCCGCGAGGCCTGGGACCGCACCCGGCGCCCGCTCCTGGAGGAGCCGCAGCCCGAGGACGTCTCCGCGCTGGGCCGCGAGCCCTATCCGGCCCCCAAGGCGGGCCTGCTGCGCCGCCCGACGACGACGCTGGCCCGGATCGGCGACCGCGAGCTGCGCGACCCGCGGCTCGCGGCGCTGCTCGGCTCGTACGCCTGGAGCTACGGCTTCGACCCGGCCACCGCCCCCGCCTCCGCGGCCGTGCTGCCGTACATGGAGCAGACCTTCGGCAGCTGGTACGTGGCCGGCGGCATCCGGGCGCTCGCCGACGCGGTGTACGAGCGGTGCCTGCAGCGGCGGGTGGAGTTCGTCTTCGGCACCGAGGTGACCGACGTCCTGGAGGAGCGGGGCCGGGCCGTCGGCCTCGCGCTGGCGGGCGGCGAGACCGTGCGGGCCGACCACGTGGTCGCGGGCGCGCCGGTGCCCACGCTCTACGCCGAGCAGACCGTCGGCTGGGAGTCCGGGGACGACTGGCCGCGCTTCCAGCCGGTGCGCACGGGGCGGGTGACGCTCTGTCTGGCCCTGCGCGGGGCCCGGGAGCCCGGCGCCGCGCACCGCACGGTCGTGCACGCCTCCGGGGAGCTGCCGACGGTGACGGTGCTGCGGCCCGACGACCCGGCGCTGCGGCCGGACGGGGCGCACGAGTCGGTGACGGTCACCGCGACGGTCGTGACCCGGGAGTCCTGGGCCGGGTGCGCCGAGCGGATGCTGGCCCAGGCCGCCGAGGCCGTGCCGGAGCTGCGCGGGCGGCTGCTCTGGCAGGAGGTCCGCACCCCCGACGACACCCTGCTGGAGACGGGCGCCGCCGAGGTCCCGGGACCGGCGCTCGCCGGGGCCCGCGGGCAGTGGCTGCCCGCGCCCAACCGCGCCGACCTGGCCGGGCTGTACTTCGCCGGCGGCTGGTCCCACCCGGGCGGCGGGCTCGCGCACGCGGGCATGTCCGGGGCGCTGGTGGCCGGGCTGATCGTGGAGGGCGCGGACTTCCGCGGCTCGCAGTAGGGCCGGTCAGTAGCGGTACTGCTGGTCCTCGCCGTAGCCGTAGTGGCCCTGCTGGTCCTGCTGCGGCTGCGGCTGTTCGGTGTCGCGCTGCTGGGGCACCCAGACGCCGCCGGGCGGGGTGTCGTAGGTGTACGAGGGTGCGTACGGGTCGGCGTAGGGCTGCTGCTGGTAGCCGCCGTACTGCTGGCCGGCGTCCTGGTAGGTCTGCTGGCCGATGTACGGGTCGGAGTAGGCCGCGTACTGCTGCTGGCCGCCGGTGCCGTAGTCGTAGCCGGGCTGCTGCTCGTAGCCGCCGGCGTAGGAGTCCGCGTACGGCTGCTGCTGCTCGTAGGAGGCGCCGTAGACGGCGTACTGGCCGGTGTCCTCGGGCATCGGCTGGGGCTCGTAGACGTCCGTGGCCCCGGCGGCGCGGACCTCCTCCGGCTCCGGGAAGGCCTCCTCCGGGAACGCGCTCTCCGCGGCGGGCTCCGCCGGCTCGTAGGAGAGGTCGCTGACCTCCAGCGTCGGGCCCTCCTTCGCGCCCCGCCCGCCGCCCCTGCGGCGGCGGCTCGCGCCGGGGCTGCCGCCCAGCGCCCAGCCGGTGGAGAAGCCGCGCCGGAAGGAGAGGGTCACATAGGTCTGGCCGACGGCGAACGCGACGGCGCCCACGATGATCACCACCACGGAGGGCAGCAGCACGCCGAGGACCACGCCGAGGAAGCCGCTGAAGGCGAGCAGCCGCCAGCGCAGCCGCGCCTTGTACTGGAGCAGCACCTCACCCAGCAGCCACAGCGCCACGACACCGAACGCGATGTAGAGGACCGTCCACCCCATGCCCGCCCCTCTCCTACGGCCACCGCCGCGGGTAGGGGCGGGTACGGCCGGTCACGACTGCTGGTGCAGTCCGAGATTCTCGTAGATCTCGAGCGTCGCCTTGGAGTTGTTCAGCGTGATGAAGTGCAGTCCGGGGACACCCTCGGAGAGCAGCCGCGCGCAGAACTCCGTCGCGAACTCGATGCCAATGGAGCGTACAGCGGCCGGATCGTCCTTGACGGCGAGGATGCGGTCTTTCACATCCTCGGGGAAGGTGGCGTTGCTCAGCTGGGGCAGTCGCTCCAGGCTCCGCACGCTCACCACGGGCATGACCTCGGGGATGATCGGGGTGTCGCAGCCCGCCTTCTCGGCGCTGTCGCGCAGCCTCAGGTAGTTCTCCGGGTCGAAGAACATCTGGGTGATGGCGTAGTCCGCCCCGGCGCGGCACTTGTCGACGAAGTGCCGGATGTCCGTGTCCCAGTCGGAGGAACGCGGGTGCATCTCGGGGAAGGCCGCGACGCCGACGCAGAAGTCGCCGGACTCCTTGATCAGCCGGACCAGGTCGGCGGCGTAGTGGACGCCCTCGGGGTGGGCGATCCACTCCCCCAGCGGGTCGCCCGGCGGGTCGCCGCGGACGGCCAGCATGTTCCTGATGCCCGCGTCGGCGTACTGGCCGAGGATGTTGCGGAGTTCGGCGATGGAGTGGTCGACGGCCGTGAGGTGGGCGACCGGGGTGAGGGTGGTGTCGGAGGCGATCTTCTGGGTGGCCTTGACGGTGCCGCCGCGCGTGGAGCCGCCGGCCCCGTAGGTCACCGAGACGAAGCTGGGCGCGACCGCCTCGATCCGCCGCATGGCGTTCCAGAGGCTCTGCTCGCTCTTCTCGGTCCGGGGCGCGAAGAACTCGAAGGAGTACGAGGTGCCACCCTCGGCGAGGATGTCCCGCACCGTGCGGGCGCGGTCCGTGCGGGTGGAAGCGGTACCAAGGGCCATACGGGCAGGTTAGACGGGGTCCAGCCGGTGGCAGAAGGCGCGTCCGCGTTATGGACAGGTTCTGGACACGTTTCCGGCCAGCACGGCGTGGCGGCGGGGCGCCTGGCGCGGGCCGGGGCGCCCGAGGAGGCGGTCGGTCGAGGCGGTCAGACGAGGCGGTCGCGGACCCGCTTGGCGAGCGAGGCGGTCGCGGCGGCCGGGTCCTCGGCCTCGGTGATCGCCCGGACGACGACGATCCGGCGGGCGCCCGCGTCGAGCACCTCGTCGAGGTTGCCCTCGTCGATGCCGCCGATGGCGAACCAGGGCCGGTCCTGCTCCAGGGAGGCCGCGTAGCGCACGAGGTCGAGCCCCGGCGCGTACCGCCCCGGCTTGGTGGGGGTGGGCCAGCAGGGCCCGGTGCAGAAGTAGTCCACGCCCGGCTCGGCGGCGGCCGCGGCCGCCTCGGACTCGGCGTGGCAGGAGCGGCCGATCAGCACCTCGTCGCCGAGGATCGCCCGGGCGGCGGGCACGGGCAGGTCGCCCTGGCCCAGGTGGAGCACGTCGGAGCCGATGGCGTGGGCGACGTCGGCCCGGTCGTTGACCGCGAGGAGCTTCCCGTGGCGGCGGCAGGCCTCGGCGAAGACGGCCAGGTGCTCCAGCTCCTCACCGGCCTCCATGCCCTTGTCGCGGAGCTGCACGATGTCCACGCCGGAGGAGAGCACGGCGTCGAGGAAGGCGGGCAGGTCGCCCTGGCGCTTCCGGGCGTCGGTGCACAGGTAGAGCCGGGCGTCGGCGAGCTGTGCGCGAGGCGTGGACATGGTGGATCCCCCCGTCGGGTGGCGCGGGTGCCGGGCCGGCCCGAAGCGGCCGGCCCGGCACCCGCGGTGCTGTCTTCGGTGGTGCTCGGTGGAACTGCGTCAGACGGCGAGCGCCTGGGCGCGGCGCTTCACCTCCGTGCCGCGATTCTCACTCAGGGCCTGCGCGGGGGTGCCGGGCAGGGTCGGGTCCGGAGTGAAGAGCCACTCCAGGATCTCTTCGTCGCTGAAGCCGTCGTCCCGCAGGAGCGTCAGGGTGCCGCTGAGGCCCTTGACGACCTTGTCGCCGTCGATGAAGGCGGCGGGCACCTGGAGCACGTTGCGCTCGCCGCGGCGGACGGCGATCAGCTGGCCGTCCTTCACCAGCTGCCGCACGCGCGTCACCTCGACGTCGAGCATCTCCGCGATGTCGGGGAGGAAGAGCCAGGCGGGGACGAGAGCATCGGTCTTTGCGTCAATCTCGGTCACGGGACAAGCGTGCCATCCCGGACTGACAGCCGGTAGTCGGGCCCTACCGGACTGCCGCCTTCAGGGGGACGGAGGGGTCGGCGGCCTTCGCCGGGTCGACGGGCGTGCGGCGCTCGATCAGCCTGCGCCCCTGGGCGAGGTCGCGGGGCCGGCTGACGGTCAGCAGGGCGACCGGCACCTCGTCCTGGAGCCACAGCACGGTCCAGGACTCGTCGGCCGGGTCGCCGCGCCACAGCAGGGTGTCGGCGGCGCCGTGGTGGCCGGCGTACTGGACGAAGCGGCCGAACTGCTCGGACCAGAAGTAGGGCACCGGGTCGTACGGCGCGGTCTCCCCGGCGGCCTGGCCGAGGGCGCCGAGGATGTCGGCGGCGACCGTGCGGGGGCCCTGGAGGGCGTTGTCCCAGTGGTGGACGAGGAGCCGTTCGCCGTAGCGGGCCGAGGGGAACGAGGCGCAGTCGCCGACCGCGTACACGTCGGGCAGCGAGCTGCGCAGCCGGTCGTCGGCGGTGACGGCGCCGCTCGGGTCGAGGGCGATGCCGGAGCCGTCGAGCCAGCCGGTGTCGGGGCGGGCGCCGATGCCGACGACCACGGCGTCGGCGGGCAGCTCGGAGCGCCCGCCGGAGCGGTCGGCGCCCTCGGCGAGGACGACCCGGCCCCGCTCGACGCCCGCGACGCGCGCGTTGAGCCGCAGCTCGGCGCCGCTCTCGGCGTACCAGGCGGCCATGGGCGCGGTGACCTCGGCGGGCAGGGCGCCGGCCAGCGGGCGGTCGGCGGCCTCGACGACGGTGACGGCACAGCCGGCCGCGCGGGCGGCGGTGGCGAACTCGGCGCCGATCCAGCCGGCGCCGACGACCACGACGTCGTGGCGGCGCCCGAGGACGGCGCCGAGCCGGACGGCGTCGTCGAGGGTGCGCAGCAGGTGGACGCCGGGCACGTCCTCGGTGCCGGGCAGGGCGAGCGGGTGGGCGCCGGTGGCGAGGACCAGCGTGTCGTACGGGACGGGCCCGGCCTCGGTGTCGAGCGCGTGCTCGGCGGGGCGCAGCCCGGTCACCTCCAGGCCGAGGCGCAGGGTGATGCCGAGGGACTCGAAGTCGATGTCGAAGGCGGAGCCCTCGGCCGTGCCCAGGAGGACGGCCTTGGAGAGCGGGGGCCGGTCGTAGGGCTGGTGGGATTCGGCGCCGATGAGGGTCACGGGGCCGGTGAAGCCCTGTTCGCGCAGGGCGACGGCGGTCTGGACGCCGGCCATTCCGGCGCCGACGATCACGACGTGCCGCTCGGTCTGCCGCGGGGTCTGCTTCTGCTCGCTCACCCGACCACCTTACGCATCTGACGGATCGTCAGGAAGGGAGGGGCCTGCGACGGGCCGTGCCCTGCGGCTAGTGTGGCGGGCGTAAAGCACTCGCGGGAGCCCGGACGCACCGGGCTGAGAGGGAGGCTGGCCGGCCTCCGACCGTACGAACCTGATCCGGGTCATGCCGGCGAAGGGAGGGGCTGGACGCCCATGTCGCGTACACGCAGTACCTCTGACGTCCTCGTCATCGGGGGCGGCATCATCGGCCTGGTCACGGCCTGGCGCGCCGCGCAGCGCGGGCTGCGCACCGCCGTGGCCGACCCCGAACCGGGCGGCGGCGCGGCCCGGGTGGCGGCGGGCATGCTCGCCGCCGTCACCGAGCTCCACTACGGCGAGGAGACCCTGCTCGGGCTCAACCTCGACTCCGCCCGCCGCTATCCCGCCTTCGCCGCCGAACTCGCCGAGGCCACCGGCCACGACGTCGGCTACCGCGCCTGCGGCACCCTCGCCGTCGCGCTGGACGCCGACGACCGGGCCCACCTGCGCGAGCTGCACGCCCTGCAGACCCGCTGCGGCCTCGGCTCGGAGTGGCTGAACGGGCGCGAGTGCCGCCGCCTGGAGCCCATGCTGGCGCCGGGCGTCCGCGGCGGGCTGCGGGTGGACGGCGACCACCAGGTCGACCCGCGCCGGCTCGCCGACGCGCTGCTCGCCGCCTGCGAGCGGGCCGGGGTGGTGTTCCACCGGGCGTTCGCCGAGCGGCTCACGGTGGTGCGGGACCGGGCCCGCGGCGCGCTCCTCGCCGACGGCCACGAGGTGGACGCCGACCAGGTGGTGCTGGCCGCCGGCAGCCTGAGCGGCCGGCTGGCCGGCGTGCCGGACCGGGTGCTGCCGCCCGTCCGCCCCGTGAAGGGGCAGGTGCTGCGGCTGCGGGTGCCGCCCGCGTACGCGCCGTTCCTCTCCCGCACCGTCCGCGCGGTCGTCCGCGGCAGCCACGTCTACCTGGTGCCGCGCGAGAACGGCGAGCTGGTCGTCGGCGCGACCAGCGAGGAGCTCGGCTGGGACACCACCGTCACCGCCGGCGGGGTGTACGAGCTGCTGCGCGACGCGCACGAGCTGGTGCCCGGCATCACCGAGCTGCCGCTCACCGAGACCCGCGCCGGGCTGCGCCCCGGCTCCCCCGACAACGCGCCGCTGCTCGGCCCGAGCGCCCTGCCCGGCCTGCACCTGGCGACCGGCCACTACCGCAACGGGGTGCTGCTGACCCCCGTCACCGGTGACGTCATGGCCGAGGCCCTGACCACCGGGGCGCTGCCCGACGAGGCCCGCCCCTTCACCGCCCGCCGCTTCTCCCCCGTACACCTGGAGCACGCATGAACGTGTCCGTGAACGGAGAGCCCCGCGAGCTCGCGGACCCGCTCTCCCTCGACGTCCTCGTCGCGACCCTCACCGCCGCCCCCTCCGGGGTGGCCGCCGCCGTCAACGAGACGGTCGTCCCGCGCAGCCAGTGGGCGGCGACCCTGCTCGGCGAGGGCGACCGGGTCGAGGTCCTCACCGCGGTACAGGGGGGCTGATCCGTGTCCGACGACGTGTTCACGCTCGGCGACACCGAGTTCTCCTCCCGCCTGATCATGGGCACCGGCGGGGCGCCCAGCCTCGACGTGCTCGAACGCTCCCTGGTCGTCAGCGGCACGGAGCTGACCACGGTCGCCATGCGCCGCCTGGACCCGACCGTGCGCGGCTCGGTGCTGTCCGTCCTGGACCGGCTCGGCATCCGCGTGCTGCCGAACACCGCGGGCTGCTACACCGCCGGCGAGGCCGTGCTCACCGCCCGCCTGGCCCGCGAGGCGCTCGGTACCGACTGGATCAAGGTGGAGGTCATCGCCGACGAGCGGACCCTGCTGCCGGACCCGGTGGAGCTGCTGGACGCGGCCGAGACGCTGGTCGACGACGGCTTCGTGGTGCTGCCGTACACCAACGACGACCCGGTCCTCGCGCAGAAGCTGGAGGACGTGGGCTGCGCCGCGATCATGCCGCTCGGCTCGCCCATCGGCTCGGGCCTCGGCATCCGCAACCCGCACAACTTCGAGCTGATCGTGGAGCGGGCCGGGGTGCCGGTGATCCTGGACGCGGGCGCCGGGACGGCCTCGGACGCCGCCCTGGCGATGGAGCTGGGGTGCTCGGCGGTGATGCTGGCCTCGGCGGTGACCCGGGCCCAGGAGCCCGTCCTGATGGCCGAGGCGATGCGCCACGCGGTGGAGGCCGGCCGGCTCGCCCACCGGGCCGGCCGGATCCCCCGCCGCCGCTTCGCCGAGGCCTCCTCGCCGCGCGAGGGCCGCGCCCGGCTGGACCCGGAACGGCCCGCGTTCGGGGCCTGAGCCCCGGCGGGGCCCGGGTCGTCCGCGTCACAACCGCGCTGCAGTGCGGCGGACGCGGGCGGCGGGCCCCGGCGCGGCTCGTAGACTCGACGCCGTGGACACGACCCTTCAGGACCCCCTCGTCGGGCGGCTGCTCGACGGCCGCTACCGCGTCGACGCGCGCATCGCCGTCGGCGGGATGGCCACGGTCTACCGGGCCGTCGACACCCGTCTGGACCGGGTGCTCGCGCTCAAGGTGATGCACCCGGACCTCGCCACGGACGCCGCGTTCGTCGAGCGGTTCATGCGCGAGGCCAAGTCCGTCGCGCGCCTGGCGCACCCCAACGTGGTCGGGGTCTTCGACCAGGGCGCGGACGGCGCCTACGTGTACCTGGCGATGGAGTACGTCGCCGGCTGCACCCTCCGTGACGTGCTGCGCGAGCGGGGCGCGCTGTCCCCTCGGGCCGCCCTCGACATCCTGGAGCCGGTGCTGGCCGCGCTCGGCGCCGCGCACCGGGCCGGGTTCGTGCACCGGGACATGAAGCCGGAGAACGTCCTCATAGGGGACGACGGCCGGGTGAAGGTCGCCGACTTCGGTCTCGTCCGGGCCGTGGGCTCGGCCACCGACACCACCGGCGCCGTCCTCGGCACCGTCTCCTACCTCGCCCCGGAGCAGATCGAGCACGGCACCGCCGACACCCGCGTCGACGTGTACGCGTGCGGGGTCGTCCTCTACGAGATGCTGACGGGCGGCAAGCCGCACTCCGGGGACACCCCCGCCCAGGTGCTCTACCAGCACCTGAACACCGACGTGCCGGCGCCCTCCGCCGCCTTCCCGGGACTCGCGCCCGAGCTCGACGACCTGGTCGCGAGCGCCACGGCGCGCAACCCCGACCTGCGGCCGTACGACGCGGTCGCGCTGCTCGCCCTGCTCCGCGAGGCCCGCGCCGGGCTCGACGACGCGCGGCTGGACGCCGTCCCGCCGACCGCGCTCGCGCTCGCGCCGGAGCGTTCCGGCGCCGAGGACCGCACGAGCGTCATCCCGCGGCTCCTGCCCCAGCCGGTGGAGCACACCAGTCTGCTGCCCACCCCGCCGCCGGCGCCCCCGGCGGCGCGGCGCCGGACGCCCCGCGGGCCGTTCCTGATCGTCGCCGCCGTCCTGCTCGCCCTCGGCATCGGGGCCGGCGTCTGGTACATCAACTCGGGCCAGTTCACCCGGGTCCCCGCCGTCCTGGGCAAGACCGAGGCGCAGGCCACCGCGCGGCTCGCGGACGCCGGGCTGGACGTGGGCGCCACCGAGCGCGCGTACAGCGACGTGTACGAGCGGGGCACGGTCATGGCCACCGACCCCGCCTCCGGCGAGCGCGTGCGCGGCCACGGCCCGGTGAACCTGACCGTCTCCCGCGGCCCCGAGGTCGTGAAGGTCCCGAACCTGAAGGGCGTCCCGCTCGCCGAGGCCAGGCAGCGCCTCACCGACGAGGGACTCGCGCCCGGGGTGGTCACGTACGCCTTCAGCCAGGCGATCCCCCAGGGCGCCGTGATCAGCTCGGACCCGGAGCCCGGCACCGAGCGCAGCCCGGACTCGGCCGTCGCCCTGGTGGTCAGCAAGGGCACCCCGATCGACGTGCCGGACGTGACGGGCGAGTCGGTGGCCGAGGCGACCGCCACGCTCCAGGACGCCGGCCTCAAGGTGACGGTGGCCGCCGAGCGGATCGACTCCCCCGAGGACGCCGGCACCGTCGCCGCGCAGTCCCTCGCCGAGGGCAGCCGGGCCGCGAAGGGCGACGCCGTCACCCTCACCGTCTCCCAGGGCCCGCGGATGGTCGAGGTGCCGGACGTCGTCGACATGAAGACCGACGAGGCCCGCGCCGAACTGGAGTCGGCCGGCTTCGAGGTGAAGATCGAGAAGACCTTCCCCTTCCTCGGCGACACCGTGACCGGCCAGTCCGCCGAGGGCGGCTCCACCGCGGCCGAGGGCTCCACCATCACCCTCACGATCAAGGGACTGTAGAGACTCATGCGCAACCCCGTCGGCGGACACGTCCCGGTGGCCGGCGGCCTCGCCACGACCGGTCTCGGCTACGCGCGCGAGCTCGGCGCCGAGACCGTGCAGGTCTTCGTCGCCAACCCGCGCGGCTGGGCCACCCCGGTCGGCAACCCGGCCCAGGACGAGCTGTTCCGGGCCGGCTGCGAGGCCGAGGGGCTGTCGGCCTGGGTGCACGCCCCGTACCTGATCAACTTCGGCTCGCACACCGAGGCCACCGTGGAGAAGTCGGTGGAGTCGATGCGCCACTCGCTGCGCCGCGGCCGGGAGATCGGCGCCCGCGGCGTGGTGGTGCACACCGGCTCGGCGACCGGCGGACGCCCGCGCGCGGAGGCCCTCGCGCAGGTGCGGGAGCGGATGCTGCCGCTGCTCGACGAGCTGACCCACGAGGACGACCCGTTCCTGCTCCTGGAGTCGACCGCGGGGCAGGGCTTCTCGCTCTGCTCGCGGGCGGAGGACTTCGGGCCGTACTTCGACGCGCTCGACCACCACCCGAAGCTGGGCATCTGCCTCGACACCTGCCACATCTTCGCCGCCGGGCACGACCTGACCGGCCCGGACGGCGCCGCCCGCACCCTGGACGAGCTGGTCGCGGTGGTCGGCGAGGGGCGGCTGAAGCTGATCCACGCCAACGACTCCAAGGACGTCGTGGGCGCGCACAAGGACCGGCACGCGAACATCGGCGCGGGCCACATCGGCCAGGAGGCCTTCGGGAACCTGCTGAGCCACCCCGCCACCGAGGGCGTCCCGCTGGTCATCGAGACGCCGGGCGGCCCCGAAGGACACCGGGCGGACGTGGAGCTGCTGAAGAAACTGCGTTGAGGAATACCCTAGGGGGGTATACGGTTCCCGAGAGAAGCAGGAACCGCTACCCGACCTTGGGGGCACCCATGCAGCACGAAGCGCACGCCGGTCACGAAGGTCACCACGAGCACCACCAGCACCACACCCCCCAGCAGGGACACGAGGGACACGAGGGGCACCAGGGGCACGAAGGCCACCAGGACCACGGGAGCCACCACGCCCACCACGGGGCTCACGCGGGCACGGGCGAGGTCTCCTGGTCGATGGCCGCCAAGGCGACGCTCCACTGCCTCACGGGCTGCGCCATCGGCGAGGTCCTGGGCATGATCATCGGCACCGCGCTCGGCTGGGGCAACCTGCCGACGATGATCCTGGCGATCATCCTGGCCTTCTTCTTCGGCTACGCCCTCACCCTGCGCGGCATCCTCGCCGCCGGCGTCGACTTCAAGACCGCCTTCAAGGTCGCGCTCGCCGCCGACACCCTGTCCATCGCCGTCATGGAGCTCATCGACAACGGGGTCATCGCGCTGTGGCCGGGCGCCATGGACGCCCACCTGTCCGACGCGCTCTTCTGGATCGTCCTGGCGATCGCGCTGGCCGCCGCGTTCGTGATCACGACACCCGTCAACAAGTGGATGATCGGCCGCGGCAAGGGCCACGCCGTCGTCCACCAGTACCACTAGGGCACGACCTAGAGCTCGGGGCCGTCGCCCGGCTCCTCCTGGTACGAGTAGCGCTGCTCCGTCCACGGGTCACCGATGTTGTGGTAGCCGCGCTCCTCCCAGAAGCCACGCCGGTCGGCGGCCATGTACTCCACGCCCCGCACCCACTTCGGGCCCTTCCAGGCGTACAGGTGGGGCACCACGAGCCGCAGCGGGAAGCCGTGCTCGGCGGTGAGCAGCTCGCCGTCCTTGTGGGTGGCGAAGATGGTGCTCTCCGAGGCGAAGTCGGCCAGCCGCATGTTGGCGCTGTAGCCGTACTCCGCCCAGACCATCACGTGCGTGACCCCGGGCGCGGGCGGGGCGAGCTCCAGGATCGTGCGGGCGGGGACCCCGCCCCATTCGGATCCGAGCATGCTGAACTTGGTCACGCAGTGCAGATCGGCCACGACCGAGCCGAACGGCAGGGCCGAGAACTCCTCGTGGTTCCAGCAGTGCTTGTCGCCGTCGGCGGTGGCCCCGAAGACCCGGAACTCCCAGCGCTCCGGCTTGAAGCGGGGCACGGGTCCGTAGTGGGTGACCGGCCAGCCGCGCTGGAGGCGCTGCCCCGGCGGAAGATCCGTCACTCCTGCTTCCCGGCGTACTCCGCCCTCCGGCTGACCCATGTCATCCATGGTGACAGACGGCGAGGGGTGGTCATGACCAGTCACCGCCCGACATCTCCGGACATCCCGGCGATCGGGACAACTCACAGTAAGCCTGCACTTACTGGACGCCACCCTTTCGCGCTGCGAGGATGCGGCCATCCTGCCCAGTGGCGGCGGTACTTACGTGGAAGGATCCTGAAGCGATGCAGGGCGACCCCGAGGTCCTCGAGTTCCTCAACGAGCAGCTGACCGGCGAGCTGACCGCGATCAACCAGTACTGGCTGCACTACCGCATCCAGGACAACAAGGGCTGGACCAAGCTCGCCAAGTACACCCGCGAAGAGTCCATCGACGAGATGAAGCACGCGGACAAGCTGACCGAGCGCATCCTCATGCTGGACGGCCTGCCCAACTACCAGCGCCTCTTCCACGTGCGGGTGGGCCAGACGGTCAAGGAGATGTTCGAGGCGGACCGCCAGGTCGAGGTCGAGGCGATCGACCGGCTGAAGCGCGGGATCGAGGTCATGCGGGCCAAGGGCGACATCACCTCGGCCAACCTCTTCGAGGAGATCCTGGCCGACGAGGAGCACCACATCGACTACCTGGACACCCAGCTGGAGCTCCTGGAGCAGCTGGGCGAGGCGCTCTACTGCTCGACGCTCATCGAGCAGCCGAGCTAAGCGGCCTCGGACAGCTCCGCCGCCAGGGCCGGCATGCCCTGATCAAGGAGCTCGCGTCGCGGGCAGTTGCCGCGCCCGAGGAGGGCCTGGATCCGCTTCACGCAGGAACCGCAGTCCGTGCCGGCCTTGCAGGCCGAGGCGATCTGGCGGGGCGTGCAGGCGCCGGCGTCCGCGTGCTCCTTGACCTGCTTCTCCGTGACACCGAAGCATGAGCAGACGTACACGCGGTTCACCTCCCGCCGGGATCGATAAGGCTAACCTAACCTTACCCGGCGACCCTGGGGCGCAAAAGCCCCTGATACGACGATGGGGCGCGGATCACATGGATCCGCGCCCCATCCTCGTATGAAGCTCCTTACTGATCGCGGTACATCTCCGCGACCAGGAAGGCCAGGTCGAGCGACTGGCTGCGGTTCAGGCGCGGGTCGCAGGCCGTCTCGTAGCGCTGGTGCAGGTCGTCGACGAAGATCTCGTCGCCGCCGCCCACGCACTCGGTGACGTCGTCACCGGTGAGCTCCACGTGGATGCCGCCGGGGTGGGTGCCCAGCTCCTTGTGGACCTCGAAGAAGCCCTTGACCTCGTCGAGCACGTCGTCGAAGCGACGGGTCTTGTGACCCGAGGCCGCCTCGAAGGTGTTGCCGTGCATCGGGTCGGTCACCCAGGCCACGGTCGCGCCCGAGGCGGTGACCTTCTCGACCAGCTCGGGGAGCTTGTCGCGGACCTTGTCGGCGCCCATGCGGACGATGAACGTCAGCCGGCCCGGCTCGCGGTCGGGGTCGAGGCGGTCGATGTAGGTGAGCGCCTCCTCCGCGGTGGTCGTCGGACCCAGCTTGATGCCGATCGGGTTCGCGATCTGCGCGGCGAACTCGACGTGCGCGTGGTCCAGCTGACGGGTGCGCTCGCCGATCCAGACCATGTGGCCGGAGGTGTCGTAGAGCTTGCCGGTCCGCGAGTCCGTACGGGTCAGCGCGCCCTCGTAGTCGAGCAGCAGCGCCTCGTGCGAGGAGTAGAACTCCACCGCCTTGAACTCGGCCGGGTCGGTGCCACAGGCCTTCATGAAGTTCAGGGCGTTGTCGATCTCGCGGGCGAGCGCCTCGTAGCGCTGGCCCGACGGGGACGACTTCACGAAGTCCTGGTTCCAGGCGTGCACCTGGCGCAGGTCGGCGTAGCCACCGGTGGTGAAGGCGCGGACCAGGTTCAGCGTCGAGGAGGACGCGTGGTACATCCGCTTCAGGCGCTCGGGGTCCGGGACCCGGGCGGCCTCGGTGAAGTCGAAGCCGTTGACGGAGTCGCCGCGGTAGGTCGGCAGGGTGACGCCGTCGCGGGTCTCGGTGCCCTTGGAGCGGGGCTTGGAGTACTGCCCGGCGATGCGCCCGACCTTGACCACGGGCACCGAGGCCGCGTAGGTCAGGACGGCGCTCATCTGGAGCAGCGTCTTCAGCTTGGCCCGGATGTGGTCGGCGGACACGGCGTCGAAGGCCTCGGCGCAGTCACCGCCCTGGAGGAGGAACGCCTCGCCACGGGCGACGGCTCCCATCCGGGCACGCAGCTGGTCGCACTCGCCCGCGAAGACGAGCGGGGGATAGCTCTGGAGCTCCGCGACGACGTCGCGCAGAGCCTCGGCATCGGGGTACTCGGGCTGCTGCGCCGCGGGCAGGTCTCGCCAGGTCGCCTTGGCGACGGCGTGGGTATCAGCGTTCACGGTCACTCCCCCACAGTACGGTGCCGCGGGCCGCGTCCACGCCAGTGACCGATGGATGAGACGGGTGTGATGGGGCTCATGCGCTACGATCGGCGCCATGTTCACGCAGACGACCCAGAACTGGTGGTGGACCGCTCATCCGGCGGCCCACTGACTGCGCGTACACGAAGACCACGCGAAGGCCGCCCCGAGGGGCGGCCTTTCTCGTACCCGCGAGGCCGTTCCCTCCGATCCGAACCCCACCGGAAGGAACGACACCCCGCCATGGACCTCTCCCTGCTCCTCCCCCGCCTGCTCGACGACTCCTGCCCTCCCTTCGCCCTGCTGCGCCGGCGCACCCCGGGCCGGGACCACGACACGGTCGAGCTCCTGATCGGCCCGGTGCACGAGGCCGGGCGGCTCGCCGAGCTGCCGGTGGGCACGCTCCCGACGCTGGCCCTGGTGCCGTTCCGGCAGATCCGCGAGCGCGGCTTCGAGGTGCGCGACGACGGCACCCCGCTCTCCGTCCTGGTCGCCGAGGAGGCGTACGAGCTGCCGCTCGCCGAGCTCCTCGACCGGCTCCCGGCCCATGACGTACGCGTCGAGGGCGGCGGGTTCGACGTCTCCGACGAGGAGTACGGGCGGATCGTGCGGCGGGTGATCGACGAGGAGATCGGCGGCGGCGAGGGCGCGAACTTCGTCATCCGGCGCACCTACACCGGCGAGATCCCGGGCTTCGGGCGGGCCGACGCGCTCGCCCTGTTCCGGCGGCTGCTCGCGGGCGAGCGGGGCGCGTACTGGACCTTCGTGGTGCACACCGGGGACCGCACGCTGGTCGGCGCCAGCCCCGAGGTGCACGTGCGGATGTCCGGCGGGACGGTCGTGATGAACCCGATCAGCGGCACCTTCCGCTACCCGGCGGGGGCCGCGCCCACCGCCGAGCAGCTGCTCTCCTTCCTGTCCGACCGGAAGGAGACGGAGGAGCTCTCGATGGTGGTCGACGAGGAGCTGAAGATGATGTGCACCGTCGGCGACCGGGGCGGGGTGGTGATCGGACCCCGGCTCAAGGAGATGGCGCATCTCGCCCATACGGAGTACGAGCTGCGCGGCCGGTCCTCGCTGGACGTGCGCGAGGTGCTGCGCGAGACGATGTTCGCGGCGACCGTCACCGGCTCCCCGGTGCAGAACGCCTGCCGGGTGATCGAGCGGCACGAGGTCGGCGGCCGGGGCTACTACGCGGGCGCCCTGGCCCTGCTCGGCACCGACGGGACCGGGGCGCAGACCCTCGACTCGCCGATCCTGATCCGGACCGCCGACATCTCGCCCGAGGGACGGCTGCGGGTCCCGGTCGGCGCCACGCTGGTGCGGCACTCCGATCCGGCCGGCGAGGTCGCCGAGACCCACGCCAAGGCGGCGGGCGTGCTGACCGCCCTGGGGGTGCGCGAGGGCCGCCCGGCCGACGGGGGCGCGGCGGCGCCGCGGCTGGCCGAGGACCCCCGGGTGCGGGCGGCGCTCGACGCCCGCCGGGCGGACCTGGCTCCGTTCTGGCTGAAGATGCAGGCCCGGTCGGCGGAGCTGTCCGGGCACGCGCTGGTCGTCGACGCCGAGGACACCTTCACGGCGATGCTGGCGCACCTGCTGCGCTCCTCGGGCCTGGAGGTGTCGGTGCTCCGCTACGACGAGCCGGGCCTGCGCGAGCTGGCACGGGCGCACGAGGGCCCGGTGGTGCTGGGCCCCGGTCCCGGCGACCCGTCGGACGCGGCCGACCCGAAGATGCGCTTCCTGCGCGGGCTCACCGCGGAGCTGCTCCGCGGCCACCGGCACGGCCTGCTCGGGGTCTGCCTGGGCCACGAGCTGATCGCGGCCGAACTGGGGCTGGAGATCGTCCGCAAGCGGGTCCCGTTCCAGGGCGCGCAGGTGCGGATCGACCTGTTCGGACAGGAGCGGACGGTCGGCTTCTACAACAGCTTCACGGCGCGGTGCGACGAGCGGGCGGCGACCGAGCTGGCGCTGCACCGGATCGAGGTGAGCCGGGACGCCGGGACGGACGAGGTGCACGCGCTGCGCGGGCCGGGCTTCGCCGGGGTGCAGTTCCACCCGGAGTCGGTGCTGACCCTGGAGGGGGCCGCGGTGACCGCCTCGCTCCTCGCGGGCGTGCTCGTCTAGGCCCTGTCCTCCGGATCGGGCCGGGCTCCTACGGCAGCTTCGGTACCAGGACGTTCTCGTCGCGCCGCTTGGCGACGTAGTTGAGGACGTTCTGGACCGTGGTGTCGATGATCTGGCCGACCGCGTCGACCGTGTAGTACGCCTGGTGGGAGGTGACCACCACGTTGGGGAAGGTCACCAGGCGGGCCAGGGTGTCGTCCTCGACGACCTCCAGGGACTTGTCGAGGAAGAAGAGCCCGGCCTCCGCCTCGTACACGTCGAGGCCGACCCCGGTGAAGCGGCCCGCGCGCAGTTCGCGGACCAGGGCGTCGGTGTCGACGAGGCCTCCGCGGCTGGAGTTCACCAGGATGGCGTCCTCCTTCATCGCGCGCAGGGCGGCGGCGTCGATGATGTGGTGGGTGGCCGGGAGCAGCGGCACGTGGAGGCTGATGAGGTCGGACTCGGCGAGCAGCCGTTCCTTCTCCACGTAGGTCATGCCGAGTTCGACGCAGGCGGGGTTCTCGGCGACGTCCCAGCCGAGCAGGTTCATGCCGAAGCCGTGGGCGATCCGGGTGAAGGCCTCGCCGATCTTGCCGGTGCCGAGGACGCCGACGGTGCGCCCGCGCATGTCGCGGCCCATGAGCCCGTCGAGCCGGAAGTCGAAGTCCCGGGTCCGGTTGGAGGCGCGGACGATCCGCCGGTTGACGGCCATCGCCAGGGTCCAGGCGAACTCGGCGACGGAGTAGGGCGAGTAGTACGAGACGCGGGCGACCGTGAGGCCGAGCCGCTCGGCCACGTCGAGGTCGATGTTGTTGAAGCCCGTGGAGCGCTGGGCGATCATCTGGGTCCCGCCGGCCGCGAGGGTCTGCAGCACCCGGTGGTCGAGCTTGGCGTTGACGCTGGTCGAGACGATCTCGTAGCCGGCGGCGATGGGGGCGGTGTCCTCGGTGAGGAAGACGTCCACGCAGCGCACCTCGTGGTGCCCCGCGAAGGCCTTCTCGATCAGCGGCTTCTCGTCCGCCTGCACACCGAATGCCAGGATCTCCACGGGCCCCTCCGGGAATTGCGCCGCATTTGTCTGATTACGGGAGCGAATATACGGGGCTCCACCTGCGGCGCGCCCCCGGCGGCGCGCCTTCAGCCGAAGAACACCCCCGCCTCCGCGTACAGCGCCGGGTCGACGGCCTTGAGCCGGTCGGTGGCGGCGGACAGCGGCACCCGGACCACCCGGGTGCCGCGCAGCGCGACCATCGTGCCGTGCGCCCCGTCCCGTACGGCGTCCACGGCGTGCAGCCCGAACCGGGTGGCCAGCCAGCGGTCGAAGGCGCTCGGGCTGCCGCCGCGCTGGACGTGCCCGAGGACGGTGGTGCGGGCCTCCTTGCCGGTGCGCCGCTCGATCGCGTCCGCCAGCCACACCCCCACCGAACCCTGCACCGGGGCGCCGTCACGCGGCCGCGCACCCTCGGCGACGACGAGGATCGGGGCGTACGTCGCCTCGAAGCGGGAGGCGACCCAGGCGCAGACCTGGTCGAGGTCGAAGCGCTGCTCGGGGACGAGGATGACGTTGGCCCCGCCGGCCAGACCGGCGTGCAGAGCGATCCAGCCGGTGTGCCGGCCCATCACCTCCACCACGAGGACCCGCCGGTGGGAGTCGGCGGTGGTGTGGAGCCGGTCGATGGCCTCGGTGGCGATGCCGACGGCGGTGTCGAAGCCGAAGGTCCAGTCGGTGGCCGACAGGTCGTTGTCGATGGTCTTGGGCACACCGACGCACGGCACCCCGTGCTCGGCGTGCAGCCGGGCGGCGATGCCCAGGGTGCCGCGCCCGCCGATGGCGATCAGCGCGTCGGTCCGGAGCTTGGCCAGCTGCTCCCCGATCCGCCGCACCCCGTCCGGGAGGACGAAGGGGTCGGTCCGGGAGGAGCCGAGCACGGTGCCGCCGCGCGGCAGGATGCCGCGGACGGCCCGGACGTCCAGCGGGACCGTGTCTCCCTCGACGACCCCGCGCCAGCCGTCGCGGAAACCGGTGAAGCTCCAGCCGTGCTCCTGGACGCCCTTGCGGACGACCGCTCGGATCACCGCGTTGAGCCCGGGGCAGTCGCCGCCGCCGGTCAGCACACCGACGTGCATGGGCACTCCTTCGCCGTACGTGGGGGGATGCCGCCCACGCTAGTGGTGACCTGGGTCCCCCCGACACGGCGAACCGAGTGAATCAGGCGTCGTCGAGGCCGCGCTCGATCGCGTACCGGACGAGCTCGACGCGGTTGTGCAGCTGGAGCTTGCCCAGGGTGTTCTGGACGTGGTTCTGCACCGTGCGGTGCGAGATGACCAGCCGCTCGGCGATCTGCTTGTAGCTCAGCCCCTTGGCGACCAGGCGCAGCACCTCGGTCTCCCGCTCGGTCAGCTGCGGCGCCTTCGGCTCGTCGGCGCCGGCCGCCGGGAGCGGCTCGGAGGCGAGCCGCCGGTACTCGCCGAGGACCAGGCCGGCCAGGCCCGGGGTGAAGACCGGGTCGCCGACGGAGGTGCGGCGCACCGCGTCGATCAGCTCCTCGGTGCTGGCCGACTTCAGCAGGTAGCCGGTGGCGCCGGACTTCACCGCCTCCAGGACGTCGGCGTGCTCGCCGCTCGCGGAGAGCACCAGGACCCGCAGCCGCGGGTTGGCTCCGACGAGCTCCTTGCAGACCTGGACGCCCGGCTTGAGCGGCAGGTTCAGGTCGAGGACCAGGACGTCCGGGTCGACCGCGGCCGCCCGCCGCACCGCCTGCTCGCCGTCGCCGGCGGTGGCCACCACGTCGAGGCCCGCCTCCGCGAGGTCGCGGGCGACCGCGTCCCGCCACATCGGGTGGTCGTCGACGACCATCACCTTGATCTGCTGCTCGCTCACTTCTCTCCTGCCTTCCCCCGCCGCTCCCGCGGTGCCCGCGGGACCTTCAGTTCCACTTCGGTGCCCTGACCGGGGACCGAGATCAGCTCGGCGCTGCCGCCGAGGTCCCGCAGTCTGCCCCGGATCGACAGGGCGACGCCCAGCCGGCCCTCTCCCCAGGCCTGGGCGAGCCGGCCCTCGGGGATGCCGGGACCGTCGTCCCGGACCGTGACGATCACCTCGTCGCCCCAGTCCTCCACGAGGATCCAGGCGTTCGCCTCCTCCCCCGCGTGCACCCGCACGTTGTCCAGCGCGGCGCCCACGGCGGCGGCCAGTTCGCGGGCGGCCGGGGGCGGCAGGAGGACCGGGGTGCCCGGGTCGGACAGCGTCACCCGGGAGCCGGCGCGCGGCAGCAGCAGGGTGCGCAGGTCCAGCTCGGCCCCGGGGCCCGCCTCGTCGTCCGGCTCCTCCACGACCCGGACGACCGCGCCCTCCGACTCGTCCTCGGAGACGTACGAGGTACGGGTGAGCCCGCCCGCGACCAGGGTGCGCAGGGCGACCTCCTGCTCGCCGGCCATCCGGCCCAGCTCGGCCGCCTCGCCGCCGAGCGCGGTGCCGCGCCGCTGCACCATGGCGAGGACCTGGAGCACGCTGTCGTGGATGTCCCGGGCCAGCCGCTCCCGCTCGCGGGTGGCGGCCTCGATCTCCAGGGCGCGGGCGAGGGTGCGCTCGGAGGCGCGGGCGACCTCGACCACGTAGCCGATGGCGATGGAGGCGACCCAGACCAGCAGCACGTTGTGCAGGGTGTCCCGGCTGGGGTCGCCCCGCTCGATGATGTTGGCGACGGCGACCAGGGAGGACGCGAAGCCCGCCCAGCGCCAGCCGCCCTTGATCGCGTACGCGAGGACGGCGCCCGCGGTCCATATGGACGGCAGGGTGGGGCCGTCCATCGTGCGGGCCTGCTCGTCCGCGAGCGGCGTGAGCAGGATGCCGACGAGGGCGACGGCGAGGTCGGCGACGAGGAAGCGCTTGGTGCAGCTGGCCGCGTTCGCCACCTTGGGGAGGGTGACGAGGGTCCACAGGCACATGACCGCGAGGAAGCCGATCGCCACCCCGGGGCTCTCGTAGCGGTCCCGTCCGAAGACGAAGAGCAGTACCGCGTAGATCATCGTGAGGACGCGGTACGCGGTGAGCGCGCGCCACAGCGGCTGCTCGACCGACATGCGCACGACCCGTTCGCGCCTGGCCATCTTCCCCACCCCTGGGCGCCCCCCTGCTCAGAGGGTCAGGCGCCGGACTCTTCCCGTGCCGCGATCTCGGCCTTGACGGCCTCCTTGGCGGCCTTCTCGGCATCGGCGATCTGCCGCTTGGCGGCGGTCGCGTAGATGTCCACGTACTCCTGGCCGGACAGCTTCATGATCTCGTACATGACCTCGTCCGTGACCGAGCGCAGGATGAAGCGGTCGCCCTCCATGCCCTGGTAGCGGGTGAAGTCGAGCGGCTTGCCGATCCGGATGCCCGGGCGCATCAGCTTGGGGACGACCTTGCCGGGCGGCTGGATCTTCTCGGTGTCGATCATCGCGACCGGGATCACCGGGGCGCCGGTGGCGAGCGCCACGCGGGCCAGGCCGCCGGGCTTGCCGCGGTAGAGCCGTCCGTCGGGCGAGCGGGTGCCCTCGGGGTAGATGCCGAACAGGCCGCCGCCCTTGATGACCTCGATGCCGGCCTTGATCGCCGCCTCGCCCGCGCCGCGGGCGCCGGAGCGGTCCACCGGGAGCTGGCCGACGCCCTTGAAGAAGGCGGCCGTCAGCTTGCCCTTGACGCCGGGGGTGGTGAAGTACTCGGCCTTCGCGATGAAGGTCACCTTGCGGTCGAGGACGGCCGGAAGGAAGAAGGAGTCGGAGAAGGACAGGTGGTTGCTCGCGAGGATCGCCGGCCCCTCGGCGGGGATGTTCTCCAGGCCCTCCACCCAGGGCCTGAAGGCGAGCTTCAGGGACCCGCCGAGGGAGAACTTCATTGCGCCGTAGATCAACTCGCCATGCCTTCCGTGTGCCGTCACGACGACTTTATCCCGTGCGGGCCCGCCCGGGCCCGCACGGGAGGCGCGGCTTCGTCCGGCCGCCGTTCTCCTTCGTGCGAACGGCCCTGGTCGGTGTCGGTCCGGTCGCGTACGGTGAAAGCCTTCCCCTTTCCGTCGCCGCTTCGGGCGTCCGCGAGAGCCAGGTCCGAAGTCGAACCCGAACAGGAGACCCCGTGCCGGTCCTTCCTGGAGCCGAGCCGTACCGCCACGAGGGCGGAGAGGTCGGCGTCCTCCTCTGTCACGGATTCACCGGGTCCCCGCAGTCGATGCGCCCCTGGGCCGAGTACCTGGCCGGGCGCGGACTGACGGTGTCGCTGCCGCTGCTGCCCGGGCACGGCACGCGCTGGCAGGACATGCAGCTCACCACCTGGGAGGACTGGTACGCGGAGGTCGACCAGGCCCTGCGCGAGCTGTCCGCCCGCTGCGAGCGGGTCTTCGTCATGGGCCTGTCGATGGGCGGGGCGCTGACCCTGCGGCTCGCGGCGCGGCACGGCGAGGCGGTCAGCGGCATCGTCCTGGTCAACCCGGGCAACAAGGTGCACGGCCTGGCCGCGAAGGCGCTGCCGGTGGTCCGGCACCTGGTGCCGTCCACCAAGGGCATCGCCAGCGACATCGCGAAGCCGGGCGCGGCCGAGGTCGGCTACGACCGGGTGCCGCTGCACGCGGCCCACTCGCTGCGGCGCTTCTTCCAGGTCGTGGACGCGGAGCTGCCGCAGGTGACGCAGCCGATGGTGCTGCTGCACAGCCCCCAGGACCACGTGGTGCCGCCGGCCGACTCGGCACGGGTGCTGAGCCGGGTCTCGTCGACGGACGTGAAGGAGGTCCTGCTGGAACAGAGCTACCACGTGGCGACGTTGGACCACGACGCGGAGCGGATCTTCGAGGAGAGCTGGGCGTTCGTGACCCGGCTCGCTCCGGAACTCGTCGGCGAGAAGGGAAGCGCGAGCGGTGGCTGAGCAGCAGGACGGGGAGCGCGAGCCGCAGCCCATCGACGAGGAGGCGGCCTGGGCCGCGATCGTCGCGGGGTACGGCGAGGAGCCGGCGGACCCGCCGGGCAGCAGGCCGTTCCGGCCGGTGGAGGACCTGGCGCTGCCCGCCATGCCCGAGGACGGCGGGGGCGCGGAGAAGCCGGACAAGTTCCGCAAGCCCGCGGCCGAGGACGCCGACGCGGCCGGGGCCGAGGGCCCCGGGGGCTCCGACTCCGACGAGGCCGGCTCCGGCCGGCCCGCGCTCGGCTCCTCGATCGTCTTCGCGCCGGGCGTGAGCCTGGGCGGCGGCCCGCGCGACTACTCGGTGGCGGACCCCGACGAGGCCGACGAGGCCCCGGGGGGCGCCAAGGGCTCCCGGGACTCCGACGAGGGCCACTTCGTCCCGCCGGAGCCGCCGCCCCTGCCGGAGGCCGATGCGACGACCAAGTTCGCCTGGCTCGCGGTGGTCGGCGGCCCGGTCCTGATGCTGCTCGCGGTGCTGCTCCAGTGGGACATGACCTGGTGGCTGACCACGGTGTGCGTGGGCGGCTTCCTGGGCGGCTTCGCGACCCTGGTGGCCCGGATGAAGCACGACGACGAGGACGACGACGGCTTCGACGACCCGGGGCGCGGGGCGGTCGTGTAGGACGCCGTCCGCCGTCACGCAGCAGGAATACGGACCACCGCCAGCACCGGCAGGTGGTCCGTCGCCGTCCGCAGGTCGTCCGGGTCCAGGTCCTCGGGGACGCCGCAGGCGAGGACCTCGATGCCCGGGGTGGTGAGGATCGCGTCGATGCGGCGGCGCGGGGCGGTCGGGTCGAAGGTGTGTTCGCCGCCCCAGGGGCTGGTCGCCCAGCCGTCCTGGAGCTCCTTGGCCAGGCGGCCGAAGCTCCGGCCTTCGGGGCCCTCGTTGAGGTCGCCTGCGACGATCGCGTGCGGGGCGCCGAGGGCGGCGACCCGGTCGAGGACCAGGCCGGCCTGGGCGTAGCGCTCCTCGGCGCGCAGGCTCAGGTGGCAGCTGACGAGCCCGACCCGGGCGCCGCCGAGGCGGACCACGGCGGTGGCCAGGCCGCGCCGGTGGAGTCCCGGGGTGAGGGGCAGCAGGACGTCCTCCGTGCGTTCGACGGTGGCCCGCAGCGAGCACAGGAGCATCGGCCCGGCCGCGGTCGCGCCGCCGGAGAGGACCACGAGCTCGCTCTTGGCGGCGAGCCGGGCCGCGTGCTTGCGCCAGCGGAAGAAGCGCGGGGCCTCCTGCACGAAGACCAGGTCGGGGGCGCAGGCCCGGATGACCCGGGCGAGGGCGTCCTCGTCGTCGCGCATCGAGCGGACGTTGTAGGAGAGGACCCGGACGACGGCCGAACCGTCGGGTTCCGTACGGGACTTGGGCAGCTCGCTGATCGAGGTCGTCGAAGGGTTCGCACCGGTCGCCATGGGGCCCAACATAGGCGCAGTGCCCGCCGCGCCCCAGAGGGCACGACGGGCACTGACGCGAAGGGGTGGCTGCCGTGGCTCAGCCCTGGCGGGCCAGGTCGGCCGCGCCGACGAGCCCGGCCTTGTTGCCGAGCTGGGCGGCGAGCACCTGCGCGTGCGGACGCCACTGGCCGCCGATCAGCCAGCGCCGGAACGACTTGCGGATCGGGTCCAGGACCAGCTCGCCCTCGTCGGAGACGCCGCCGCCGACGATGAACGCCGACGGGTCGAAGAGCGAGGCCAGGTCGGCCAGGCCCGCCCCGGCCCAGCGGGCCAGCTCGCGGAAGGAGTCCGTGGCGACCGGGTCGCCCGCGCGGGCGGCCTCGCTGACGTGCTTGCCCTGGATGCCCTCGGGGGTGCCGTCGCCCAGCGCCAGCAGCGCCTTCGCGTGCTCGGGGGTGGCGGCGGCGCGCTGCTTCGCGTACCGGACGAGGGCGCGGCCGGAGGCGTACTGCTCCCAGCAGCCCTGGCTGCCGCAGCCGCACAGCAGGCCGTCGGGCACGACCCTGATGTGGCCGAACTCGGCGGCGACGCCGAAGCGTCCGCGGCGCAGCTTGTTGCCGATGATGATGCCGCCGCCCAGGCCGGTGCCCAGGGTGATGCAGATGACGTCCTCGTGGCCCTGGCCGGCGCCGAAGCGGTACTCGCCCCAGGCGGCGGCGTTGGCGTCGTTCTCGACGACGACGGGGAGTCCGACCCGCTGCTCGACCTTGTCCTTCAGCGGCTCGTGCCGCCAGTCGATGTTCGGCGCGAAGAGGACGGTGGCGCGCTTGTCGTCGACGTAGCCCGCGGCTCCGATGCCGACGGCCTCGATCTGGTACCCCTTGCCGGCCTCGGAGACCGCGGCGCAGATGGCGTCGACGATGCCCTCGGGGGTCGGCGGGGTGGGCACGGTGTGCGTGTCGAGGATGTTGCCCTCCTCGTCGACCACGCC
This sequence comes from Streptomyces showdoensis, assembly GCF_039535475.1. Lineage (NCBI taxonomy): Bacteria > Bacillati > Actinomycetota > Actinomycetes > Kitasatosporales > Streptomycetaceae > Streptomyces > Streptomyces showdoensis. The sequence continues at coordinate 3,540,125 of NZ_BAAAXG010000026.1, read as the reverse complement.
GGCCGCGATCTTCGTGCCGCCGATGTCGACGCCGATGGTGAGTCCCATGTGTCCCTCAGTTTTCGGTCGAGCCCCGCTAGGGCCCACCGTACCCGAGGGGGAGGGCGCTCCCGATCAGTCCAGATCGATGTGCTGCCCGGCCCCCGGGCCCTCGTCGCGGCCCTCGTCGCGCGGATCGTCCGGTTCCGTACCGCTGGTGTCGCCCCGGGTCCAGCGGGTCTCCTGGCCCTGGACGGCCGAGCGGTAGGCGGCGAGGAGCTCGTTGCCGGCGGCCGCGAGGTGGTCGAAGACCTGCGGGTTGCGCTCGATGACGGGCTCGACGAGGGCCTTCGCCTGGTTGACGACCTGCTGGACGGTCTCGGCGGCCTGGCCGCCGAGGAGGGGGCCGCCGAGGGTGCCGGAGAACTTCTCGGCGACGGCCTCGAAGAGCTTGCGGAACTCCTCGGCCGGGGTGCCGGGCTCCTCCCCGCGCTCCGCGCGGCGGCGGGCCTTCTCGGCCTCCAGGTCCTCGGCGCAGGCCTTGGCCCAGGCGTCCGAATCGCTCATGGCGTACTCCTCAGGTTCTTCTACCGTCGACGGTACACGCCTCGCGCGGGCTCAGGGGGCGGCCTTGGGCCAGAGTCCGGGGTCCGGCGTGAAACGGATCCGGAGGTCGCCGTCGACGAGTCCGGCACCGCTGACGGTGCAGCGGCGCAGCACGGCCGGGAGGGGGACGTTGCGGCGGAACGGGCCGACGGTGAGGAGCAGTTCGTCGCCGCGGCGGACCAGCGAGAGGCCGTCCTTGACGGCGCCGGGCAGCGGGACGTGCCAGACCAGGATGCCGTCCGCCTCGCGGCGGTCCTCGACGGTCCAGCCGGGCGCGGGGACGCCGGGCAGGTCCCCGACGGCGAGCAGGGCGAGGTCCTCGGGGCCGCGGGGGGCGCGCCCGAGGTGCGGGAGCTCGTGCACGGCGGGGTGCTGCTCGCGCAGGTCGGCGAGGTGCCGGTGCTGCTCGGCGGCGAGGCCGGCGAACCAGGGGTCCGCGGAGTCGGCGGGCAGCACCCGGTTGGCGACGACGGCGTCGAGGGCGAGGCCCTGGAGGGCGAGGCCGAGACGGGCGGTGCGCAGGGCCTCGGCCGCGGCGGGGCCGGGTTCGACGACGAGCCGGACGCCGGTGTGCGGGGAGTCGACGACGTCCTGGACGGCGGCGAGCTCGGCCTCCCAGCGGGAGGTGGCCTCGAAGAGCCACTGCGCGGGCAGGGGCACTCCGGCGAGTTGGGCGAGCATGGGGCGCAGCGCGCGGGCGGCCTGCCGCTCGGGGGGCAGCAGACGGCGCAGGTAGCGGCGCAGCTGTTCGGGCAGGGCGAGCAGGGCGAGGGCCTCGCGCAGCGGGGGCAGGTCGACGACGACCAGGTCGGCGTCGCCGGCCGCCGCGTCCCGTACGGCCCTGAGCAGGGCGAACTGGCCGCTGCCTGGAAGCTCGGTGAGCTCGGCCTCCTCGAAGGGGGTGGTGCCGAGGAGGTCGAGGGCGGTGGTGGAGCGGGACTGGAGGGCGAGGAACTCCCGGCGGAAGTCCGCGGCAGGGTCGGGGGTGAGCACGCGGAGGGTGTCCGCGGCGGCCGCCGTCCCGGGGCCGGTCTCCGCCGACACGAGGAGGACCCGCCGGCCTGCCCTGGCCTCGGCGAGTGCCGTGCCCGCCGCGACGGCGGTGCGTCCGGCTCCGCCGGTTCCGGTGACGAGGATGATCCGCATGGGGCGACGGTACCGGGGGTGCGGCGCAGGCCGTGGTGCGGGGAGCGGGGGCGCCGTCGGGGGCGCCGTCCCGTGGGGCCGCCCTCCGGGGTCCGGGACTACTTCCCCGACTCGACGCGCTGCTTCAGGCCCTGGAGGGCGCGGTCGATGATGACCTTCTCGGCCTTGCGCTTGATCATGCCGAGCATCGGGATCTTGACGTCCACGGTCAGCTGGTAGGTGACCTCGGTGCGGGCGCCGCCGGCCGCCGGGGCGAGCCGGTAGGAGCCGTCGAGGGAGCGGAGCATCTGGGACTTGACGAGGGTCCAGCTGACCTCGTCGTCGCCGGTCCAGGTGTAGGCGAGGGTGTGGTCGTCCTTGATCGCGCCCGCGTCGAGGAGGAGGCGGACCTTCTCCGCGCGGCCGGCGCCGTCGGTCTCCAGGACCTCGGCCTCCTTCACCTCGCCCGTCCACTCGGGGTAGCGCGCGAAGTCGGCGATCACGCTCATGACCTCGGCCGGGGCCGCCTCGATGGTGATGCTCGAGCTGGTGTGTTCCGCCATCGCGGTGGCTCCTCGTATGGACGCGAGTCGTATCTGTGTGAAGGCTATCGCGCCGTCAACGGGCATCCGTCACCACTCCAGGGTCCAGGGGCGCCCGGTCGCCGCGAAGTGGCCGACGTTGACGCACTCGGTCCCGCCGATCCGCATCCGGCGGGCGAGCGGCTGGTGGACGTGGCCGAAGAGGGCGTAGCGGGGGCGGACCCGGTGGATGGCGTCGAGGAGGGCGCGGCTGCCGCGCTCGAAGCGGCGGGCGACGGTGTCGTAGGTGAGCTCGGGGACGTCCGGCGGGATGTGGGAGCAGAGCACGTCGACCTCGCCGAGGGCCTCGACCTTGGCCGCGTACTCCTCCTCGGAGATCTCGTAGGGCGTGCGCATGGGGCTGTGCAGGCCGCCGCCGACGAAGCCGAAGACGAGGCCGCCGAGCTCGATCCGCTCGCCGTCGAGGACGGTGGTGCCGGGGCCCGCGTACTCGGGCCAGAGGCCGGGGATGTCGACGTTGCCGTAGGTGGCGTACGTGGGGGTGGGGAAGGCGGCGAACATCTCGGCGTACTGGCGGCGGACGGCCGACTCGATGGCGGTGGCGCGGTCGATGCCGAGCTCGCCCCAGAGCCGGCGGCCCAGGTCGCGGGCCTCGTCGAAGCGGCGGGCGGTGCGCAGCTCGACGATGAGGTCGGCGTTCTCGACGCCGAAGAGGTCGGGGAAGATGCCGCGCGCGTGGTCGGCGTAGTCGAGGAAGAGCACCAGGTCCCCGAGACATATCAGGGCGTCCGCGCCCTCCCCGGCCTTGGCGAGGGCCCCGGTGTTGCCGTGCACGTCGCTCACCACGTTGATCCTCATGGCGTCAGCGTAGGGGGCGGCGCCCGGCGTGTGGGCCCGCCCGGTCGGACCTGCGGTTACTTCCGAGTCGGGAAAGCGGTGGATTACTGTGCGCGAAGCAACGCCATACACGTGTGACGCATGGAACATCTGGCCAGGACCCCCTATCCGGAACCGCGTACTGATGGGTAACGTCCGGGCAGTCCGGTCGTGCTCACCCCCACTGAGCACCTGCCCGATCTTGGACCGCACCGACGCATCACACAGAGCCGTGGCGCCGGCGCCCGATGAGGAGCAGCAGTCTTGCGCGAGTTCAGCCTTCCGGCCCTGTACGAGGTCCCCACGGACGGCAACCTGACGGATCTCATCCGCCGCAACGCCGCCCAGCACCCAGACGTCGCCGTGATGGGGCGCAAGGTCGCGGGCGGCTGGGCTGACGTCACCGCCAAGCAGTTCCTCGCCGAGGTCCGTGGGGCGGCCAAGGGCCTCGTCGCCGCCGGTGTCGAGCCCGGCGACCGGGTCGCGCTGCTCTCCCGCACCCGCTACGAGTGGGTGCTCCTCGACTTCGCGATCTGGAGCGCGGGCGCCGTGACGGTGCCGGTGTACGAGACCAGCTCGCCGGAGCAGATCCAGTGGATCCTCGGCGACTCGGGCGCCTCGCTGGCCCTCGTCGAGAGCGCCGCGCACGAGGAGTCGATCGCCTCGGTCCGCGCCGGCCTGCCGGACCTCAAGGGCGTCTGGCAGATCGACGCCGACGCGGTCGCCCGGCTGACCGAGACCGGTGCCGGGGTCTCCGACGAGGAGCTGGACCGCCGGATGTCGGCCGCGCACGCGGACGACCCGGCCACGATCGTGTACACCTCGGGCACCACGGGCCGCCCCAAGGGCTGCGTGCTCACCCACCGCGCCTTCTTCGCCGAGTGCGGCAACGTGGTCGAGCGGCTGAAGCCGCTGTTCCGTACGGGCGAGTGCTCGGTCCTGCTGTTCCTGCCGGCCGCGCACGTCTTCGGCCGGCTGGTCGAGGTCGCCTCCGTGATGGCGCCGATCAAGCTGGGCTGTCTGCCCGACATCAAGAACCTCACCGACGAGCTGGCCTCCTTCCGGCCGACGCTGATCCTCGGCGTGCCGCGCGTCTTCGAGAAGGTCTACAACTCGGCGCGGGCCAAGGCGCAGGCGGACGGCAAGGGCAAGATCTTCGACAAGGCCGCGCACACGGCCATCGCGTACAGCCGGGCGCTGAGCACCCCTCAGGGCCCGTCCTTCGGCCTGAAGCTGAAGCACAAGGTCTTCGACAAGCTGGTCTACTCGAAGCTGCGCGCGGTCCTCGGCGGCCGCGGCGAGTACGCGATCTCGGGCGGCGCGCCGCTGGGCGAGCGGCTCGGGCACTTCTTCCGCGGCATCGGCTTCACCGTCCTGGAGGGCTACGGCCTGACGGAGTCCTGCGCGGCGACCGCCTTCAACCCCTGGGACCGGCAGAAGATCGGCACGGTCGGGCAGCCGCTGCCGGGTTCGGTGGTGCGCATCGCCGACGACGGCGAGGTGCTGCTGCACGGCGAGCACATCTTCTCCGGCTACTGGAACAACGAGGCCGCGACGGCCGAGGCGCTCGCGGACGGCTGGTTCCACACCGGCGACATCGGCACCCTCGACGAGGACGGCTACCTCGCGATCACCGGCCGCAAGAAGGAGATCCTGGTGACGGCGGGCGGCAAGAACGTCGCCCCGGCGGTCATCGAGGACCGGATCCGGGCGCACGCCCTGGTCGCCGAGTGCATGGTGGTCGGCGACGGGCGCCCGTTCGTGGGCGCGCTCGTGACCGTGGACGAGGAGTTCCTGGGCCGCTGGGCCGCCGACCACGGCAAGCCGGCCGGCGCGACGGCGGCGACGCTGCGGGACGACCCGGAGCTGCTCGCGGAGGTCCAGCGGGCGATCGACGACGGCAACGCGGCGGTCTCGAAGGCGGAGTCGGTGCGGAAGTTCCGTATCCTGTCCGCGCAGTTCACCGAGGAGGCGGGGCACATCACCCCGTCGCTGAAGCTGAAGCGGAACGTGGTGGCGAAGGACTTCGCCGACGAGATCGAGGCGATCTACCAGGGCTGACAGGTCCTCGGAGCGCCCCTGACGGGCCCGCGTCGCGGGCCGGTCGGGGGCGTTTCGCGCGCACCGGGATCGGAACGGACCGTTCCGTCACGCACCGCCACACCGACACGAAACGGAAGCAGGGAGTCATGCGGGTCAAGCGCACCGCCGCCGTCCTGGGCACGGCCCTCACCGCCCTCGTCACCCTCACCGGGTGCAGCAGCGCCTGGGGAGAGGACGCCGGGCTGCCCGCCGCCGGCGACATGGCGGCGATGGAGAAACTGGTCGGTGCGCACACCATGTGCAGCGACCTGCGCACCGACGGCGGAGGCGCCCTGCGCGAGCAGTCCGCGGACCCGGCCTGGGCGATATCCGAGCGCGGGGTGTGCGGCGACGACGACAGGGACACCGTCACGCTGCTGTCCGTCTCCGACATGCAGAAGTTCCAGGAGGCGAACAAGGCGGCCGCCGCCAAGGGCAAGGGCGTGCGGGTGCTGGTCGGTCAGGACTTCGCGCTCTTCCCCGGCGACGAGAAGACCGCGAAGGCGCTGCTCGCCTCCGACGTGCTGCTCTTCACCTGCGAGAAGGGCTTCAAGGTCCCCGACGGCTACCGCAACGAGAAGCTCCTCGTCGACGGCTGCGCGCTGACGGACTACCTGCCCGGGTAGCCCCGGCAGGTAGTGCGGGCGGGACCGCCGGCGGTTCTCCGTGGCCCGCGCCCCAGCCGTGTCTTTCGGATCATGCCGGCCCGCGGCATCCGGTGCCGCACCTCGCCGCGTCGTCCTCGGTCGCCGCGGGCCGATCCGGCCTGATCCGAAGGACACCGCCTAGAGCAGTTCCCTCAGCCGCTCGGCCAGCAGGTCCCAGCGCCACTTCTCCTCGACCCACCGCCGGCCGCGCTCGCCCATGCGGGCGCGCAGCTCGGGGTCGAGGAGCAGGGTCGCGATGCGGTCGGCCGACTCCTCGGGGACCCCGCCCCGGACCACCCAGCCGGTCTCGCCGTCGAGGACCGCGTCCGGGGCGCCGCCCGAGTCGCCCGCGACGACCGGCAGCCCGGTGGCGGAGGCCTCCAGGTAGACGATGCCGAGGCCCTCGACGTCGAGCCCGCCGCGACGGGTGCGGCAGGGCATCGCGAAGACGTCGCCCGCCCCGTAGTGCGCGGGGAGCTCGGCCCACGGCACGGCGCCGGTGAAGCGCACGGAGGCGGCCACGCCGGTGCGGGCCGCGAGCTTCCTCAGGTCCTGCTCGTACGGGCCGCCGCCGACGATCAGCAGGACCGCATCCGGCACCCGGCGCAGGATCTCGGGCATGGCGAGGATCAGCGTGTCCTGGCCCTTGCGCGGCACCAGCCGGGAGACGCACACGACGACCGGCCGGTCGCTGAGCCCGAGCCGCTCGCGCACCTCGGCGCCGCCCGAGTCGGGATGGAAGGTCTTCTCGTCGACGCCCGGCGGCAGCTGCACCATGCGCCCGGCGGCGGCCGGGGTGAGCGCGGCGGCGATCCGGGAGCGGGTGTACTCGCCGAGGTAGGTGATCGTGTCGGTGCCCTCGCCGATCCGCCGCAGCAGCTGCCGGGAGGCCGGCAGCTGGGCCCAGCCCGCCTCGTGGCCGTGGGTGGTGGCGACCAGACGGCGGGCGCCGGCGCGGCGCAGGGCGGGTGCCATCAGACCGAGCGGGGCGGCCGCCCCGAACCAGACGGACTCGCAGCCGTGCTCGCGCAGCAGCGCGGTGGCCCGGGCGGTGACCCGCGGGGTCGGCAGCAGCATGGTGGTGCGGTCGCGGACGACCGTGAAAGGCTGTTCCGCGTCGAACGCGGCGGTCGCCTCGATCCCCTCACGGCTGCGCTTCCACGTGGAGGCGTAGACAACGATCCGCTCGGGGTCCAGGCGCAGCGCCATGTTGTGCAGGAAGGCCTGGATTCCGCCGGGGCGCGGCGGGAAGTCGTTCGTTACGATCAGGGTCTTGTGCATCGTGGCCGACAGTACCGTGATCGCGCCCTCAGCCCGGCACCACCACCCTCCGCCCCGGCGGACCGACAGGACAGGAACAGGACAGGTATGACGGGCGCGGCGGGCACGGCGGCACGGGACGGCCTCGGACGGGGCGCGCTGGCCCGCGAGATGGCCCGGGACGGTCTGCGGCTGCCGGTCGGCGTCTGGGCCGTCACCCGGGTCCTGCTGCTGCTCTGCGTCTTCAAGGTCGTGGTGATCCCCGGCCCGGACGTGACGAGCGACGTCGAGCAGATCTACCAGGGCTGGTACGAGGTGCTGCGGACCGGCACGTACCCGCTGGACGACGTCACCTGGCAGTACCCGCCGGCGGCGGCGCTCGCGATCCTCTCCCCCGCCCTGCTGCCCTTCCTCGGCTACTCGGCCGCCTTCTTCGTGCTCAGCCTGGTGTGCGACGCGTTCGTCTTCGGGCTGCTCGTGTACGCGGGGCGACGGCCGGGGCGTTCGATGCGCGGGGCGTGGCTGTGGATCGCGGGCGTCGCGCTGCTCGGGCCGACCGCGTACGCGCGCTACGACCTGATGGTGACGGCCGTGGCGGTGGCGGGGCTCCTCGCGGCGGTGCGCAGGCCCGCGGTGCTCGGCGCGCTCGCCGGGTTCGGGGCGATGCTGAAGGTCTGGCCGGTGCTGCTGCTCGCGGGCACCGCGCGCGGCCGGGCCACCCTGCGCTCCTGGCCGGCGGCGGCCGGCACGGCGGCCGGGGTGCTGCTGCTGTGCGTGCTCGCGGCGCCCGGGGCGCTCGCCTTCCTCGGCTTCCAGCGGGACCGGGGCACCGAGGTCGAGTCGCTGGGCGCGCTCGTCTTCCACGTGGCCCGGAACTTCGGCTGGGAGGGCGAGGCGCGGATGAACTACGGCTCGATCGAGTTCCTGGGCCCGGGGGTCTCCGCGGTGTCCACGGCGGCGATGGTGCTGACGTTCGCCGCCTTCGGCTGGCTGCTGGTGTGGCGGCTGCGCACCCGCCGCTTCTTCACCTCCACGACCGCGGACGCGGCCTTCGTTGCGGTGCTGCTGTTCGTCACGACGAGCCGGGTGATCAGCCCCCAGTACATGATCTGGCTGGTGGGCCTGGCCGCGGTCTGCCTGGTCTACCGGGCGAGCCGGATGCGCGGGCCGGCGCACCTGGTGCTGTGGGCGACGGCGGTGACGCAGTTCGAGTTCCCGGTGTGGTTCTCGCACGTCTCGCACAGCGACCCGCTGGGCATCGCGCTGCTGCTGGTCCGCAACGGGCTGCTCGTCGCCGCCTGCCTCTCCGCCTGCCGGATCCTGTGGCGGCAGACGGTGACGGAGCCCCGGCCGGTGCCGGTCCGGGTGCCCGCTCAGGCCGAGCGGGAGAAGACCCCGGCCTCGGCGTCCTCCTGACCGTCCCGGCCGCCCCGCACGCCCGTGCCGCCGCCGTGCCTCCGGCGGTGCAGCAGCCCGAGGGCGGCGCACTGGCCCGCCATCGCGAGCGCCATGGCCAGGCAGATCCCGGCGAGCCCGAGGGCCGCGGACAGCGCGTAGGCCAGCGGGAGCTGGACCAGCACCCCGGCGACCGTGATCCGGGCGAGCCGCGGTGAGCCGCCGCTGCCCTCGAAGACCCCGGCCAGGGCGATGAACCCGGCCATCAGCAGCAGGTACGGCCCCAGGCAGCGCAGGAACAGCGCCCCCGCCGCGGCGACGGCGGGCTCGGCCCCGAAGCCGCGCATGACCGGCCCCGCGGCGGCCGACAGCAGCACCGCCGCGACGGTCCCGAGCAGGGCGCCGAGGCCGAGGGCCTGCCGTCCGACGGCCCGTCGCTCGTCCCTCCCGGCGCCGAGCAGGTGCGCGGTGTGGAGGGAGGCGGCCTGCCGGACGGCGTAGAAGGCCATGGTGGCGACGTACATGGCCTTGGTGGCGATGCCGTACGCGGCGATCTCGGTGACGCCGAGCCGGGCGACGACGGAGACCAGGGCGAGCGCCCCGGCCATGCGGACGACGAAGTCGACGGACATGGGCAGCCCGGTGGCGGCGGTGCGGCGCAGGGCGGTCGGTGTGCCCTCGGCCGGGCGGGCGGCGCGGGCGGCCCGCAGCAGCGCGTTGCGGCGCAGGACGTACAGGCCGGCGGCGAGGGCGGCGGAGCGGCCGAGGACCGTGGAGACGGCGGCTCCCTCCACCCCGTACGCGGGCACGAGCAGCGGGTCGAGGAGCAGGATCAGTCCGTTGGCGAGGAAGGCGAGCCGCATCGGGGTGCGGGTGTCGCCGGTGCCCTTGAGGACGCCGTCGAGGACGGTGGTGGCGAAGAAGACGGCCGTGCCGGGCAGCGAGATGGCGAAGTAGGCGCTCGCGAGGGCGTGTGCCGGGTGGTCCGCCCCGCCGAGCAGGAGCGCGGCCAGCGGGTCGCGCAGCAGCCCGCCGCCGATCGCGACGGGCGGCACGAGGAGCGCGCCGAGGACGGCGCCGCCGCGGACCGCGGAGCGCACCGCCCCCGGGTCGTCGGCGCCCCTGGCCCGGGCGACGAGGACGGTGGTGCCGGAGGCGGCCATGAGGACGACGCCGAGGAGCAGGTTCTCGGCGTTGGTGGCGACGGCGACGGCCGCGACGGCGTCCCCGCCGAGGCGGGCCACCCAGACCATGTTGATGACGCCGGCGGCGACTCCGGCGAGGAGTTCGAGATAGACGGGTCCGGCGAGCCGGACGAGTGTGCGGCGGTGCGCGCTCATGGACGAGTTCCCCCTCGTTTCGACGAGATACCTCGAATCGAGGTATATCGAAAAGAGGTATTAGCATGGGTCCCAGGTCCCCGACAAGGACGAAGGAGCAGACCGGTGCTGGAGCTGACGATCCTGGGGTTCCTCCACGAGCGGCCGCTGCACGGCTACGAGCTCAAGGAACGCATCCAGGGGCTGAGCGGTCACGTCCGCCCGGTGAGCGACGGCGCGCTCTACCCGGCGATCACCCGGCTCACCAGGAACGGCCTGGTGGAGAGCCGTACGGAGCCGGGCGCGGGCGCCGCCCCGCGCCGCACCCTCTCGCTGACCGAGGCGGGCCGGACCGAGCTCTTCGCCCGGCTGCGCGCCCCCAAGGACATCGAGATCAGCGACGGGCAGCGCTTCTTCACGCTGCTCTCCTTCCTCGGGCGGCTGCCCGACCCCGCCGAGCAGGCCGCCGTGCTCCGCCGCCGCCAGGACTTCCTCACGGCCCCGGCCAGCTTCTTCTACGCGGACGGCGCGCCGGTCCGTGTGGAGGAGGAGCCCGACCCGTTCCGGCGCGGGATGCTGCGGATCGCCCGGGCCACGGGCACCGAGGAGAAGGCCTGGCTCGCGGAGACGCTGGAGGAGCTGGACCGCCGGGCGGCCGAGGGCCGGACCGGCTAGCCGAGGCGCTCCCCCAGGTACGCGCGCCAGTCCGCCGTGAACTCCTCCGGGGTGGTGCCGAGGACGTCCGCCAGCGCCTTCTCCACCGCACCCTCGCGCTGCGGGTGGGCCCCGACCGCGCCGTAGAACGCGGCCAGCTTCGCCTCGCCCCACCGCTCGGCGACCAGCTCGCAGGCCAGCCAGCCCCCCTCGTAGGCGCGGGCCATCGCCTCCGCGTCGCCGCCGAAGGCGAAGTCCCCGTCGCCGGGCAGGGCGGCGGGCGTCTCCCCCGCCAGGACCGCCCGGCGCAGTTCGGGGGCGGCCTGGGCGGCGGTGCGGCCGGTGCCGCGGTAGGCGACCCAGTCGGCGAAGCCCTCCGAGAGCCAGACCGGGGTGGACCTCGTGGTCCGGCCGCGGGTGGCGACGTGGGTGGTCTCGTGGGTGAGCACCAGCTGCCGGCCGAAGGAGCCGAGCGTGGCGTACGCGTCGGGGTTGACGATGACCCGGTCGGCGGGGGCGGCGGGGCCGCCGCCGGTCTCGCCGGTGGTGACGGCCGCGATGCCCCGGTAGGAGGCGGCCGGCGCGCCGAGCAGTCCGCCCATCGCCTCGACGGAGGCGGGCACCAGGACCACGATCCGGCCCGCCCACGGCCCGTGCCAGGCGTCCGCCACCGCGGGCACCGCCCGGTCGGCGGCGGCCGCGATCTCCCGCAGCCGCTCGGGGCTCTGCCCCACGCCGAGGACCAGGCTGCGCCGCCCGGTCACGGTCTCGACCTCGCCCTGCTGCCACAGCTGCTGCGGGGCGCCCTCGGCGGGGCGGTCGCCGGTGACGTACCAGCGGCCGTCGCGCTCGGCGAGCTCCAGGACCCGCTCGGTGGTGGCGGGCCCGGGGTCGTAGCCCTCGATCCGGTAGCCGAGCTCGGCCCGGGCGGTGGCCCGGCCGCCGTCGGCCCGGTCGACCTCGGTGACCCGGTACCGCCAGTCGCCCGGCGGGAGCTCCGCGAGCCGCCCGAACTCGGTGCGGGCGGCGGGTGCCAGCGCGGGGTCGAGGGCCGCGAGATAGCCGGCCTCGTCCCGGTCCCGCAGCGCCCGCGCGTGCCGGTCGAGCAGGCGCTGGATCTCCCCGGGCGCCGGATCGGCGGGGCCGGGGGCGGTGCAGCCGGTGAGCAGCAGCAGGGCGGCCACGAGGCACCCGGCCGCGCCGCGCGCCCTTCCGCCTCCCTGACCTGCCACGCCCCCGATCGTACGGGGAGCCGGCGGCGCCGGGTCGCGTCCGGCGGCTCAGACCCTCGTCACGGTGACGTGGGACATCATGTTCACCGGGTCGTAGCGGACCCGCGCCCCCGGGTAGGGCGCGTGGATGACCTGCCCGTTGCCGGCGTAGATCGCCACGTGGCTGGCGTCGCTGCGGTACGTGACGAGGTCGCCCGGCTGCGCCTGCGAGAGCGGCACCCGGCGGCCCGCGTAGCGCTGCGCGGAGGAGGTGCGGGGCAGGGCGATGCCGGCCTTCCGGTACGACCAGACCATCAGGCCCGAACAGTCGAAGGCGGAGGGCCCGGTGGCGCCCCACACGTACGGCATGCCGATGGCGCTGCGGGCGGCGATCACCGCGGCGGCGGCCCGGGAGGGGCCGAGATCGGCGAGCGGCGGGAGGTCCTCGCCGAGGGCGTCCCGGCCGGAGCGGGAGGCCCGCTCGTAGCCGGCCCGCTCGTCGGCGGAGAGCGAGGCGAGCACCCGGCGGGCCTCGGCCAGCTTCCGCTCGACGGTGCGCTTGTGCCGGGCCACCTCGGTCCTGCTGCGCTCCAGTTCGGCGAGGGCCCGGCCCGCCTCCGTCCGCTCCTGGGACAGCTTGCGCAGCTCGCGGCGGAGTTCGGCGAGGGCGGCGCCCTGGCGGGCGGTGACCCGGTCGAGCGCGGAGGCCCGGTCGAGGTAGGTCTCCGGGTCGGAGGAGAGCAGCAGGGCGAGGGCCGGGTCGATGCCGCCGGAGCGGTACTGGGCCACCGCGACCGAACCGAGCGCGCCGCGCATGCGGTTGACCCGCTCCTGGCCGCGGGCCAGGCCGTCCTGCGCGAGCGAGACCGTCCGGCGCAGCCGGTCCGCCTTCTCGTCGGCCCGGTTGTAGCCCTCGGTGGCCTTCTCGGCCTCCTCGAAGAGGCGGTCGACGGTGGCACGGGTGGCCTCGGGCCCGGCCGCGCCGGGGTCGGCGTGCGCGGGGACGGCACCGAGGGCCGTGGCCGCGGTGGCCGCGGCTGCGGTGAGGACGGTGACCCTGGCGGGTCGTCGGTGGGACGCCACGGAACGCGCTCCGTTCGGCTCGACGGACTGGCGCGGCAGACAGTAGCCGGTGATCACCCCGGGTCCAACGAAGCCGACGGGCACGCACAGTGACGCCCCGCCCGTGACCACAGGTCACCGGCGGGGCGTCACGTCAGTCCGGGATCCGACGAACCACCCGTTCGGAGGGCAGCTGTCGTCGCGTCAGATGCGGACGCCGAACTGGAAGGTGCCCATGTAGTCCATCGACTCGTAGCGGACGTAGGCGCCCGGCTTCGGGGCGTGCAGGATGGTGTTGTTGCCCGCGTACAGGCCCACGTGCGACAGGCCGTTGAAGAAGACCAGGTCGCCCGGCTTGAGCTGGCTGCGGCCGATCTTCACGCCGTCGTTCTGCTGGGTGTAGGTGGTGCGGGTGATCGAGACGTTGGCCTGGCGGTAGGCCCACTGCGTCAGACCGGAGCAGTCGTAGGAGCTGGGGCCGGTGGCTCCGCGGGCGTACGGCTTGCCGATCTGGGTGGCGGCCGCGTTGAGGGCGGCGGCGCCGCGCTGCGAGGCGGGCACCTCGTTGCCGAGGTCGACGCGGTCGCCGGCGGCGCGGCTGGCGCGCTGCTCGTCCTGCTGCATCTTGGCGCGCTCGGCGGCGGTCAGCGTGTTGAGCAGCTTGCGGGCCTCGGCCAGCTTGGCCGTGGACTTCTTCTTCTTCTCGTCGAGCGTCTTGCGGACGTCCTCGAGGTCGGCCAGCTTGGTCGAGGCCTCGGTGCGCTGCTGGGCCAGCGTGCGCTGCTTGGCCTGGATCGACTGCAGCACGTCGGCCTGCTTGGCGCCGAGCTGGTCGATCGCGGACGCCTTGTCGAGGTAGGTGTCCGGGTCCGCGGAGAGGAAGAGCTGGAGCGCCGGGTCGATGCCGCCGGAGCGGTACTGGGCGCTGGCGACCGAACCGATCTGGTCGCGCAGGGTGTTGAGGTCCTGCTGACCACGGGCGACCTTGTCCTGGAGGGCGTCGATCTCCTTGTGGAGCTTCTCGCGACGCTCCTCGGCCAGGTTGGCCTGCTCCGTGGCCTCTTCGGCCTCGTGGTAGAGCTTGTCGACCTTGGACTTGACCTCGTCGATCTTCGGCTTGGCGGGAGCCGCGGAGGCTCCGGTCTGGGCGGAGATCGCGACGGCGAGGCCGGCGGTCGCGGTGAGCACGGTCACACGGGTGCGGCTCGGCTGCTTGGGACGACGGTGGGACGCCACGAAGGCGAGCTCCTTCTTCCTTCAGCCGCCGACCGGATGAACGGCAGGCGGGCCCTCCGCTGCCATCCCGGATGGATGATCAACCGCGCGAAGGTTCGAGCCCCGACCCTAGTGACCATCTTGTGATCAGTTCAAATCCCGATAGGCAAAATCTCGCTCGCGCGACAAAGTATTCACACGCATCACACGGGCAGTAATGGTCACTTGACCCTGCGCCGATCAGAAAACGGACATCGGGCCCAGGTGTTGGCGATCCGTCACGAGAGGCGCGAAAGCCTCTTCAGCAGCAAGGCGGACGCGACCGGCCGCGCACCGGACTTGGCGACCCCGTCGGCGACCTCGCGGTCGGTGGAGACCACCACCACCGGACGGCCCGGCGGCTCGGCCCGCACCAGCTGACGGATCAACTCGTCCGCGGTGACACCGGGCTTGGAGAACAGCACGCGCACCCCGCGCGGCGGGGCGAGCAGCACCGGCGCGGCGAGCTCCGCCCCGTCGAAGACACAGGTGATCTCGGCGCCCGAGCGGGCCGCGAGGGCGGACAGGCCGCCCAGCAGCCGCAGCCGCTGCTTCTCCAGCGGCATCGTCGGATAGCCGGTCTTGGTGACGTTGTAGCCGTCCACCACCAGGTGCGCCTGGGGCAGTTCGAGCAGCTGGTCCAGGAGCGCCGGGTCGGTCTCGGACAAGGCGCGTGCCGCGATGTCCTTCGGTGACATCCGGCCCGGCTCGACCGCGTCCACGGTGTCCGCGGGGTGCATCGAGACCGGGGGCAGGGCCAGTTCGCGGCGCAGCCCCTGGGCCGCGTCGAGCACGGTGTCCAGGAGCAGCCGCAGCCGCATGTCCTCCACCGAGCGTCCCTCGCGGGCTGCGCGGCGGCTGGCCTCCAGGGCCGCCTCCACCTCGCCGAGCCGGGCCTTGAGCCGCCGGCTCTCGCTCTCGGCGGCGGAGACCTGGGCGGCGGCCTCGGCCCTGGCGGCGTCGGTCTCGGCCTGGACGCGCCGCAGCGCGGCCTCGCCGCGCTTCACGTCGCTCTGGGCGCTGCGCAGCTTGCGGTGAAGCGATTCCGCTTCCTTGCGGGCCGCCTCCAGCTCGTGGCGCAGCTGCTCGGTCTCGGTCCGGGTGCGCTCGCGGGCGCTCGCGACCTCCTCGCGCAGCCGCTCCAGTTCGCGCCGGCCGGCCTCGTCGGCGCGCTCGGCGTCGGCGCGCTCGGCCTCCTCGCCGGCGGCGGCGACCAGCTTGCCCCAGCCGGCCGGGCGCAGCACGTAGGCGGCCGCGGCCACGTCGACGGGGTCGGCGGCGGCGGGCGGGGCGCCGGACTCGACGGCACCCGCCAGCTCGGGCTGGGACTCCTTGAACCGCTCGCCGATCCGCTGCCGGAAGAGCGGGTCGCTCTCCAGGGCGGCCGCCATCGCGTTCCCGGCGAACTTGGCCCGGCGGGAGGCGGTGAAGCGGGCGTACTGGCGCAGCGGGCCGGGGAGCTCGGCGACGGTCAGCCCGCCGAAGGCGTCCGCGACCAGCGCGACCACCTTGCGCCGTACGAGCTCGGGCAGCGGGCGGTCGAGCGCCTCGGCGGCGTCGTCCGCCGAGCCCGTCGGTTCTTCACCGTGCGCGGGCTGCTCCACGATCCGTCACCCCACTTCCCTGTCGTCGTCGCCCTCGCGGGCCGCTTCTCAGGAAGCGGAACCCGGCCTGTCCACCAATTCGATCTGGTCCACCGCGTTGCACCAGCGGCACCGGACCGACTCGATGGTCTCACTGACCACCTCGCGCTCCTCGACCTTGGGCTCTCCGGCGAGGTCCAGATGGACGTACTCGACGACCTTGGAGGACCGCGTGACGTCGAAGCGGGTCAGGTTGCCGCAGAGCGTGCAACGCCAGCGGGTCTCCGGGGTCGGCAGGGGAACCGTCGTCATCGTGCCGCCTCTTTCTGGGCTTTCCCTGGAATTCCGGGGTTGTACGGGACCGCGGTGCGCCGTCGGACTGCGGAAGTCTGCCCGTAACCCTACGGCCTCCCGGGTACCCCGCGTCACGGCGAGGCACTCTGTCCAGTTCGACCCCGGTACGCCATGATCTGTCCATGATCGACTGGCGGGGCACGGCCCGCGGCACGTGGCAGGGGGCCCGGAACGGGCCGACCGTGACGTACGGCCTGATCGCGCTGTGCGTGCTCCTCTTCGCCCTCAGTCCGGTGTCGGGGCTCAACCCCGGGTACGGCACCGGCGACCGGCTGCTCGCGGCGCAGAGCGCCTACTTCGAGCGCTGGGGAGTGATCCCGGCCGAACTCATGGCCGGGCGGCCGCGCGCCCTGCTCACCCCGCTGACCGCGCTGTTCGTGCACGGCAGCTGGCTGCACCTGCTGGGGAACATGCTGTTCCTGTACGTCTTCGGCGCGATGGCCGAGGAGCGGATGGGGCCGGTCTCGTTCGCCCTCTTCTATCTGGGCTGCGGCTATCTGGCCCTGCTGGGCTACGCGGCCGCGCACGCCGACAGCGAGCAGACCCTGGTGGGGGCGTCGGGGGCGATCTCGGGGGTGCTCGGGGCCTTCCTCTACCTCTTCCCGCGCTCCCGGGTGACCAGCCTCTTCCCCTTCCTCTTCTTCCTGCCGCTGCGTTTCCCCGCCTGGATCGTGCTGATCTTCTGGTTCGCGCTCCAGTGGCTGGCGGCGCGTTCGGCCGGGGCGGGGCCGGGGGTGGCGTACCTGGCGCACGTGGTCGGCTTCGCCCTCGGCTTCCTCTACGCGTGGGGCCGGTACAGGGGTGGCGTTAAAGTGAAGCCACCAGCCGCGGCCACCGAGGGAGAAAGCCAGCCGTGATCACCGCGATCGTGCTCATCAAGACCAGCGTGGACCGGATCCCCGAGATCGCCGAGTCGATCGCCGCGATCGACAGCGTCAGCGAGGTCTTCTCGGTGACCGGGACGTACGACCTGATCGCCATGGTCCGGGTGCCGCGCCACGACGACCTCGCCGATGTCATCCCCGGCAGGATCAGCAAGATCCCCGGCGTCGAGGGCACCGACACCCACGTCGCCTTCCGCGCCTACTCCCAGAACGACCTGGACGCGGCCTTCGCCATCGGCCTGGAGTCCTGAGACCGCGCGCGCACGAGTGAAGCCGGCCTCTCCCCCGCGGGAGGCCGGCTTCGTCGTGTTCACCCGTACGGGGGAGGCAGCTCAGCCGCGGTCGGGCACGCAGCGGCCGTCCTCGGTGCGGTACTTCCACTGGGCGCCCTCGCGCACCAGCTGCTTCACCGCGCCGACGAACCGCTCCACGTGCTCGTCCGGGGTGCCCGCGCCGAAGCTCACCCGGATGGCGTTGAGGGACCGCTCGCCGGGCGCAGCCTCGGGGGCGCCGCACTCGCCCGGGTCCTGCGGGTCGCTGCCGAGCAGGGTGCGCACCAGCGGGTGGGCGCAGAACAGGCCGTCGCGGACGCCGATGCCGTACTCGGCGGAGAGCGCCGCGGCGAAGTGGGAGCTGTTCCAGCCGTCCACGACGAAGGAGATGACGCCCACCCGGGGAGCGTCGTCGCCGAAGAGCGAGAGCACCCGCACCTCGGGCACCTCGGCCAGGCCCTCGCGGACCTTCGCGATCAGGTACTGCTCACGGGCGACGAGCCGGTCGAAGCCGGCCTCGGTGAGCGCCTTGCAGGCGGAGGCGATGGAGTAGACACCGATGACGTTGGGCGAACCGGCCTCGTGCCGGGCCGCGGTGGTGTGCCACTCCACGTCCACACCACCGTCGGCCCGGCGGGCCACCTTGCGGGAGGCGCCGCCGCCCGCGAGGTAGGGCTCGGAGTCCTGCAGCCAGTCGGCGCGGCCGGCCAGCACGCCGGAGCCGAAGGGGGCGTACAGCTTGTGCCCGGAGAAGGCGACCCAGTCGACGTCCAGCTCCTGCACGGAGACCGGGTGGTGGGGCGCGAGCTGGGCAGCGTCCAGGACGATCCGCGCGCCGTGGGCGTGCGCGGCGGCGGCCAGCTCCTTCACCGGCCACAGCTCGCCGGTGACGTTGGAGGCGCCGGTCACGCAGACCAGGGCGGGACCGTAGGGGTCGCGGTCGGCGAGGGCCCGCTCCAGGGTCTCGACGGCCTGGCGCGGGGTGCGCGGCGCGTTGAGGTAGGTGACCCGGGCGTCGCGCCAGGGCAGCAGCGAGGCGTGGTGCTCGGTCTCGAAGACGAAGACCTGGCAGTCGGCGGGGAGCACCTGGGCGAGGAGGTTGAGCGAGTCGGTGGTGGAGCGGGTGAAGACGACCTGGTCGCCGGGGCGGCAGTCGAGGAACTCGGCGACGGTGGCGCGGCTGTTCTCGAAGAGGTCGGTGGAGAGCTGGGAGAGGTAGCCGGCGCCGCGGTGGACGCTGCCGTAGTAGGGGGCATACGCGGCGACGTCGTCCCACACCCGCTGCAGGGCCGGGGCGCTGGCGGCGTAGTCGAGCGCCGCGTAGCCGGCCTCGCCGCCGGTGACCAGCGGGACGGTGACGTCCCGGCCGAGCACCGGCAGCGGGGCGGTGCAGCAGGGCTCGGCGCACTCGTCGGAGGCGGCGGAAGCGGTGGCGGTGGCGGCGTTCGGGCATGCGGACATGACGGTATCTCCCGGCAGAAAAGGGGCGCGAAAAGGCGTGAAAGAGCCCGCAGGGCAGCGCGAAGAGGGGTGCCGCGTACGGGTGTTCGGTGAAGAAGGGGGCCGACGGCCCTAACGCATTCGCTTGCTCACGAGACACTGCTCCCTAGAGGACCAAGGACCCCAGGGTTGTGCGCAGGGGTCCGCGCTTGCCGCAGGCTTCTGCTCGTACGGCCTGGTCTTCACCCGGGGCACCCCGCCACGGACGGAGGGTTGCCGGACAGCGAGCCGGGGCTTTTTCGCTGTCACTCATGACCTGTCACAGAACCTATGCCAGTCGATCACGACGACGCAACCCCGTTCCGGCATTCGGAACGGGGCTGCGGGGAGGTCGGCCGGGGCGCGTGCCGTGGCTAGGCGTTGCTGGCCGCGATCCAGCGCTCCAGGGCCCGGCGGGCCGCGCCGGAGTCGATGGACTCGGCCGCGCGGGCGATGCCCGCGCGCAGCTGCTCCGCCAGGGTGCCCTCGCCGGGCGCGAGGGCGGTGAGCGCGGCCGCCGAGTTCAGCAGCACCGCGTCCCGCACCGGACCGGTCTCGCCGGCCAGCAGGCGGCGGGCCACGTCGGCGTTGTACGAGGCGTCGGCGCCGCGCAGGGCCTCCACCGGGACGATGTCGATGCCGACGTCCCGCGGGTCGAAGGACTCCTCGCGGACGGTGCCGTCCCGGACGATCCACACCCGCGAGGTCGCGGTGGTGGTCAGCTCGTCCAGTCCGTCGTCCCCGCGGAAGACCAGCGCCGAGGAGCCGCGCTCGGCGAGCACTCCGGCGACGATCGGGGCCATCCGGGCGTCGGCCACGCCGGTCGCCTGGGCCCGGACCCGGGCGGGGTTGGTGAGCGGTCCCAGGAAGTTGAAGACCGTGCGGATGCCCAGCTCCTTGCGGGCCTTCGCCACGTGGCGCAGCGCCGGGTGGAACTTCACGGCGAAGCAGAAGGTGATGCCGGCCTCGTCGGCGACCTCGGCCACCCGCCTCGGGGTCAGCTCCAGGTTGACGCCGAGCTTCTCCAGGACGTCCGAGGCGCCGCTGGCGCTGGAGGCGGCCCGGTTGCCGTGCTTGACGACCTTGGCGCCCGTGCCGGCCACCACGATCGCGGACATGGTGGAGATGTTGACGGTCTTGGCGCCGTCGCCGCCGGTGCCGACGATGTCGACGGACGGGCCGGGCACCTCGATCGTGTTGGCGTGCTCGTACATGGTCCGGACGAGGCCGGTGATCTCCTCGACGGTCTCGCCCTTGGCGCGCAGGGCGACGACGAAGCCGGCGATCTGCGCGTCGGTGGCCTCACCGCGCAGGATGCGGTCCATCGCCCAGGCGGTGTCCTCCGCGCTCTGGTCGCGGCCGCTCAGCAGACCGTCCAGGACGGCGGGCCAGGAGCGGCCCGCCGAGTCGAGTCCTCCAGCGGGGGTCGCAGCGCTCATGGCAGCTCCTGGTGATCATCGAAGTGGATACCGTCCCACCCTATCGATCCGCGGGGGACGGCAAAGAGCCCCGTCCATCGAATGGACGGGGCTCTCGCCGTGGCGACCTGTTCAGGAGGTCAGAAGATCAGTGGTGGCCGTGGCCGCTCGTGATCTCCCTGTACTCCTCGGCGGTGGGCTTGGCGACCTGGTTGTCCGCGCCGTAGTAGCCCTTGTTGAGCTTGACCCGGAGCTTCTCCAGACGCCCGATCTTGCGCTCCACGCCGTTCTCGTCGACGGCCGGCGGCAGGGCCGCGGGCTCGTACTGCTCGTGCGCCGTGAGCTTGTGCAGCTCACCCTGGCTGAGCGGCTGGTGGATCTCGACGAACTCACCGTGCGGCAGGCGCTTGATGATGCCGGACTCGCGTCCGTGCAGCACCTTGTCCTTGTCCCGGCGCTGGAGGCCGAGGCAGATCCGCTTGGTGACGATGAACGCGATGACCGGTCCGGCGAAGAAGAAGATCCGGACGAACCAGGTGATCGAGTTGATCGACAGGTGGAAGTGCGTGGCCCAGAGGTCGTTGCCGCCACCGACGAGCATGATCATGTACGCGGTGATCCAGGCGACACCGAAGGCGGTGCGCGTCGGAGCGTTGCGCGGGCGCTGCGCGATGTGGTGCTCGCGCTTGTCGCCCGTGATCCAGGACTCGATGAACGGGTAGACCGCGATCGCGCCGAGCACCGCCGGGAAGATCGCCAGCGGGATCATCACGCCGAGGACCAGCGTGTGGCCCCACAGGTTGATCTCCCAGCCCGGCATGACACGGATCAGACCCTCGGCGAAGCCCATGTACCAGTCGGGCTGGGCGCCGGTGGACACCTGGTCCGGGCGGTACGGGCCGAGGGCCCAGATCGGGTTGATCGAGGCGATCGCCGCGATGACCGCGATGACGCCGAAGACCAGGAAGAAGAAGCCTCCGGCCTTCGCCATGTACACCGGCAGCAGCGGCATGCCGACGACGTTCTTGTTCGTGCGGCCGGGGCCCTCGAAGTGCGTGTGCTTGTGGACGAACACCAGGATGAGGTGCGCGACCACGAGGCCCAGCATGATGCCGGGCAGCAGCAGCACGTGCGCCGAGTAGAACCGGGCGACGAAGTCGCCGCCGGGGAACTCCCCGCCGAACAGGAACATCGACAGGTAGGTGCCGACGATCGGGACGGACAGGATCGCGCCCTGCATGAAGCGGACACCGGTGCCGGAGAGCAGGTCGTCCGGGAGCGAGTAACCGGTGAAGCCGGTGAACATGCCCAGGAAGAACAGCAGGAAGCCGAACAGCCAGTTGATCTCACGCGGCTTGCGGAACGCACCGGTGAAGAACACGCGCATCATGTGCACGAACATGCCGGCGAGGAAGATCAGCGCCGCCCAGTGGTGGATCTGCCGGATGAGCAGACCACCGCGCACCTCGAAGGAGATGTGCATGGTCGAGTTGAACGCCTCGGACATCAGCTGTCCCTGGAGCGGGACGTACGGTCCGACGTACTCCACCTCGTTCATCGACGGGTGGAAGAACATCGTCAGATAGACGCCCGTCAGGATGATGATGAGGAAGCTGTAGAGGCAGATCTCGCCCAGCATGAAGGACCAGTGGTCCGGGAAGATCTTCCGCATGTTGGCCTTGGCGAGGGTGTAGATCCCCAGCCGGCCGTCTGCCCAGTCGGCGATGCGCTCGCCGGCGGGTGCCTTCGTATTGGTCACAGTGCTCATCCGCGCTCCCAGAAGGCGGGACCGACGGGCTCATCGAAGTCGCCGTGCGCCTCCAGGAAGCCCTTGTCGTTCACGCCGATCCGCAGCTGCGGAAGGGCGTGGCCGGCCGGGCCGAAGATGACACGGGCGCCGTCGGACAGGTCGAAGGTGGACTGGTGGCACGGGCAGAGCACGTGGTGCGTCTGCTGCTCGTACAGGGAGATCGGGCAGCCGACGTGGGTGCAGATCTTCGAGAAGGCGACGATTCCCTCGTGCGACCACTCGAGCTCGCGCTTGTCCTTGATGTCCTCCGGCTGGATCCGGACGATCATCAGGGCGGCCTTGGCGATCTCGGTCTGGAAGTGCTCGTCGTGCTCCGAGAGGCCCTCGGGCATCGCGAAGGTCAGCGAACCGACCGCGACGTCCTCGGGACGCAGCGGCTCGTGCGTGTTCATGTTGACGAGCAGCTTGCCCTTGGCCCACAGGGTGGAGCGGAGCTTCTTCTCGGGCAGCGGGCCCATGTCGCGCAGCAGGACGATGCCGGAGAGCGGGACCATGGCCAGCGCGCCGAACAGCGTGTTGCGGATCAGCTTGCGGCGGCCGAAGCCGGACTCGGCGGCACCGGCCGCGAAGTCCGCCATGACCTTGGCCTTCACCTCGGGCGTGGCCGCCATCGGGTGACGCTCGTCGGCGACCTCGACGTCGGACATCAGGGTGCGGGCCCAGTGGACCGCGCCCGCGCCGATGAAGAACAGGGCCGCACCGAGGGTCAGACCCAGGGAGAAGTTGAGCGCGGACACCCGGCCGAAGGGCCAGATGTACACGATCTTGTCCACCGGGAAGATCACGTACGAGGCGATGAAGCCGATCGTGGCCAGCATCGACAGCGTGAACATGAAGGCGACCGCACGCTCGGACCGCTTGGCGGCCCGCTCGTCGATGTCCTGGATGCGCGGCTTGTGGGGCGGGAGGCCCGGGTCGGCGAACGGGTCGTCGGCGACCTTCACCGCGCCGTGCGCGGTGTCCTGCTCGGACGGCAGGTTCTCTTCTGGATTCTCTTGGGTACTCATGACTTCTTGGCCTTAGCGGTGTGGGCCGCGACCCAGATGGCAACTGCGATCAGCGCGCCCAGACCGAAGATCCACGCGAACAGACCCTCGCTGACGGGGCCGAGGCCACCCAGCTTGAGACCACCCGGGTTGTCGGCCTTGTCGCTGTTGACGGCCTGGACGTAGGCGATGATGTCCTTCTTCTGCTTCTCCGGCATGGTCGTGTCGGGGAAGGAGGGCATGTTCTGCGGGCCGGTCTGCATGGCCTCGTAGAGGTGCTTCGGGCTGACGCCTTCGAGGCTCGGGGCGTACTTGCCGTAGGTCAGCGCGCCACCCTCACCGGTGAAGTTGTGGCACTGGGCGCAGTTGGAGCGGAACAGCTCGCCACCCTTGGCGATGTCGGCGCCGTCCGGGCTGTACTGGCCTTCGGTCGGGACGATCGGGCCGGCACCGAGGGAGGCGACGTACGCCGCGAGCTGATCGATCTCAGCCTGCGTGTAGATGACCTTCTTCTTCGGGACCTGGGCGCCCGGCTGCTGGGCCGGCATACGGCCCGTGCCGACCTGGAAGTCCACGGCCGCCGAGCCCACGCCGACCAGGGAGGGGCCGTCGGAGGTGCCCTGACCGCCGGTCCCGTGGCAGCTGGCGCAGCCGACGGCGTAGAGCTTCTTGCCCTCCTCGATGGCGAGGGACTGGGCGGTTTCATCGGCCTTCGCCGTGCCCGCGGGCGCGAACGCGGCGTACAGCCCCCCAGTTGCCGCCAGCGCGAGGAGTAGGACGACGACCGCCGCCAGCGGATGGCGTCGTCGTGCGGAGAGCTTTTTCACGGATTACCCCGGTGTCAGGATCTTCTGCGTCGATCTTGCTGGATGTGTGGCCCGCCGGGAGCGGCGGAGCCCGATTACTTGATCAAGTAGATCGTGGCGAAGAGGCCGATCCAGACGACATCGACGAAGTGCCAGTAGTAGGACACGACGATGGCGGCGGTTGCCTGCTCGTGGGTGAACCTCTTGGCGGCGTACGTCCGGCCGAGGACCAGCAGGAAGGCGATGAGACCGCCCGTCACGTGCAGGCCGTGGAAGCCGGTGGTCAGGTAGAACACCGTGCCGTACGGGTCCGAGGACAGCGAGAGGCCGTCCTCCTTGACCAGCTCGGTGTACTCGAAGACCTGGCCGCCGATGAAGATCGCGCCCATCACGAACGTGATGATGAACCACGACCGGAGCTTCTTCACGTCGCCCCGCTCGGCGGCGAAGACGCCGAGCTGACAGGTGAGTGAGGAGAGCACCAGGATCGTGGTGTTCGTCGCGGAGAACGGGAGGTTCAAGGCCGAGGCCTTTTCCGTCCAGAACTCGGCGCCCATCACGGATCGCAGGGTGAAGTACATCGCGAAGAGGGCCGCGAAGAACATCAGCTCGGAGCTCAACCAGATGATGGTTCCGACGCTGGTGAGGTTCGGTCGATTGACCGACGGGTGCGCGTGCCCGGTTTCTACTGTCGTTACTGTCGCCACGACCGACATTATGTCGGTCGCTTATCCCGCCCTCACTCCGGGGGGTGCCGTTCGGAGTGTCCGGGGGGCGTGTCCTGCCCGAACGGCCCATCGGAAGCGGGTTCCGGCACCCTTCGAACAGGTGTTGAACGGGTGTTGACGGGGTGTGGACCGGAGTAGCATCCGCGCAACGACCGACCACCTTCACGGAGGAACGATGCAGTCGAGCGCCACGGTCCTGGTCTACAGCGACGACGCGAACACCCGCGCGCAGGTCCGCCTGGCGGCGGGGCGCAGGCCCGCGGCCGATGTTCCCCCGGTCGAGTTCGTCGAGTGCGCGACGCTGCCCGCCGTGTTGACGGCCCTGGACCAGGGCGGCATCGACGTGTGCGTGCTGGACGGCGAGGCGGTGCCGGCGGGCGGCATGGGCGTATGCCGGCAGATCAAGGACGAGGTCTTCCGGTGCCCTCCGGTCCTGCTGCTGATCGGCCGGCCGCAGGACGCCTGGCTGGCCACCTGGAGCCGTGCGGACGCCGCGGTCACCCTTCCGGTGGAACCGGTCGAGTTCGCGGCGTCCCTGGCGTCCCTGCTGCGTTCGCGGCTCTCCCTCGACGCCTGAGGGCCTACAGCGAGGGCCTGAGCCGGGCCTTGGCGTCCTCGGTGGCGGTCGGGTTCGAGGAGTCCGCCACCAGGGCGCTGCCCTTGCGCCACTTGTCCCAGTCCAGGTTCCAGTCGCCGAAGCCGTTGCCGAAGGTGTCCATCATCTCGCCCTCGCTGTTGACGACACGGACGATGTCACCCGGACGGACGTTCTCGTAGAACCATGCGGCGTTCCCGGTCGACATGCCGACGCAGCCGTGGCTGACGTTCTCGACGCCCTGGGAGCCGACCGACCACGGGGCGGCGTGCACGTACTCGCCGCTCCAGGTGACCCGGGTGGCGTAGTAGACGGGCAGGTCGTACGAGTCGGAGCTGCCCTCCGAGATGCCGATGCTGGTGCCCCGCATCCGGACGTAGTACTCCTTGCCGAGCACCACTTTGATCCCGTTACGGGTGGAGAAGCCCGGTTTCCCGGTGGTCACCGGAATGGTGTTGATCACTTCTCCGTTGCGCCGCACCGTCATGTAGTGCGAGTCGGCGTCCGCGACGGCCTCGATCCGGTCGCCGATGGTGAGCTTCAGCGGCTTGGAGTCGCCGCCGTAGAGCTTGTCGCCGACCTTGAGGCCCGCCAGGTTGCCCGTGACGGTGACGACGGCACCCGTGGGCCAGTACTCCTTCGGACGGAAGTGCAGCTTCTTGTCGTCCACCCAGTACCAGGAGCCCTCCACGGAGGGCGTGGAGCGGACCTTGAGGGCGCGTTCCACGATCGCGCGGGCCGCCTTGTCCTTGACCGGGAGACTGAGCTCGGCGGTGATCGGCTGGCCGACGCCGTACGTGCCCGCCTCCGGGCCGAAGGCGGCGGTGAGGGCCCGTTTGGCCGGAGCCGTCTCGAAAGTGAACGTACGGGCTCCAGGAGCGCCGTCCTCGTCCTCCGTGGCCACCTGGACGGTGTAGCGGGCGCCGGCCGCCAGAGCGGCCGTGGAGCGCCATCTGCGCCCGTCCGCCGTGAGCTCGCCGGCCAGGTGGTGGCCCGACTCGTCCAGGGCGGTGACGTCGTTGATCCGGCCGTCGTCGCCCTTGACCGTGATCTCCAGCGGCTTCTCGGGGTCGGCCTTCTTCCCCTCGGCCGGCGGGTTGAAGGCGATCTCGTCCGCCGCGTCGTAGGGCTTCGCCGACAGCGGATGGTTTCCGGAGCCCGCGCACGCGGTGGCGCCCGCGGTGACGGTGAGGGCCAGAAGAGTGCAGCTCAGAACAGTCCGAATGCGCGGCGTGTCGTTCATGACTTCACGTTAAGAACGATCCTCCGCCCCGGCGCGCCGAGCATGGCAAACGAGGGGCCCGGCCGCTTCGTCGGACGAAGTGACCGGGCCCCTCGGGGTGTTACGGGGTACTGCGGGTGCTACTGGTTCTGGTTCTCACCGCGGTAGAACTCGAAGACCCAGCCGAAGATGCCGACCAGGATCAGCGGAGCGGAGAAGTACAGCAGCCACCAGCCCATCGCGATGGCGAGGAAGGCGAGCGCACCGCCGATGGCCAGCGAGAGCGGCTGCCAGCTGTGGGGGGCGAAGAAGCCCACCTCGCCGGCCTCGTCCGAGACGTCGGCCTCCTTCTCGTCCTGCGCCATGGCGTCGACCCGCCGGGCCGTGAAGGCCAGGTAGTAGCCGATCATGATGCAGAGACCGAAGGCCAGGAACAGCGCCGTCGTGCCGACCGGCTCCTTCGACCACACGCCATAGAGGATCGCCATGGCGAGGACGAAGACGCTCAGCCAGATGAACATCTTGCCCTGGATCTTCACTTGCCGGTCTCCTTGCCGCCGGTGAGCGCCGCCACCTCGTGACCCTTGTTCTCGAGCTGGTCGAGAGCAGCGATCTCAGGGTGGTGCAGGTCGAACGCCGGGGATTCGGAACGGATCCGCGGCAGGGTGAGGAAGTTGTGCCGCGGCGGCGGGCAGGAGGTCGCCCACTCGAGCGAACGGCCGTAGCCCCACGGGTCGTCGACCTCGATCTTCTTGCCGTACTTGGCGGTCTTCCACACGTTGTAGAAGAACGGCAGCATCGACAGGCCGAGGAGGAAGGACGAGATCGTGGAGATCGTGTTCAGCGCGGTGAAGCCGTCGGCGTCGAGGTAGTCCGCGTAACGACGCGGCATGCCCTCGGCGCCCAGCCAGTGCTGGACCAGGAAGGTGCCGTGGAAGCCCACGAACAGCGTCCAGAAGGTCATCTTGCCGAGCCGCTCGTCCAGCATCTTGCCGGTGAACTTCGGCCACCAGAAGTGGAAGCCGGAGAACATCGCGAAGACCACGGTGCCGAAGATGACGTAGTGGAAGTGCGCGACGACGAAGTACGAGTCGGAGACGTGGAAGTCCATCGGCGGCGAGGCCAGGATGACGCCGGTCAGACCACCGAAGGTGAAGGTGATCAGGAAGCCGACGGCCCAGAGCATCGGGGTCTCGAAGGACAGCGAGCCCTTCCACATCGTTCCGATCCAGTTGAAGAACTTCACGCCGGTCGGAACGGCGATGAGGAACGTCATGAAGGAGAAGAACGGGAGGAGCACGCCACCGGTGACGTACATGTGGTGGGCCCACACGGTCACGGAGAGACCGGCGATCGCGATGGTCGCGGCGACCAGACCGATGTAGCCGAACATCGGCTTGCGGCTGAAGACCGGGATGACCTCGGAGATGATGCCGAAGAAGGGCAAGGCGATGATGTACACCTCTGGGTGTCCGAAGAACCAGAAGAGGTGCTGCCAGAGCAGTGCGCCGCCGTTGGCCGCGTCGAAGACGTGGGCACCGAACTTGCGGTCCGCCTCCAGGGCGAACAGCGCGGCCGCCAGGACCGGGAAGGCGAGCAGGACCAGGACACCGGTCAGCAGCACGTTCCAGGTGAAGATCGGCATGCGGAACATCGTCATGCCCGGAGCGCGCATGCAGATGATCGTGGTGATGAAGTTGACCGAGCCGAGGATGGTGCCGAAGCCGGAGAAGGCCAGACCCATGATCCACATGTCGGCGCCGACGCCCGGCGAGCGGACCGCGTCCGACAGCGGGGAGTAGGCGAACCAGCCGAAGTCCGCCGCACCCTGCGGGGTGAGGAAGCCGGCGACGGCGATGATCGAGCCGAAGAGGTACAGCCAGTACGCGAACATGTTCAGCCGCGGGAACGCCACGTCGGGCGCGCCGATCTGCAGCGGCATGATCCAGTTCGCGAAGCCCGCGAAGAGCGGGGTGGCGAACATCAGCAGCATGATCGTGCCATGCATGGTGAACGCCTGGTTGAACTGCTCGTTCGACATGATCTGCGTGCCCGGACGGGCAAGCTCGGCGCGCATGAAGAGCGCCATCAGACCGCCGATGATGAAGAACACGAACGACGTCACCAGGTACATGGTGCCGATCGTCTTGTGGTCGGTGGTGGTAAGCCACTTCACCACGATGTTGCCGGGCTGCTTGCGGCGGACCGGGAGCTCGTTCTCGTACGAGTCCTCAGCCGCGGCTGCCCCGTGGGGTTCGTTGAGGATGCTCACAGCTTGTTCGTCTCCGCATTCCTGGCCGGGTCCGTCTGCTCAATGCCCGACGGGATGTAGCCGGTCTGCCCCTTCTCCGCCAGCTCCTTCAGGTGCTGCTGGTAGCGCTCCGGGGAGACCACCTTGACGTTGAAGAGCATCCGGGAGTGGTCGACACCGCACAGCTCGGCGCACTTGCCGAGGAACGTGCCCTCCTGGGTCGGGGTGACCTCGAAGGCGTTGGTGTGACCGGGGATGACGTCCTGCTTCATGAGGAAGGGGACGACCCAGAAGGAGTGGATGACGTCGCGGGAGGTCAGGACGAACCGGACCTTCTCGCCCTTGGGCAGCCACAGGGTCGGGCCCGGGTTACCGGTCTGCGGGTTCCGGGTACCGGGGATGCCGGCGTCGTAGACGCCGCCCGCGTTCGCGGGGAACGCGTCCTTGTACTTGTCCGGAATGGCCGCGAGGTTCTTGTCCGTCTTGGCGTCGCCCTTCACACCGGGCACGTCCTCGACGTAGTTGAAGCCCCAGCTCCACTGGTAGCCGACCACGTTCACGGTGTGGGCCGGCTTCGGGGAGAGCTCGAGGAGCTTCGACTCGTCGCGTGCGGTGAAGTAGAAGAGCACCGAGACGATGATGAGCGGGGTGACCGTGTACAGCGCCTCGATGGGCATGTTGTACCGGGTCTGCGGAGGTACCTCCACCTTGGTGCGGCTGCGCCGGTGGAAGATGGTCGCCCACAGGATCAGGCCCCACACCAGCACGCCCGTGATGAGCGCTGCCGCCCACGAGCCCTGCCAGAGGGAGAGGATCCGAGGCGCCTCTTCCGTCACCGGGGTGGGCATGCCAAGGCGGGGGAAGTCTTCCCAGTTGTACGAGCAGCCGGTGGCTGTCGCCAGGATCAGGCCCGCAGTCAGCACCTGCGGCAGCTTCCGCCGCATCGGGCGCCGCGACGAGCGGTCGGAGCCGTTGGGACTCACGTAGCGCCTTCCCGAGAGTCTCGGCCCGCGTTGGTCGGCCACGGCCGTCCGTCTCGCTGGTCGGTCGCCGCCCCGGCCGCGGGCAGGGGTTTGGATGTTTATGCGGACCAAACCCTACTGGACGCTATTTGGGGTCGCGCGGGGAGGGTGCCCAACGCGCCGTCCGAGTCCCCGAAGGGGTGGACTCCTTCGTTCCGGAGGCGGGTTCCGCAGGGCCGATCGGCGGTGCGGGCGGGGCATCTGACGGGGACTCGGGCGGCGGGGTTAGCGTGGGCGGATGCCGTACTTCGACACCGCTTCCGCCGCCCCGCTGCACCCCGTCGCACGCCAGGCGCTGCTTGCCTCCCTGGACGAGGGGTGGGCCGATCCGGCCCGGCTGCACCGGGAGGGGCGGCGGGCCCGGATGCTGCTGGACGCGGCGCGGGAGGCCGCGGCGGAGGCGGTGGGGTGCCGTCCGGACGAGCTGGTCTTCACTCCTTCGGGGACGCGCGCGGTTCACGCGGGAATCTCCGGGGCGCTCGCCGGGCGTCGGCGTGTCGGGGACCGCCTGGTGGTCTCGGCGGTCGAGCACTCCTGCGTGCTGCACGCGGGAGAGGCCCACGCGGCGGCCGGCGGCTCGATGGCCGAGGTGCCGGTGGGCCGCTCGGGCGCGGTGGACCCGGAGGTCTTCGCGGCGGCGCTCGCCCCGGGTACGGCGCTGGCCTGTCTGCAGTCCGCCAACCACGAGGTGGGCACCGAGCAGCCGGTGGCCGAGGTCGCGGAGGCCTGCCGGGCGGCCGGGGTCCCGCTGCTCGTGGACGCGGCCCAGTCGCTGGGCTGGGGGCCGGTCCCGCAGGGCTGGTCGCTGCTGGCGGCGAGCGCGCACAAGTGGGGCGGCCCGGCGGGGGTCGGGCTGCTCGCCGTGCGCAAGGGGGTCAGGTTCGCCCCGCAGGGTCCGGCCGACGAGCGGGAGTCGGGACGGGCGCCCGGCTTCGAGAACCTGCCGGCGATCGTGGCCGCGGCGGCCTCGCTGCGGGCGGTGCGGGCGGAGGCGGCGGCCGAGGCGGCGCGGCTGCGGGCCCTGGTGGACCGGATCCGGGCCCGGGTGCCGGAGCTGGTGCCGGACGTGGAGGTGGTGGGCGATCCGGTGCGGCGGCTGCCGCATCTGGTCACCTTCTCCTGTCTCTATGTCGACGGGGAGACGCTGCTGCACGAGCTGGACCGCGAGGGTTTCTCCGTTTCGTCCGGTTCCTCGTGTACGAGTTCCACGCTGACGCCCAGCCATGTGCTGCGGGCGATGGGGGTGCTGAGCGAGGGCAACGTCCGGATCTCGCTCCCCTCGGGCACCTCGGAGGAGGACGTGGACCGGTTCCTGGCGGTGCTGCCGGGCGTGGTCGCCTCCGTGCGGGACCGGCTCGGGGCCCCGGAGTCCCCGGCTGCGGCCCCCGGCGCGGCCGGCACGCTGGTGGTCGACGCCCTCGGCAAGCGCTGCCCGATCCCGGTGATCGAGCTGGCGAAGGTCTTCGGCTCGGTCCCGGTGGGCGGCACGGTGACCGTCCTGTCGGACGACGAGGCGGCCCGGCTGGACATCCCGGCCTGGTGCGAGATGCGCGGGCAGGAGTACGTGGGCGAGGAGCCCTCGCCGAAGGGCGGCACGGCGTACGTGGTGCGGCGGGTGTCCTGAGGACGCCGGAGCCCCGGTCCGCGCCGTGCGAGGGGCGGGCCGGGGCTCCGGGGGGCTTTTTCAGGACAACCTTCAGGCGAGGTGCGCCTTGACCTCCGCCGCGGCCTCGTCGCCGTAGGCCTTGGCGAAGCGGTCCATGAAGTTGGTGCGGCGCAGGGTGTACTCCTGGGTGCCCAGGGTCTCGATCACCAGGGTGGCGAGCATGCACCCGACCTGGGCGGCGCGCTCCAGGCCGACGCCCCAGGCCAGGCCGGTGAGGAAGCCGGCGCGGAAGGCGTCGCCGACACCGGTCGGGTCGACCTTGGCGTCCTCCTCCGGGCAGCCGACCTCGATGGCCGGCTCGCCGACGCGCTCGATGCGCACGCCGCGGGAGCCGAGGGTGGTGACCCGGTGGCCGACGCGCTCCAGGATCTCCTGCTCGGTCCAGCCGGTCTTGTTCTCGATGAGGCCCTTCTCGTACTCGTTGGAGAACAGGTAGGTGGCCCCGTCGAGGAGGGTGCGGATCTCCTCGCCGTCCATGCGCGCGATCTGCTGCGAGAAGTCGGCCGCGAAGGGGATCTCGCGAGTCCGGCACTCCTCCGTGTGGCGCAGCATCGCCTCGGGGTCGTCGGCACCGATCAGGACCAGGTCGAGGCCGCCCACGCGGTCGGCGACGGCCTTCAGCTCGATCAGCCGGGCCTCGCTCATGGCGCCGGTGTAGAAGGAGCCGATCTGGTTGTGGTCCTTGTCCGTGGTGCACACGAAGCGGGCCGTGTGCAGGACCTCGGAGATGCGCACCGAGCCGGTGTCGACGCCGTGCCGGTCGAGCCAGGCGCGGTACTCGTCGAAGTCGTACCCGGCGGCGCCGACGAGGACCGGGTTGCCGCCGAGCTGGCCCATGCCGAAGCAGATGTTGGGGCCGACGCCGCCGCGCCGGATGTCGAGGTTGTCGACCAGGAAGGACAACGAGACCGTGTGGAGCTGGTCCGCCACGAGCTGGTCGGCGAACCGGCCCGGGAAGGTCATGAGGTGGTCGGTGGCGATGGAGCCGGTGACTGCGATACGCACGGCTGGACGCTCCTGCGGTAAGGACGGTGATGACAGTTCACGCTACCGGGTGCGACCCCGCATGCCGAACAGTGGAAACTACCCCAGAGTAGGGCTTTTCCCCGAACCGGTGGCGTGCGTACGGTGCGGCCATGACCCAGTACCCCGCTCCCCGTGAGCCCCAGGAGTCCGAGTTCAGTCTTGCGCAGCTGTGCGGTGACGGTGCACGGATGGCTCCGCACTGGGTGACCCCGGCGGTCCCCGCGGCCGCGCCGGTCTCCCCCTCGCTCATCCACGGCGTCGAGGTGCCCGCCTCCTCGGCCCGGCTGATCGCCGCCACGTCCGAGTACGGAGCCTGACCCGAGCGCCCGGCGGAACCGACCGCGCGCCGCTCCCGTCCCATGGGTGTCATCCGCGGGGATGCCATGGTCAGGAGGAGCGTGCGGTGAGCAGTACGGAGAACCGGTCCGGGAAGCCCGGGAAGCACGGCCCGCTCCTCGTCGCCTCGGTGGCGGCGGGGGTGCTGCTGGTCGGCGGCGGGGGCGTCTACTACGCGGCCACGGCCGCGGGCGGGGGTGACGGCGCGAAGGCGGCCCCGGCGGCGCCCGCCGCTCCCCCGCCGCTGAACCTGGACGAGAAGGGCGACCGCGGCCCCGGGATCGCGCCCGGCGAGCCCGACCCGGGCGGCGGTCCGAGCGGGACGGTCTACAAGGCCGGGGGTCCGCTCCCCCAGGGGCCGTCGGAGGCCGCGGTGCACCGGCCCGAGGGCCGGGTGACGGCGGCCGAGGTGACCCGGCTGGCCGAGGCCCTGGGCATGTCGGGCACCCCGCGGCTGGTCGGCGAGGTGTGGCGGCTGGCCCCGGACCGGGACGAGTCCGGACCGCGCCTGGACGTCTCGGCGAAGGCGCCCGGGAGCTGGACGTACAGCCAGTACCAGGGCGGCCCGGTGGGCGACACCTGCCTGAAGGGCAAGGCCTGCCCGCCGCCCGGGGAGGCCGTGCCCCCGAGCGGCGGCGGCCCGGTGAGCGAGGCCGCGGCCAAGGCGGCGGTGGCGCCCGTGCTCAAGGCGACCGGCCAGGACGACGCCAAGCTGGACGCCCGCCAGCTGATGAACGGCTCGGTGCGGGTGGTCAACGCGGACCCGGTGGTGGGCGGGCTGCCGACGTACGGCTGGTCGACCGGCATCCACGTGGGTCCGGACGGTTCGCTGGTCGCCGGGAGCGGGAAGCTCAAGGAGCCGGCCGCGGGCGACACGTACCCGGTGGTCGGCGCGCGGAAGGCGCTGGACGAGCTGAACGAGGCCTCGAAGGGGACCGGCCCGATCGGGATCGGCGGCTGCGCGACCGACCCGCCGGCGGGTACGGACGCGGCCGGCGGCGAGCGGCCGGACGTGCCGTGCCGGAGCGCGGTCGACATGGCGCCCCCGGAGGTCGTGACGGTGACCGGAGCGGTGTTCGGGCTCGCCGCGCAGTACGCGGACGGCGAGCCGGTGCTGGTGCCGGCGTGGCTGTTCGAGGCGCGGGGGAAGGCGGGCACCGCGCCGTACACGGTGGTGCGGACGGCGGTGGACGCCCGGTACCTGGCGCCGCCGGCCACGCCCTCGCCCACCCCGGACGAGCGGACGGGGACGGCGCCGGAGCGGCAGATCTCCTCGTTCACGGCGGACCCGACGGCCCGGAAGCTCTCGGTGAGCTTCTGGGGCGGGGTGTGCAGCACCTACACCGTGACGGCCGTGGAGACCCCGCGGAAGGTCGTCGTGCGGATCGCGGAGCGGCCGACCGACCCGGACAAGGTGTGCGTCGCGATGGCCGTGGAGGTCACGAAGACGGTGACGCTGGAGCAGCCGCTGGGCGACCGCCCGGTGGTGGACGGGGCGAGCGGGCAGGCCGTGCCCCGGAAGTGAGCCGAGGCGTCCGCGTCGGACGCGCGAGAGGGCGGCACCCGGCGTCGCGGGTGCCGCCCTCTCGGGTGCTGCGGCTTAGCTGAAGCTGTCGCCGCAGGCGCAGGAGCCCGTGGCGTTGGGGTTGTCGATCGTGAAGCCCTGCTTCTCGATGGTGTCGACGAAGTCGATGGAGGCGCCGCCGAGGTACGGGGCGCTCATGCGGTCGGTGACGACCTTGACGCCGTCGAAGTCCTTGACGACGTCGCCGTCGAGCGAGCGCTCGTCGAAGAAGAGCTGGTAGCGCAGGCCGGAGCAGCCACCGGGCTGAACGGCGACGCGCAGCGCGAGGTCGTCACGGCCTTCCTGGTCGAGGAGGGCCTTGACCTTCGCCGCGGCGGCGTCGGACAGGAGGATGCCGTCGCTGACAGTGGTCTTCTCGTCCGATACGGACATCTGCTTCTCTCCCGGGTTGGTACGGAGACTGCTTGCCGACGGTTGCAACCGGCGGGGCCGCGGATTCATTCCGGGCCGAGGCGTGTCTTTCCCTTTCATGCTCGCACACCTCGGCGCGGAGCCGGGAGCGGCGAGGGCGAGGCGAATTCGTCACATCGACACTATGGACATCGTCAAAGTGACGTGAACCGGTTATGATAGATAGCGTCATTTCGACGAAAAGGCTTTTCGAGGCTCACCGCAGAAGTAGAAAGGGTGCGTGACGTGACCACCGCCCAGCCCCTGGACGTCCAGCCGACGCCGCTCGCCCTGCTGCTCCTCGGCCGCGAGGCCGACCCCAAGAGCGAGCGCGGCGTCGAGTGCCCCGGCGACCTGCCGTCGCCCTCCGACCCGGACCTGGTGGAGCGTGCCCGCGCCGCCAAGGAGAAGCTCGGGGACAAGGTCTTCGTCCTCGGGCACCACTACCAGCGGGACGAGGTCATCCAGTTCGCCGACGTCACCGGTGACTCCTTCAAGCTGGCCCGCGACGCGGCCGCCAAGCCGGAGGCCGAGTACATCGTCTTCTGCGGTGTGCACTTCATGGCCGAGTCGGCCGACATCCTGACCTCGGACGACCAGAAGGTCGTGCTGCCCGACCTGGCCGCCGGCTGCTCGATGGCCGACATGGCCACCGCCGAGCAGGTCGCGGAGTGCTGGGACGTGCTGACCGAGGCCGGCATCGCCGAGCAGGTCGTGCCCGTCTCGTACATGAACTCCTCCGCCGACATCAAGGCCTTCACCGGCAAGCACGGCGGCACCATCTGCACCTCCTCCAACGCGAAGAAGGCCCTGGACTGGGCCTTCGAGCAGGGCGAGAAGGTGCTGTTCCTGCCGGACCAGCACCTGGGCCGCAACACCGCCGTCCGCGACATGGGCATGTCCCTGGACGACTGCGTGGTCTACAACCCGCACAAGCCCAACGGCGGACTGACCGCCGAGCAGCTGCGCGACGCGAAGATGATCCTGTGGCGCGGCCACTGCTCCGTGCACGGGCGCTTCTCGCTGGAGTCGGTCGAGGACGTCCGCGCGCGGATCCCCGGCGTCAACGTGCTGGTCCACCCCGAGTGCAAGCACGAGGTCGTGGCCGCCGCGGACTACGTGGGCTCGACGGAGTACATCATCAAGGCCCTGGAGGCGGCCCCGGCCGGTTCCAAGTGGGCGATCGGCACCGAGCTGAACCTGGTCCGCCGGCTGGCGAACCGGTTCGCCGCCGAGGACAAGGAGATCGTCTTCCTCGACAAGACGGTCTGCTTCTGCTCGACCATGAACCGGATCGACCTGCCGCACCTGGTGTGGACCCTGGAGTCGCTGGCCGAGGGCAAGCTGGTCAACCAGATCCGGGTCGACGAGGAGACCGAGTCCTTCGCCAAGCTGGCGCTGGAGCGGATGCTGGCGCTGCCGTAACGATTCACCCCGGCCACGCCGAGGGGCGCCCCGCGATCGCGGGGCGCCCCTCTCGTGCGTTCCGGGCCCGGGTCAGAGGTCCAGGGCGTCCAGCAGCGTCGCGTCCGCCGGGCTGAGCTCCGGCTGCTCCGCGTTGATCGTCGGGTCGCCCTTGGCCTTCTTCTTCGCCGCCTTCTTCTTCGCGCGGCGCTCCTTGCGGAGCTCCACCATCGCGTAGAGCGTCGGGACGAGCAGCAGGGTGAGCAGGGTCGAGCTGATCAGACCGCCGATGACGACCACGGCCAGCGGCTGGGCGATGAAGCCGCCCTGGCCGGTGATGCCGAGCGCCATCGGGAGCAGGGCGAAGATCGTCGCCAGGGCGGTCATCAGGATCGGGCGGAGCCGGTGCCGGCCGCCCTCGACCACCGCTTCGACGACGCCCAGGCCCTGCGCCCGGTACTGGTTGATCAGGTCGATCAGGACGATCGCGTTGGTGACCACGATGCCGATCAGCATCAGCATGCCGATGAGCGCGGGCACGCCCATCGCGGTGCCGGTGAGCACCAGCAGGCCGAGCGCGCCGGTCGCCGCGAACGGGATGGAGACCAGCAGGATCAGCGGCTGGATCAGCGAGCGGAAGGTCGCGACCAGCAGCATGAAGACGATCGCGATGGCCGCGAGCATCGCCAGGAACAGGTTGACGAAGGCGTCGGACTGGTCCTCGGAGACACCGCCGATGGTCGCCGTCGCGCCGGCCGGCAGCTTCAGCTCCTTGAGCTTGGACTGCAGCGCGGTGCTGACCGCCCCGGTGTTGTCGCCGACCGGGGTGGCGGTGATCGTCGCCGCCCGGGCGCCGTCGATCCGGGTCTTGGAGACCGGGCCCGCCACCAGCTCGACGGTGGCGATGTCACCCAGCTTCACCGGGCCGAGCGGCAGGGCCTTCAGCTCGGCGAGCGTGGTCGCCGGCTTGGCCGAGGTGATGAGGACGTCCCGCTCGGTGTCGTCGAGGATCGCCTTGCCGGACGGGGTGCCGTGCACGGCCTGGCCGACGATCATGCCGAGGGTGGTGGCGTCGAAGCCGGCGTCGGCCGCCTTCGCGTTCGGCCGGACCGAGATCCGCGGGACCGACTGGGACAGGTCGCTCTGGACGTCGCTGACGTCCTTCAGCTGCCCGACCGCGGTCTTCACCTGGTCGGCGGCGGCCTTGAGGACCTGCGGGTCGGCGGCCTTGACCACGACGCTCAGGTCCTGGCTGCCGAAGGCGGCGCCGGCCGAGATGGTCGTGTCGCCGATGCCGTCCAGCTTCGCGAGCTCGCCCTCGATGCTGTCGTGGATCTTCGCGTACGAGGCGGAGTCCTCCAGGGCCACCTGGTAGGTGGCCTGGTTGGCGCCGGTGCCGCCGCCGAAGGCCGCCATGAAGCCGGAGGAGCCGACGGTGACCTGGTAGTCCTTGACGCCGTCCGTGCCCGCCAGGACCTTCTCGACCTTCTTCGCGGCCTCGTCGGCGGCGGTCAGGCTGGTGCCGGGCGCCAGCTCCTGGCGGACGGTCAGGACCTCCTGCTCGCCCTGGTCGAAGAAGTTGGTCTTCAGGAGCGGGGTCATGCCGAAGGTGACCACGAGGACCACGAGGGCGATGGCCACGCTGGTGAGACGGCGCCGGGTGGCGAACCGCAGCACCGGCACGTACAGGCGCTGCAGCCGGCTCCGGTTCTCCTTCTCCTCGGCCCGGCGCCGCGCCTCCTCCTGGTCCTCCGGGGTGCCCTTGGGGGCGCGCAGGAACCAGTACGACAGGACCGGGACGACGGTCAGGGAGACCAGCAGCGAGGCGAGCAGGGCCGCCGTGACGGTCAGCGAGAACGAGCCGAACAGCTGCCCGATCATGCCGCCGACCAGGCCGATCGGCAGGAAGACGGCGACCGTGGTGAGCGTGGAGGAGGTGACCGCGCCGGCCACCTCGCGGACCGCGGTGAGGATCGCGGTCTCGCGCTCCTCGCCGTACGCGAGGTGACGCTTGATGTTCTCCAGGACCACGATCGAGTCGTCGACGACCCGGCCGATGGCGATGGTGAGCGCGCCGAGGGTGAGCATGTTCAGGGAGAGGTCACGGGTCCACAGCACGATGAGAGCGAGGACCACCGAGAGCGGGATGGAGACCGCGGTGACCAGGGTGGAGCGGATCGAGGCGAGGAAGACCAGGATCACCAGGACGGCCATGACCAGACCGAGCATGCCCTCGGTGGTGAGGCCGGAGATGGACTTGGCGACGGCCGGGCCCTGGTCGGAGACGACGGTCAGCTCGGCGCCGGAGCCGAGGTCCTGACGCAGCTTCGGCAGCTTGTCCTTCACCGCGTCGGAGATGCCGACGGCGCTGCCGTCCTGGTCCATGGTGGCGAAGACGGCGAGGCTGGGCTTGCCGTTGGTGCGGGTGAGGGAGACCGGCGCGGACTCCTCCTGCTCGACGGTGGCCACGTCGCCGAGGCGGACCGCCCTGCCCTGCTCGGGCTTGATCCGCAGGTCCTGGATCTGCCGCAGCGAGGTGAAGCCGCCACCGACCTGGACGGTGCGGCTCTTGCCGTCCTCGGAGAAGGCGCCGGCCGGGAGGGTGGCCCCGCCGTTGCGGACGGCCTCGGCCAGCTTCATGGTGTTCAGGCCGGCCGCGGCCAGCTTGCGCGGGTCGGGGGTGATGGAGACCTGGAGGTCCTGGACGCCCGAGACGGAGACCTGGCCGACGCCGTCGATGCCCTCCAGGACGGGGACCACGGTCCGCTCCAGCTGGTCGGCCAGCGCCTGCGGGTCCTTGTCGGAGGAGACCGCGAGGACGACGGTCGGCATGTCGTCCGTGGAACCGGCGATGACCTGCGGGTCGACCGAGTCGGGGAGCTGGGCGCGGGCCCGGTTCACGGCCTGCTGGACGTCGGCGACCAGCTGCTTGGTCGACTCGTCGCCGTAGTCGAAGCTGGCCATGATGACGGCGCTGCCCTCGGAGGCGGTCGAGGTGACGCCCTTGATGCCGTCGACGGCCTTCAGGGAGTTCTCGATCGGCTCGACGACCTGCTTCTCGACCACGTCGGGAGAGGCGCCCTGGTAGGGGGCGAGGACCGAGACCATCGGGAACTCGATCGACGGGAACAGCTGCTGCTTCAGCTGCGGGATCGCTATCGCCCCGAAGACGAGGGCGACGATGGACATCAGGCCGATGAGGGCCCGTTGCTTGAGGCTGAATCTGGACAGCCAGGACATGCGGTCTCACTTCCGTGGCGTACTCGGCAGGCGGCCGGCCACCCCCCGAGGAGCGCCGTCCGGGCACCGCCAGGGGTGCCCGGATACACCATCAGCCATGGGAAGGGGCAGATCCTCGCCCCTCGGACCCAATTCCTTATGCCGCGCATACCGCGTCTGGAGTACGCCGGACCCCGGGCTCACTCCACCCTTGGACGTACGAGCCCCGACTCGTACGCGGTGACCACCAGCTGGGCCCGGTCGCGGGCGCCCAGTTTGGCCATGGTCCGGTTCACATGGGTCTTGACGGTGAGCGGGCTGACGTCGAGCCGCTCGGCGATCTCGTCGTTGGAGTGGCCGCCCGCGACCAGCACCAGGACCTCGCGCTCGCGGGCGGTCAGCGCCCCGAGCCGTTCGGAGTACGCGGGACCCGCCCCGTCCTCCGGCTCCGAACCGCCGCCCTGTGCCAGGAACTTGGCGATCAGGCCCTTGGTCGCGGCCGGGGAGAGCAGGGCCTCGCCCGCCGCCGCGATCCGGATGGCGCCCAGCAGCTCCTCCGGTTCGGCCCCCTTGCCGAGGAAGCCGGAGGCCCCGGCGCGCAGCGACTGCACCACGTACTCGTCGACCTCGAAGGTGGTCAGCATGACGATCCGTACGGCGGACAGCTCCGGGTCCGCGGTGATCATGCGGGTGGCGGCGAGGCCGTCCGTGCCCGGCATCCGGATGTCCATGAGCACCACGTCGGCCCGCTCCGAACGGGCCAGCGCCACCGCCTCGGCCCCGTCGGCGGCCTCGGCGACCACCTCCATGTCCGGCTCGGAGTTCACCAGGACCTTGAAGGCGCTGCGCAGCAGCGCCTGGTCGTCGGCGAGCAGTACCCGGATGGTCACGCTTCCTCCCCGTCGTCGGCGTTCACGGGCAGTATCGCCTGCACCCGGAAGCCGCCCCCGTACCGGGGCGCGGCGGTGAGCGTGCCGCCGAGCGCGGTCACCCGCTCCCGCATGCCGAGCAGGCCGTGCCCGCCGCGGTCGGCGGGGCCGGCGGGGTCGGCGGGGTCGGCGGGGTCGGCGGGGTCGGCGGGCGGCGGCAGCGGGGGCCCGTCGTCCAGGACCGTGATCTCCACGGTCCGGCCGACCCGGACCACGCTCACCTCGGCCCGGGCCTCGGCGCCCGCGTGCTTGCGCACGTTGGTCAGCGCCTCCTGGATGATCCGGTACGCGGCGAGGTCGACGGCGGCCGGCAGGGCGGTCCCCGCGTCGGTGCGGGCCAGCTCCACGGGCAGCCCCGCGTTGCGGAAGGTGGCCAGCAGGCCGTCGAGGACGGCGAGCCCGGACACCGGTTCGGTGGGGGCCTCCGGATCGCCCGACTGGCGCAGCAGCCCGACCGTGGCGCGCAGCTCGTCGAGGGCGGAGCGGCTGGCCGCCCGGACGTGCCCGAGGGCCTCCTTGGCCTGGTCGGGGCGCTTGTCCATGACGTGCGCGGCGACCCCGGCCTGCACGTTGACCAGGGCGATGTGGTGGGCGACCACGTCGTGGAGGTCGCGGGCGATCCGCAGCCGCTCCTCGGCGACCCGGCGGCGGGCCTCCTCCTCGCGGGTGCGTTCGGCCCGCTCGGCCCGCTCCCGGATGGCGTCCACGAAGGCCCGGCGGCTGCGCACCGCGTCGCCGGCGGCCGCGGCCATCCCGGTCCAGGCGAAGACGCCCAGGTTCTCCTGCGCGTACCAGGGGGTGGGGCCGAAGAACATCGCGGAGGCGGTGAGCAGGCCCATGGTGGCGAGGCCGAGCCGCCAGGTGGTGGGGCGGTCGGTCTGCGAGGCGACGGTGTAGAGCGCGACGACGGCGCTCATCGCGACCGGCGACGGCAGTTCGTCGGCGACCAGCTCCAGGAGGGCGAAGCCGGAGGTGACGACCAGCACCGGGATGGGCCGGCGGCGCCGGAGGACCAGGGCGGCGGCCGCGAGCACCATCAGCACGACGCCCTCGGTGGTGGGCGCGCGGGTGCCGAAGGTGGGCCCGTCGGGGCCGTGCGGGTCGGTGAAGGAGCTGATGACCATGGCCACGAGGACCAGGAAGGCGAGGGCGGCGTCGAAGGCGAGCGGATGGGTCCGCTGCCGGTCCCGGGCCCGGGCGAGGAGGGTGCCGTCGGTCGTCACAGCAGGAAACGGTACGGCGCCCCCGGCCGGGGCGGTCGCCGCGGCCCGGTACGGACACCGGTCAGCCCGGGATCAGGCCGTCGTCGGAGAGCATGGCGCGGACCTCTTCGAGGCTCGCGCCGTCGTCCGGGAGGATCAGCTCCGAGGGTTCCAGGGCGTCGTCGGGCAGCGGCTCACCGAGCCGCCGCACGGCGTCGAGGAGGGCGCCGAGGGTCCGGCGGAAACCCTCCTCGTCGCCCGACTCCATCTCTTCCAGAAGCTCGTCGTCCAGCTTGTTCAGCTCGGCGAAGTGACTGTCGGCCAGCTTC
Organism: Streptomyces showdoensis; assembly: GCF_039535475.1. Lineage (NCBI taxonomy): Bacteria > Bacillati > Actinomycetota > Actinomycetes > Kitasatosporales > Streptomycetaceae > Streptomyces > Streptomyces showdoensis. The sequence continues at coordinate 3,498,617 of NZ_BAAAXG010000026.1, read as the reverse complement.
CACTGGCCCTCCCCCATGATCCGTACGATCATGACGTGCCGTCCTCCTGAAGGATTGCCCCGAGTCGAGGGAATGGCCCCGAGGGAGTGCCCCCGGGGGCCGCTACTTCTCGAAGCGCGGGTGGGACTGCTGCTGCGACTGGTCCTGCGGGGCGGCGGCGCCGCCCTCGATGGCCTGCTGCTGCGCCGACGGGCCGCCGGCCAGTTCCGCCTTCATGCGCTGGAGCTCCAGCTCGACGTCCGTACCGCCGGACAGCCGGTCGAGCTCCGCCTGGATGTCGTCCTTGCCCAGGCCCGACTGGTCGTCGAGCGCGCCCGAGGCGAGCAGCTCGTCGATCGCGCCGGCCCGCGCCTGGAGCTGGGCGGTCTTGTCCTCGGCCCGCTGGATCGCGAGGCCGACGTCGCTCATCTCCTCCGAGATGCCGGAGAAGGACTCGGCGATCCGGGTCTGCGCCTGGGCCGCCGTGTAGGTCGCCTTGATGGTCTCCTTCTTGGTGCGGAAGGCGTCGACCTTGGCCTGGAGGCGCTGCGCCGCGAGGGTGAGCTTCTCCTCCTCGCCCTGCAGCGTCTGGTGCTGCACCTCCAGGTCGCTCACCTGCTGCTGCAGCGCGGCGCGGCGGGACAGCGCCTCGCGCGCCAGGTCCTCGCGGCCGAGGGCCAGCGCCTTGCGGCCCTGGTCCTCCAGCTTGGCGGACTGGCCCTGCAGCTGGTTCAGCTGCAGTTCGAGCCGCTTGCGGGACGTCGCCACGTCGGCGACGCCGCGGCGCACCTTCTGCAGCAGCTCCAGCTGCTTCTGGTACGAGTAATCGAGGGTCTCGCGCGGATCCTCGGCCCGGTCGAGGGCCTTGTTTGCCTTCGCGCGGAAGATCATCCCCATACGCTTCATGACACCGCTCATGGGCTTCGCGCGCCCCCTTCTGACGGACTCGGCTCCAGCTCTCCAACAGAAACCACAGTACGGTTCCTGCCTCCATTACCGCACTGTTCGGGACCCGATGTGCTCCTCCCCAAGGACGACTGACGATCATCCGTCTCCCGCCCAGGGAGTAGTGGAGCCCCGGTCTCCCCTGCCCAGGGACGCAGGCCGTTAGCGGATCGTTCCCACCGGCGCTGGGGTCCATGCGCGGCACCCCGTACCCTTGGCCTTGTGTTCCGTAGCCGTTCGAAGGATGAGAAGGCCCCCACCGAGAAGGTGACGGCGGACCTCTCCAAGCAGCCCCGCGACCCCGAGGCCCCCAAGGGCCGCCCGACCCCGAAGCGGAGTGAGGCCCAGACCCAGCGCCGGCGCGCGCAGTCCGCGCCGTTGGACCGCAAGGAAGCCGCCAAGCGGCAGCGCGAGGCGCGCCGTGTGGACATGGTCAAGCAGCGCGAGGCGCTGGCCAGCGGCGACGAGCGTTATCTGCCGGCCCGCGACAAGGGCCCGGTCCGGCGCTTCGTGCGTGACTTCGTCGACTCGCGCTTCGCGGTCGCCGAGTTCTTCCTGCCGATGGCCGTGGTCATCCTCGTGCTGTCGCTGTTCGGCAGCAAGGCGCCCCAGCTGCAGACCATCTCCCTGGTCCTGTGGGCCGGTGTGATCGTGATGATCGTCATCGACTCGATCGGCATCGTGTTCCGGCTGCGCAAGCAGCTGAACGCGCGCTTCCCGAACGAGTCGAAGCGCGGCGCCGTCGCGTACGGCCTGATGCGCACGCTCCAGATGCGCCGGCTGCGGCTGCCGAAGCCGCAGGTCAAGCGCGGAGAGCGGCCCTGAGCGCGGACGGCTCCGGTTCGGCGCTGCCCGTCGTCGCCCACTGGCCGGTCGTGCCGGGCGGACTGCGTGACACCGTCCGCCAGGAGTTGATCGCGCGCCAGCTCGACGAGCAGATAGCCGGCCGCTACCCCGTGGGGCAGCGGCTGCGGATCCTCGACGCGGGCATGGGCCAGGGAACCCAGGCCCTGCGCCTGGCCCGGGCCGGGCACACCGTGACCGGCCTGGAGGCCGACCCCGAGCTGTTGAAGGCCGCCCGCGAGTCGCTGGCGACCGAACCGGCCGGGATCCGCGAGCGGGTCCGGCTGATCGAGGGCGACGGGCGCGAGACCGGGGTGCACTTCCTGCCCGGCAGCTTCGACGTCGTCCTCTGCCACGGTGTGCTGATGTACGCCGACGAGCCGGACGCGCTGCTCGCGGGCCTGGCCCGCATGCTGGCCCCCGGCGGCCTGCTCTCCCTGGTGGTCCGCAACGCGGAGGCGCTGGCCATGCGGCCGGGCCTGGCCGGGGACTGGACGGGCGCGCTCGACGCCTTCGAGTCGGACGTGTACACCGACCGCAACGGCACGAAGGTGCGGGCCGACCGGCTCGACGCGCTGACCTCGACCCTCGCCGGGATCGCGGCGCCGCTGCACGCCTGGTACGGCGTGCGGGTCTTCACCGACGGCATCCCCGGCGACGAGGGCCTACCGGCCGCGGACGAGCTGGAGCGCCTGCTCACCGCCGAGGACCGGGCCTCGCGCACGGATCCTTACCGGCGCATCGCGGGACTGCTGCACCTCTGCGGCGTTCGGGGCTGAGCCCACCGGGTGCTCCGGGGTGCGGGCCCCGGGCCCGCACCCCGTCCTCGGACGCTCCGGGCGTCCTAGCCCTCCGCGTCGAGCGGCATCGGGCCGTAGATCTTCGCCCCGTCCTCGGAGAGCGTCACCTGGTCCGCGCCGCCGTCGAGCAGGTCGCGCCAGTTCTCACCGATCCAGGATTCCGCGTCGCCCTGGGTGGGGAACTCCTCGGGGGTCACCGCCGGTGCGACCTCAGTGCCGTCGGACTTCTCGAACCGCCACGTCCATGCCATGCCAGCCTCCGGATGATCGGTTTCCTGCCCGCAGCGTAGCCGGGCGCGCACCGCTTGCGGTGACGCGGGAGGATCTGAGGGTGGAACTGACTCTGCTCGGCACCGGCGCACCCCTCGGACTCCCCCGCCCCGACTGCCCCTGCGCGGTGTGCGCGCTGTCCCGCGGGGAGCGCGCGCGGGCGGCGACCTCGCTGCTCGTGGACGGGGCGCTGCTGCTGGATCTGACCCCGGGGGCCGCGCTGGCCGCGGCCCGGTCGGGGCACTCGCTGGTCGGGGTGCGCCAGGTGCTGCTCACGCATCCGCACGACGGTCCGGCCGTGGAGCTGCCCGCGGGGCTGCCGACGGCGGGGCGGGTGCCGGACGGGCGGGAGCTGACGCTGATCAGCGGGCACCGGGTGCGGGCGGTCTCGATGGACTCGCCGGGCACCGGGTACGAGGTGACCTCGGCGGAGGGCGAGCGGCTGCTCTACCTGCCGCCGGGCGGGGCGGCGGCCGGGCTGCCGGACGACCACCGGCCCCCGTACGACATGGTGGTCGCGGACGTGACGGGCCGCCCGGACGGGCTCGCCCGGCTGCGCGCGATCGGGGCGGTCGGGCCGGGCACGGACGTGATCGCCGCGCACCTGGACCACGACGCGCCCGCCGGAGCCGAGCTGGACCGGCGGCTCGCGGCGGCGGGGGCCCGTGCGGTGCCGGACGGGACGACGCTGTACGTCGGCGAGTACCACGCGGTGCCGGACGTGCCCCGGCGGACCCTGGTGACGGGCGGCGCCCGGTCGGGGAAGTCCGTGGAGGCCGAGCGGCGCCTGGAGACCTTCCCCGAGGTGCTGTACGTGGCGACCGGCGGGACGCGTGAGGGCGACCCGGAGTGGGCGCAGCGGGTGGGGCTGCACCGGGACCGGCGGCCGGGCTCCTGGCGTACCGCCGAGACCACCGACCTCGTGCCGCTGCTCGCCGGGGAGGGCCCGGCGCTGCTGGTCGACTGTCTGTCGCTGTGGCTGACGGACGCCATGGACCGGGTCGGGGCGTGGGACGACGAGCGGTGGGCGGCCGGGGGCCGGGAGGCCCTGGCGGAGCGGGTCGCCGAGCTGGTGGCGGCGGTGCGGGCGACGCCCCGGACGGTCGTGGCGGTGACGAACGAGGTGGGTTCGGGCGTGGTCCCGGCGACGGCCTCGGGGCGCCGCTTCCGCGACGAGCTGGGGCGGCTCAACGCGGCCTTCGCCGACGAGTGCGAGCAGGTGCTGCTGGTGGTCGCGGGTCAGGCGCTGGTGCTGCGCGGGTAGGCCGCCGCCGCGGGCGGGCGGGATCGGCACCCGGGGCCGGGCGTCGCGGGCCCGGCATGATCCGGAAGCCCCCCGGGCCGCCGCCGCGGGCCGGCGGCACGTGACGGACACGGCCCGGGGCCCCGGGTAGGGTTCGAACGTCCTACGGCCATGCCCACGAGCGTATTGACGTCACTAGGCGGAACGAACCTTGAACCTCGACGACTTCTCCGATCTGATCGAGCGCCCCGACGGGGGGATACGGCGTGACGCCGAGGAGCGCAGGGAGCGGCTGAGCGTCCGTCCCGGTGCGCTCGGGCGGCTCGACGAGCTGGGCGAGTGGCTGTCGGCGGCACAGGGCGCGGTGCCGCCGCGGCCGGTGGAGCAGCCGAAGGTGGTGCTCTTCGCGGGCGACCACGGGGTGGCCGCGCTGGACGTGTCCGGGCGGGCCGCCGGCGGCGGGTGCGAACTGGTGCGCGCGGTGCTCGACGGGGCGAGCCCGGTGGCGGTGCTGGCCCGGACCCAGCGGGTGCCGGTGCGCGTGGTGGACGCGGGTCTGGACTGCGATCCGGAGCTGCTGCCGGCCGAGGTGACCCGGCACCGGGTGCGGCGCGGCACGGGCCGGATCGACATCGAGAACGCGCAGTCCCTCGACGAGACCCGGGCGGCCCTGGAGCTGGGCATCGCGATCGCCGACGAGGAGGCCGACTCCGGCACCGATCTGGTGGTGCTCGGGGACCTGAGCGTGGGCGGCACGACCCCCGCCTCGACGCTGATCGCCGCGCTGTGCGGGACGGACGCCTCCGTGGTGACCGGCCGGGGCGGCGCCGGGATCGACGACCTCGCGTGGATGCGCAAGTGCGCGGCGGTCCGGGACGCGCTGCGCCGGGCCCGGCCGGTGCTGGGCGACCAGCTGGAGCTGCTCGCGGCGGTCGGCGGGCCCGATCTGGCGGCGATGACCGGTTTCCTGCTGCAGGCCTCGGTCCGGCGGCTGCCGGTCATCCTGGACGGCGTGGTGGGCGCGGCCTGTGCGCTGGTGGCGCAGCGGGCGGCGTTCCGGGCGCCGGACTGGTGGCTGGCGGGCCAGGTGAGCGGGGAGCCGGCGCAGGCGAAGGCGCTGGACCGGATGTCGCTCAACCCTCTGCTCGACCACGGCGTCACTGTGGGCGAGGGAACCGGGGCGCTGCTCGCTCTCCCCCTCGTCCGGGCCGCCGCGGCGCTGGCCGCGGAGCTGCCGGAGGTGACCACTCCGGTGGCGGAGACCACGCCGGTGGATGACACCGCCGTGGTGGCGGACGAGACGGGCTGAGCCGGATCACGGGCCCGGATGGGGCCGTTCCGCCACGTGCGGACGGTCGCATCCGGCGCCCAGCCATGCAGGGTGATGCCCCATATGATCGCTTTTCATGGGAGAGGTCCGTTTGTCCACCGAAGAAGCGCCCCGGACCACGGTCCGTTCGCGGCGCAGCGCCGCGTTCGCCGTCTGGTACCTGCGGGCCGTCACGTTCATCAATTTCCTGAGCGCCGTGTGGGTCTCGTTCGGCCAGGACCTGCGCCGGCACAACGAGGACAACTACTTCACCCCGTACATGCTCACCGCCGGCTTCGCGTCCGGCGTCTTCACCCTCTTCCTGGCGATCACCATGCGCCGCCGCAAGCGGGCGGCGTGGATCCTCAACCTGGTCCTGAGCGGGCTCTTCCTGCTGCTCTTCGCGCTGGTGATGATCTTCCCGGAGATCCGCCAGCACGCCCAGAACTGGGTCTCGCTGGTCCTGACCGCCGCCTTCTTCGTCTCCCTGCTGCTCGGCCGCAAGGAGTTCTACGCGAAGGGCGACCGCTCCAACCCGCTGCTCGCGGCGGCCGTGGCGGTCGGCGGGCTGCTGGTCACCTCGCTGCTCGCCGCGGTCCTGGTGACCGTCACCAACACCGCGGCCGGCCACTCCACCTTCCTGGAGCGCTGGAAGTACGGCGTGATGCGGCTGATCACCCTGGCCTCGGACGACTCGGCCTACGCCGCGATCGCCACCCCGGGCTGGGTGGACGTGGTCATCAACATCATGTCGACGCTGCTGCTCTTCGCCGTGCTGTTCGCCGCCTTCCGCTCCCGGCGGGCCGTCGACCCGCTCACCGAGGAGGACGAGGACCGGCTGCGGGCGCTGCTCGACAAGCAGGGGGACCGGGACTCGCTCGGCTACTTCGCACTGCGCCGCGAGAAGAGCGTCATCTGGTCGCCCAGCGAGAAGGCCGCCATCGCCTACCGGGTGGTCGGCGGGGTCTCGCTCGCCTCCGGTGACCCGATCGGCGACCCGGAGGCCTGGCCCGGGGCCATCGAGCCCTGGCTGGCCGAGGCCCGCGAGCACGGCTGGATCCCGGCCGTGATGGGCGCGAGCGAGGAGGCCGGCACCATCTACGCCCGGCACGGCCTGGACGCCCTGGAGCTGGGCGACGAGGCCATCGTGGAGACCGACGAGTTCACCCTCGACGGGCGGGCCATGCGCACCGTCCGGCAGGCCTTCAACCGGGTCAAGCGGGCCGGCTACGAGGTCCGCATCCGGCGCCACGAGGACATCCCGGCCGACGAGATGGACGAGCTGCTCCGCAAGGCCGACGACTGGCGCGACGGGGCCACCGAACGCGGCTTCTCGATGGCGCTCGGGCGCCTCGGCGACCCCAGGGACGGCCGCTGCGTGATGCTGGAGTGCTCCGACGAGTCGGGCGAGCTGCGCGCCGTGCTGTCCTTCGTGCCCTGGGGGCCGAAGGGCCTCTCCCTCGACCTGATGCGCCGCGACCGGGACTCCGAGAACGGCCTGATGGAGTTCATGGTGATCGAGCTCCTCCAGCGCGCGAAGGAGATCGGGATCACTCAGGTCTCGCTGAACTTCGCGATGTTCCGGTCCGTCTTCGAACGCGGCTCGAAGCTCGGGGCGGGACCCGTGCTGCGCATGTGGCGTTCGCTGCTCAGCTTCTTCTCCCGCTGGTGGCAGATCGAGTCGCTGTACCGCGCCAACGCCAAGTACCGACCGATCTGGGAGCCCCGCTTCATGCTCTTCGAGAAGAGCGCCGACCTGCTGCGCATCGGCCTCGCCGCCGGACGCGCCGAGGGCTTCCTGGAGGCCCCCGGTCTGCCCAAGTGGCTGCACCGCAAGCACCTGGAGGGACGGCGTTGAGGGGATCGCGCGGCGCACGGGGGGCGCGCGGGTCCCTGAAGGACTTCGCCATACGGGAGTGGGGGCCGCTGTACACGACCGTGCGGACGGCGCTCGTCGCCCGCAGGTGGCGGGCGATCCCCATGACCCTGGCGGCGGTGTGCCTCACCTCCGTCTTCCAGATCGTGCAGAACCAGGACTGGGGCTACCAGCCGGTCCAGGACATCGGCTCGGTGCGGGCCGAGGACCCGCTGGTCCTGGCCCTGCTGCGGACCCCGCTCTCGCTCTTCGTCCCGGCGCTCGACCTGCCGGTGTGGGGCGCGCTGGCACAGGTCCTGCTGGTCTTCGGGATCGCCGAGATCTGCCTCGGCCGGTGGCGGACGCTGCTCGTCGCGTACGCGGCGACGCTGGCCGGCACGCTGTACGCCCGGGTCGGCATCGCGCTCGGCCCGGACGGCCCGCTGGGGCTGCCCGCCTCCGACGCACGGGTGGTGGACACCGGCCCTTCGGCGGCGGTGGTCGGCCTCGCGGTGTACGTGTGCTGGCGCTACCGGGCCCGGTGGACCGGGACGCTGGTGGTCGTGGCGATGGTCGTCGAGGTGCTGATCAAGAACAACCTGGCCGGCAAGGAGCACATCGCCGCCATCGCCGCGGTCCTCGCGGTCATCGCCTTCCAGCGGTGGCGGGAGCGGGGTCAGCGCGGCGGCGGCGCGGAGCCCCGCCCGGGGACGCGCTCCTGGAAGCCGCCGATCAGGTCCTGAGCCCTGCGGCGCACCCGGGTCCAGCGCTTGTCGTGCCGGTAGGCGCGGATCCGGGAGCGGGCCCGGGCCCGGTGGCGCCGGGCGTAGAGGTGCCGGGACCACCAGGAGCCGGGGCGGGCCAGGCGGACCGCGCCGACGATCGCGACGAACGGCACCAGGGTGCCGAGCACGGCCATCCGGAACTTCCCCTTCACCAGGGTGACCAGGACGAAGAGGAAGTTCACCGCGAGGGTCAGGAGGAACGAGGCCCGGTCCTGGCGCTCCTCCGCAGACATGTCGTCCACGCCCAGCGGGGAGAAGCCGGCCAGGGTGAGCAGCACCAGGGCCGCGGTGAGGACGACGACCTCGACGCTCTTGCGGCCGTCGTCCGACCAGTAGACGTCGTCCAGGTGCAGGATCAGCGCGAACTCGTCCAGGACGAGCCCCGCGCCGACCCCGAAGAGCACCGCGAAGACGGCCGCCCCCACCCCCTCCCGCCCGCTGGCGACCGCCCCGAAGCCGCCGAGGACGGTCAGCACCACGCCCGGCACCACGTGGTGGATGTGCAGCCCGCCGGAGGAGACGTTGCGGAACGGGCCCTTGCCGGCCCGGATGAGCCGGGTGACCGTCCGGGTGACCGCGAAGGTCAGCACGAAGGAGGTCAGGGCGAGGAACAGCGGGAGCTTCCCGGGTTCGACGATGTTGCGCGAGAACCAGTGACCCATGCCACCCCTCTGCCGATTGGCCGCTTTCGTACCCTATGGCCAATTTAGCGTCCGGGCGCGTGGCACTACCCTTCCGCGGATGGACGGCCTGCGTTTCGCCTTCGGCACCCTCACGGTGCTCCCCGCCCGCATCACCCGCTGGGACCGCGACGCGGCCCGCGCCGGGATGCTCTGCGCCCCGCTCGCGGGCCTCGTCGTCGGTCTGTGCGCGGCCGCGGTGGGCGGGCTGTTCCTGCTGCTCGGCGCGGGTCCGCTGCTGGCCGCCGTCCTCACGGTCGCCGTCCCGGCGCTGATGACCCGCGGCCTCCACCTCGACGGGCTCGCCGACACCGCCGACGGCCTCGGCAGCGCCAAGCCCGCCGAGGACGCGCTGCGCATCATGAAGCAGTCCGACATCGGCCCCTTCGGCGTGATCGCCGTCCTCTTCGCCCTGCTGGCCCAGGTCGCCGCGCTCCACGAGCTCTACGCCGAGGGCTGGGCCACCGGCGCGGCCGCCGCCGTCCTCGCCGCCACCACCGCCCGCCTCGCCCTCACCCACGCCTCCCGCCACGGCGTCCCGGCCGCCCGCCCCGAGGGCCTCGGCGCGGTCGTCGCCGCGACCGTCCCGCTCCGCCCCGCCGCCCTGACCACCGCCCTGCTGCTCGCCCTCTGCGCGGCGGCCGGTGCCCTCTTCTCCCCGTACGACGCCCTCCGCCTCCCGCTGGCCGCCCTCGCCGCCCTCGGCGTCGCCGAACTGCTGCTGCGGCGGTGCGTGCGGCGCTTCGGCGGGGTGACGGGGGACGTGTTCGGCGCGGTGGAGGAGACGGCGGCGACGGCGGCGCTGGTGGCGCTCACCCTGGGGTGAGCCCCGGCGTGCCGCCCGGGCCGCCCCTGGTCCGGTGACCGCCCGTCAGCAGGCCCGCCGCCACGCCCCCAGGTCGTACTCCTTCCGGAGCGAGCTGAGGCCGAGCCCGCGGGTGCGCGGGCAGAACTCGGCCGGCTCCCGCTCGTACTCGACGTGGAACACCGCCTTGCCGGCCTTCACGAAGGGGGCCAGCAGCTCGCACTCCTCGTACTGCGCGCACTGCTCGTTGACCGCGAAGTCGAAGTCCGGCAGGAGCTCGGGGATCTGGTCCAGGTCGTTCTTCAGGCCGACGGCCAGGCCGCGGTCGTGGGCCAGGCGGGCGATCAGGCGGTTGTAGCGGAGCTGGTCGGCGGCGGTGAGGGGGAAGCCGGTGGGGTTGCGGTAGCCGTCCATGTTGTCCGGCTCGACCGCGTCGAAGCCCTTCGCCCGGCACATGTCCAGGCGGGCCGCCATCAGCGGGGCGAGCAGGTCGGTGCGGCGGATGTCGAGCCAGCGCTCGCCCTGCCAGCCGTTGCCCTTGCCGAGGAGGGCCTTCGGGAAGCGTCCCGCGTCCGGGCGGAAGTCCTCCCAGGCGCCGGTGGAGAGGTAGCAGATCACCTTGCGGCCCCGCCGGTGCAGGTCGGCGACGGTGGCCGCCGGGTGGTCGAAGCCGTCGATGTCGTAGACGGGGACGTCCACGGACGGGTCCAGTCGCCCGCTGAGCTGCCACTGCCAGGCCAGGCCGGGGCGGGGCTGCCAGCGGGCGGCCGGTTTCGGGTCGGAGGAGCGGGGGCGGGGCTCGGCGGGCGGGGCGGCCGTGCAGGCGGTCAGGAGGAGCAGGAGGCCCAGCACGGCCGACAGGACCGGCAGGGCGCGCGGGGGCGGCGGGACCGGCAGGGCGCGCGGGGCCGGCAGGATCGGCGGGCGTCTCATCGGGTGGGCTCCAGGGTGTGCGGCAGGGTGCCCCAGGGGTGGGCGCCCGTGCCCGGGACCGCGCAGTGCACCGGGGTCGCGGGGCGGACGTCCGCCGGGGCCGCGTACACCAGGTGGCAGTAGTGGTCGGCGACCGGCAGGTCGAGGTGCCGGTAGGAGTCCCAGGGGCCCTCGAAGGTCACCAGGAGGTCGGCGAGGGCCTCGTAGCCGGGGGCGGGGTGGGCGCCGTGGTTCAGGACCAGGGTGCGCAGCCCGGCGGCCCGCGCCGAGACGACCAGGCGCCGGTAGTGCGGCAGCGCGGAGGGCTCCGTCGGCACCTGGTCGAGGAAGGCGCCGTCCGCCGCGTACCAGTCGCGGTGCCGCACCAGGTCGGAGACGACCTCGGCGTGCGGGCGGCGCCCGTAGTCGGTGTCCGCGTAGCCGAGGACCCGCACCCCGGCGGCCCGCAGCCGGCCCGCCAGCTCGGCGAAGGCCGGGTCGGCGGAACGGCCCGCGCCGCTCGCCGGGTTGAGGACGACCCCGTAGAGGGCGGGGGCCGCCGCCACGACGGCGGCCCAGTCCTCGGGGCGGTCGGCGGGGTGCTCGTAGAAGGGGACGAGAAGGGAGGAGCGGGAGGAACAGGAGGAGGTAGTCACAGTTCGGGCCCTAGAAGCGGTGGGAGGTCGGTCGGACCAGCAGGACACACGTGAGCACGCACAGCACCAGTGCCGCCAGGCCCGCCGCCACCGGCCCCGCGGCCGGCACCAGCGTCTGCGCGCCCGCGGCCAGCAGGCACACCGAGGCGGCGCCCGCCACCCCGCCGAAGGCCTGCATCAGCAGCCCCAGCCACAGCACCGCGCCCACCAGGAGCAGCGAGCCGATCCGCCCGGGGCCGACGGCCGCGGCGCCCGGCCAGAGCGCGGCGGCGGTGAGGGTCAGGGCGGCCAGCACGCCCAGGTACGCGCCCAGGCAGCGGGCGAGCATGCCGGCGACGGCCCGGCGGAACTCGTAGGCCGTGGTCAGCAGCCGCAGCCGGGTGAGGCTCGCGCCGCGGAAGCGGTGCAGCAGCCATTCGGCCGGGCCCATGGAGAGGGTCAGCGCGATGACCGCGTCGGCCCCCGCGTAGAGCACGAGCAGTCCGCTGCCCAGGCCGAACAGGCCGTACGGGACGGAGGCCGCGAACGGCGGCCCGCCCCGGCCCCGGGCGGGGCGCCGCTCCCCCGGTCCGGGCCGCAGCGCCCGCCCGGCGCAGACCGCCGTCGCCGTGAGCGAGGCGAGCAGCAGGGCGATCCGGAGCGGGTCCGGCAGGTCGTGGCGGAACGCGGGGACGGCTCCGGCGAGCGGCAGCAGCGCGCCCAGCAGGGCCCGTTCGCGGCCCAGCACGAGCAGCACGGTCGCGGCCCCCAGGTACACCGCCTGGCCGGCCCCGAACAGGGCCGCCGGGGCCTCGCCCGGTCCCGCGGCGGCCACGGCGACGGCCGCGCCCGCGAGGGCTCCGGCCGGGGCGCCGGTGAGCAGCGCGCGGGCGGCGGCCCGCCGGTCGCCGAGGCCGAGCCAGGTGTAGGCGCGGTGGGACAGCGCCTGGTTCCAGACCCAGCCGGTGACCGCCCCGGCGAACAGCGGCACGGTGCCGGGCGGCAGCCCGTACCGGCCCGGTCCGGTGGCCAGCAGCGGGGCGCCGAGCACGTAGGCGAGCCCGGGCAGGGCGAAGACGAGGCCGCGCAGCAGGCAGCCGGCGAGCCCGGTGTGCCAGGGGTCGGCGGGCGGGGCCTCGGGGGCGGCGTGCCGGCGCTCGACGCGGGCGTAGAGGTCCTCGGCGAGGGCGAAGGAGTCGTCGCGGCCGTAGGTGAGGCGGATGTGCGCGTCGGTCATGCCGTCGGATTCCAGGATCGCCGCTATCTCGTCGGGGTGGACCGCGGCGGCGGCCAGGTCGTCCAGTCGGGCGGCGAGTTCGTCCAGGGGGTCGGCGGCCAGGTCCGGCGCCGCGGGGTCCGCGGGCCCCTGCGGGGGCGTGGTCCGCTGACGGGGGATCACCGGGAGGGTGTCCCCGGTCGTGCCGGGCTTCAGCCAGAGGGAGCCGCTCATGCCCGGGCACCTCCCAGCAGTTCGGCGCGCCAGGGGTCGGTGAGGCGGGTGGTCCAGTCGCCGGTCTCGGCGGGCGGCGCGGTCGGCCGCCGGCCCGCGAGTTCGAGGTAGATCCGGCGGAAGCCGTCGACCGAGCGGTGCAGGGTGAAGCGGTCGACCACGCGCTGCCGGGCGTCCCGGGCCAGGGCGGCGCGCCGGGTGTCGTCGTGGAGGAGTCCGGCGACGGCCGCGGCCATCACGGCCGGTTCCCGGGGCGGGACGACCAGGCCGGTGTCGCCGACGGCCTCGCGGACCCCGCCGACGTCCGTGGAGACGGTGGCCCGGCCGCAGGACATGGCCTCGATGAGGGAGAAGGGGAAGCCCTCGCTGATCGAGGAGAGCATCACGATGTTGCCGGCCGCGTAGGCCCCGGCGACGTCGGAGGTGCGGCCCTCGAAGCCGACCCCGTCGGCGACGCCGAGTTCGGCGGCGAGCTTCTCCAGCCGGGTGCGGTAGTCCTCGTTGCCCGCCGGGACGGGGCCGAAGAGCCGGAGCAGGAGTTCGGGGATCTCGGCGCGGACGATCGCGTACGCCCGGATCAGGGTCTCCAGGTCCTTGATCGGGTCGACCCGGCCGACCCAGCTGAGGGTGGGCGTCTCCGGTTCGGGCCCGGCCCAGGGGAAGGCGGCGGGGTCGACGCCGTTGTAGACGGTGCGGATGCGGTCGGCGGGGGCGCCGCCGCGCTCCTCCCAGCGCCGGTTGTACTGGTTGCAGGGGGTGATGAGGTCGGCCTTGCGGTAGCCGAGGGAGTTGAGCTCGCGGTAGAAGCCGAGCATGAGGGCCTTGACCGGCCAGCGCTGGGCCTCGGTGCGGTAGCCGAGGTAGCGCTCGCGGAGGTAGATGCCGTGTTCGGTGAGCAGGAAGGGCACCCCTTCGAAGTGCTGGGCGGCGAGCGCCGGCAGCGTGGCGAGACCGCTGGAGACGGCGTGCGCCACGCGGTCGCCGGGTATCCGGGCGGCGAGCGGGCGCAGGGCGTGTTCGAGCAGGTCGGTGGCGGTGAGGGCGTCGTGGACGGTGGGCCTGGCCACGGCCGTCGGCAGGTGTGGCATGGCCCAGATCCACATGAGGGAGCGCAGCACCCGCTCGGAGCGCAGGGCGGCGGTCAGGCGTCCCTGGCGGGCGAGTTCGGCCAGGGCGTAGAGGCCCTCGCCGAAGTCGCAGCCCGCGCTGGGGTCGAGGATCGAGAGCAGGAAGCGCTCGTAGGTGTCGAGGAAGCGGCGGCGTGCCCGGCCCCGAAGGGCCCCGCCCCGCTCCGGGGTGCCCCAGAGCGGGAAGGAGCGGTGCTCGGAGATGTTCGGCGGCAGCTCCCAGGTCACGGGTTCGCGGCCGCTGCCGGTGAGGGCGAGGATGCGGAAGTCGACCTCGGGCATGCCGCGGACGAGCTGGTCGCACCAGGTGCTGACGCCCCCGTGCACGTGTGGATAGGTGCCTTCGGTGAGCATGGTGACGTGACGGCCACTGCTCGGCATGTGAGTCCCCCCGGACGTGCTGGCGTGGTCAGGTGGTGGGCAGTTTGAGCGTGATCGAGGTCTGCAGCAGCTCGGGGCCGGTCCAGGCGGACCGGGTGCCCGCGTACGCCGTGCCGAAGGCCGTGGTGCCGAGCAGGAGTTGCTTGCGGGTGCCCTCGGGGGCGGTGAGCGGGACGTCCACGCCGGAGGGGGCCTTCACGGTGACGGTGGCGCCGACCCGGTAGGCGGTGACCTTGCCGTCGGCGAGCGCCCGCTCCCAGGCGGCGCGGCGGTCCAGCTCGGTGCCGACGTCCTTCTGGCGCGGGTTGACCAGCGGCGTGTTGGCCGCGAAGAGCTCGCGGTAGTCGGCGAGGACCTTGTCGAGGACCGGGTAGAGGATGCGCTCCTCGGCGAGGTTGGACTGGTGCACGTAGTGCGGGCGCGGGTCGTTGCCCATGACGTGGGAGAGGGCGGTGCGGGCCTCCTGCGGCGCGATGTGCTCCGCGTAGCCGGTGGCCGGGTCGAGCGGGGCGGGCAGGCAGGTGGAGGCCGGGTTGGACTCGCAGATCCCGCTGCCGCCGTCGGCGCGCGAGGTGTAGATCCAGTTGTACTCGTCGGTCATCTCGGCGGCGGTGCCCACGTTGTAGTACACGTTCATGGGGTGGCGGGGCACGGTCTGCGCGGCGAGGGAGCCGGTGCCGACGGAACGTTGCTGCGGTTCGCGCGAGTTGTCGCTCGCGGTCCACTCCACGCCGTTGTCGGCGAGCGCCCCGGCGAGGTTGGGGTTGTCCGCGGGCTGCTGGGGCAGCGTCTTCAGGCCGGAGTGCTCACCGGTGACCAGCTCGGTGCGGTCGACGGAGACGCCCTTGCCGAGGGCCCAGTTCAGGTTGTCGCGGATCTGGGCGGAGATCTCGCTGCGGCTGGTCCACTTCACGGCCCCGGTCACCGGGTCCTTGGCGCACTGCCAGGGGACGGTGGTGTTGTCCTGGACGCAGCCGAGGAACGGATGGGTGTAGGTGTGGTTGACCCAGCGGTACTGGGCGCGGTCGGCGAGCAGCCGGGTGGCGAGCGGGTCGGTGCCGCCGTGCTCGGTCTTCCACTGCTCGCCCTGGCCGCCGTTGTAGACCAGGTCGAGGAGGAGGCCGGAGGACTTCTGCCAGGCGGCCGCGTACTGGGCGTCGGCGGCGGTCATCCGGATCGGGTTCTCGGCCTCCCCGTCGCCGCCGGGGCAGTCGAGGTCGCCGGGGGTGCAGTTGCGCGCGGTGTCCCAGCGGGCGTCGGGGGCGAGCACGTCGTCGACGTGGACCGAGAGGTAGTTGCGCTCCTGCCCGAGGTGGACGCCCTGGGTGAGCCATTCGACGATGCCGCGGGCCAGCGCCCGGAACTGGCGCTGGTAGCGGTTGTACGCGAAGGAGACCACCAGCTCGCGCCGCCCGTCGTGGGCGTACTCGCCGATCAGGCTGGCCCGGGCGCCGCCCGCGACGGGCATGTCCAGGTAGCTGGTGTAGCCGGCCCGGGGGCGGCCGGCGTAGCCGTAGCTCTCGGAGACGGACGGGTCGTTGTCCTCGAAGTCCACCGCCCCCCTGAGGTGCCGGAAGGGGCCGCCCTGCCCGGCGGGCGTGACGTAGGCGCGGGCGCCGTCGAGGACGCCGGAGTAGCCGCCGTCGGAGGTGTAGTCGAGCCCGACGCCGGGGTGGGCCCAGGTGTACGCGTCGACCTGCGGGATGCCGAAGGTCTTCTCGTACGCGACGAGGGCGGCCTGCTCCGCGGAGTCGGGGCCGAAGACGGCCTCGTGCGGGAGGACGACGCCCTGGTACTTGGCGCGGGGGCGGCCGGTCACCGGGTCGCTGGGCTCGCTGAGGAAGGCGGCGGTGAGCGTCGGGCGGTTCGCGTCGTTCAGGTCGAGCGTGCGGTAGGGCACCCCGGAGCCCTTCAGCTCGGCGGTGATCGCCTCGACCGCGCTGCCGCCGTCGTCGACGACGAGCACCGTGAGGTCCACGCGCGGGGCCTGCTCGGCGGCGCCCGCCTGTGCGGACGGGACGACGGTGGCGAGCAGGCCGGCGGCGGCGAGGACCGCGAGGCGCCCGGACAGGGGCGTGCGCGGCGGGCGGTGCGCACGGGGTGTGCGGGCGGTTCTGGGCGTACGGATTCGGCCGGAGTCCATCGGACGGTGTCCCCCCTCGGGCAGGCCCGCCCGGTCGGGGGGACCTGTGGAGATGCTGCAGAGGATGCAAAGGCGAGGGCGTCGCCCTTGCGCGATTGAGGCGAGTGTGAAGGAGCTCCCGGACCCGGCGGGGTAAACATGAAAGAGACACCACGGATGAGTGAATCACCGCCGCCGTGAGCGAACACGGCGAGCGGGCGTAGGCTCGTTCTCGGCGCTCATCGGGCCGAAATACGATGCGGCGGGCACGGTCGGCCCATCCCTCGACCGCCACAGAACTCAATGGAAGCGAGATTTCACCACCGTGACTGCTCTCACTCTCAGCACCGCCGGAGCGGCGACGCTGCGCGCCGACGCCCTCGTGGTCGGCGTCGCGAAGTCCGGCAAGGCGCTCGTCGTCGCCCCCGGCGCCGAGGCCGTCGACCAGGCCTTCGACGGCGGGCTCGCCGCCGTCCTGGAGACTCTGGGTGCCTCCGGTGCCGAAGGTGAGGCGACCAAGCTGCCCGCCCCCGCCGGTGTGAAGGCCCCCGTGATCCTGGCCGTCGGCCTGGGCTCCGTCCCGGAGGACGACGAGGCCTACGCGGCCGAGACGCTCCGCCGCGCCGCCGGCACCGCCGCCCGCCTCCTGACCGGCTCGAAGAAGGCCGCCTTCGCGCTGCCGGTCTCCGCCCCGGAGGACGCGGCCGCGATCGCCGAGGGCGCGCTGCTCGGCGCGTACGCCTACACCGCGTACCAGGAGGCCGACAAGGACGCCAAGAAGCCGCTGGCCGAGGTCGCCCTGCTCGGCGCCAAGCCCCGCGACAAGGCCTACAAGGCCGCCGCGGAGCGCGCGCAGATCGTCGCCGAGGAGATCAACCGCTCCCGCGACCTGATCAACCAGCCGCCGAACGACCTCCACCCGGTCGCCTTCGCCGCCGCCGCCCAGGCCGCCGGCAAGGAGTACGGCCTCAAGGTCCAGGTGCTCGACGAGAAGGCGCTCGCCAAGGGCGGCTACGGCGGCATCCTGGGCGTCGGCCAGGGTTCGCAGAACCCGCCGCGCCTGGTCCGGATCGCCTACACCCACCCGAAGGCGGAGCAGACCCTCGCCCTGGTCGGCAAGGGCATCACCTACGACTCGGGCGGCATCTCCCTCAAGCCGGCCGGTCACAACGAGACGATGAAGTGCGACATGAGCGGCGCCGCCGCCGTGTTCTCCGCCGTCGTCGCCGCGGCCCGCCTCGGCCTGGCCGTCAACGTCACCGGCTGGCTCGCGCTCGCCGAGAACATGCCGTCCGGCTCGGCCACCCGCCCCGGCGACGTGCTGCGCATGTACAGCGGCAAGACCGTCGAGGTCCTCAACACGGACGCCGAGGGCCGCCTGGTCCTGGCCGACGCGCTGACCAAGGCCTCGGAGGAGGACCCGGACGCGATCGTCGACGTGGCCACCCTGACCGGCGCCATGGTGCTGGCCCTGGGCGACCGCACCTTCGGCATCATGGCCAACGACGACGACTACCGGACCGCGATCCACGAGATCGCCGAGGAGGTCGGCGAGCAGTCCTGGCCGATGCCGCTCCCGGCGGACCTGCGCAAGTCCATGGACTCCCCCACCGCCGACATCGCCAACATGGGCGTCCGGATGGGCGGCGGCCTGGTCGCCGGTCTGTTCCTGCAGGAGTTCGTGGGCGAGGGCATCACCTGGGCCCACCTGGACATCGCGGGCCCGGCCTTCCACGAAGGCGCCCCGTACGGCTACACCCCGAAGGGCGGCACCGGCTCCTCGGTGCGCACCCTGGTGAAGCTGGCCGAGCGCCACGCGGACGGCGAGCTCTGAGCGAGCCCCCGATCCGACGGTGACGGCCCCGGGACCCCTGTCCCCGGGGCCGTCGCCCGTTCCCGGGCCCGGTCCCGCGCCGGTTCCGCGCCGTTCGCCCGCGACGAAATCCGCAGCTCGGCACCCCCGCGTTACCGGTCCGTACGGACCATCGGCCGGTCTCATCCACCGGCCCCGCGTCCCGTCGTCCGTCAACAAGTGCGAAGATGGGTTCTCGGCAGGACAGGGCCCCCACCACAGGGCCGAAGAAAAGCGGCCGGACACCAGCCGCCGCCCGGTCACCGCAGACCGGCGACGAGCGCACATGCATGGAGGACGTGACGTGGCGAACGACGCCAGCACCGTTTTCGACCTAGTGATCCTCGGCGGCGGTAGCGGCGGTTACGCCGCGGCGCTGCGCGGAGCGCAGCTGGGCCTGGACGTCGCACTGATCGAGAAGAACAAGCTCGGCGGCACCTGCCTGCACAACGGCTGCATCCCGACGAAGGCCCTGCTCCACGCCGGCGAGGTCGCCGACCAGGCGCGCGAGGCGGAGCAGTTCGGTGTCAAGGCCTCCTTCGAGGGCATCGACATCAAGGCCGTGCACAAGTACAAGGACGACGTGATCTCGGGCCTGTACAAGGGCCTGCAGGGTCTGGTCGCCTCCCGCAAGGTGACGTACATCGAGGGCACCGGCCACCTGTCCTCGCCGACCTCGGTGGACGTCGACGGCCGCCGCGTCGAGGGCCGTCACGTCCTCCTCGCCACCGGCTCCGTGCCGAAGTCGCTCCCCGGCCTGGAGATCGACGGCAACCGCATCATCTCCTCGGACCACGCGCTGACCCTGGACCGGGTCCCGGAGTCCGCGATCATCCTCGGCGGCGGCGTCATCGGCGTCGAGTTCGCCTCCGCGTGGAAGTCCTTCGGCACCGACGTCACCGTCATCGAGGGCCTGAAGCACCTGGTCCCGGTCGAGGACGAGAACAGCTCGAAGCTGCTGGAGCGCGCGTTCCGCAAGCGGGGCATCAAGTTCAACCTCGGCACCTTCTTCCAGTCGGCCGAGTACACCGAGACCGGTGTCAAGGTCACCCTGGCCGACGGCAAGACCTTCGAGGCCGAGGTGCTGCTCGTCGCCATCGGCCGCGGCCCGGTCTCGGCCGGTCTCGGCTACGAGGAGCAGGGCGTCGCGATGGACCGCGGCTACGTCCTCGTCGACGAGTACATGCGCACCAACGTGCCCACCGTCTCCGCGGTCGGCGACCTGGTCCCGACCCTCCAGCTCGCGCACGTCGGCTTCGCCGAGGGCATCCTGGTGGCGGAGCGGCTGGCCGGTCTGAAGACCGTCCCGATCGACTACGACGGTGTCCCGCGGGTGACGTACTGCCACCCCGAGGTCGCCTCCGTCGGCATCACCGAGGCCAAGGCCAAGGAGGTCTACGGCGCGGACAAGGTCGTCGCCCTCAAGTACAACCTCGCGGGCAACGGCAAGAGCAAGATCCTCAAGACCGCGGGCGAGATCAAGCTCGTCCAGGTCAAGGACGGTGCCGTGGTCGGCGTCCACATGGTCGGTGACCGCATGGGCGAGCAGGTCGGCGAGGCGCAGCTGATCTACAACTGGGAGGCGCTGCCGGCCGAGGTCGCGCAGCTCATCCACGCCCACCCGACGCAGAACGAGGCCCTCGGCGAGGCCCACCTGGCCCTGGCCGGCAAGCCTCTTCACTCCCACGACTGACGCTCACGTCACTCAGGGCGCGACGACCACTTTCCGCACATTCGATAGGAGCAACCGAAACCATGTCGGTTTCCGTAACCCTGCCGGCGCTCGGCGAGAGCGTCACCGAGGGCACCGTCACCCGCTGGCTCAAGGCCGAGGGCGAGCGCGTCGAGGCTGACGAGCCGCTGCTCGAGGTCTCGACCGACAAGGTCGACACCGAGATCCCCGCCCCCGCCTCGGGCATCCTGGCCTCCATCAAGGTCGCCGAGGACGAGACGGTCGAGGTCGGCGCCGAGCTGGCCATCATCGACGACGGCACCGGCGCCCCCGCCGCTGCCTCCGCGCCGGCCGCCGAGCCGGCCGCCGCCCCGGCCCCGGCCGCCCCGGCGCCGGTCGCCGAGGCCCCCGCCGCCCCGGCCCCCGTGGCCGAGGCCCCGGCCGCCGCCCCCGCCGGTGCCGCTCAGGGCACCGACGTCGTGCTGCCCGCGCTGGGCGAGTCCGTCACCGAGGGCACCGTCACCCGCTGGCTGAAGTCGGTCGGCGAGACCGTCGAGGCCGACGAGCCGCTGCTCGAGGTCTCCACGGACAAGGTCGACACCGAGATCCCGGCGCCCGCCTCCGGCGTGCTGCTCGAGATCGTCGTCGGCGAGGACGAGACCGCCGAGGTCGGCGCCAAGCTGGCCGTCATCGGTGCCGCCGGTGCCGCGCCCGCCGCCGCCCCGGCTCCGGCCGCCGCAGCCCCGGCCCCGGCCGCTCCGGCCCCGGCCGCCCCGGCCCCGGCCGCTCCGGCTCCGGCCGCTCCGGCTCCGGCGCCCGCCCCGGCCGCCCCGGTCGCCGCCCCGGCCCCGGTCGCGCCCGCCGCCCCGGTCGCCGCCCCGGCTCCGGTCGCCCCGGCCGCCCCCGCCGCCGCACAGCCGGCGGAGGACGGCGCGTACGTGACCCCGCTGGTCCGCAAGCTCGCCACCGAGAACGGTGTCGACCTGGCGGCCGTCAAGGGCACGGGCGTCGGCGGGCGCATCCGCAAGCAGGACGTCCTCGCGGCCGCCGAGGCCAAGAAGGCCGCTCCGGCTCCGGCCGCCGCCGCTCCGGCCGCCGCCCCGGCCGCCGCGTCCAAGGCTCCGGCCCTGGAGGTCTCGCCGCTGCGTGGCCAGACCGTCAAGATGACCCGCATGCGCAAGGTCATCGGCGACAACATGATGAAGGCGCTGCACGGCCAGGCCCAGCTGTCCTCGGTCGTCGAGGTCGACATCACCAAGCTGATGAAGCTCCGCGGCCGCGCGAAGGACGCCTTCGCCGCCCGTGAGGGCGTCAAGCTCTCCCCGATGCCGTTCTTCGTGAAGGCGGCGGCCCAGGCGCTGAAGGCCCACCCGGTCATCAACGCCCGGATCAACGAGGACGAGGGCACGATCACCTACTTCGACTCCGAGAACATCGGGATCGCGGTGGACTCCGAGAAGGGCCTGATGACCCCGGTCATCAAGGGTGCGGGCGACCTGAACATCGCCGGCATCTCCAAGGCCACCGCCGAGCTGGCCGGCAAGGTCCGCGGCAACAAGATCACGCCGGACGAGCTCGCCGGTGCGACCTTCACCATCAGCAACACCGGTTCGCGCGGTGCGCTGTTCGACACGATCATCGTGCCGCCGAACCAGGTCGCCATCCTGGGCATCGGTGCCACGGTCAAGCGTCCGGCCGTCATCGAGACCGCCGAGGGCACCGTCATCGGCGTCCGCGACATGACCTACCTGACGCTCTCCTACGACCACCGTCTGGTGGACGGCGCCGACGCCGCCCGCTACCTGACGGCCGTCAAGGCGATCCTGGAGGCCGGCGAGTTCGAGGTCGACCTCGGTCTGTAAGACACGCTGCCGGAAGGCAACGTAACAAGCCTCACCTGCGGTGTCCCCGTCCGGATGTGTTTCCGGGCGGGGACACCGCCGTATTGTCTAAGGGTCAATGACTCCCTAAGGAGCGGCTTCCATGACCATGCCCGTCGTCCATTCGCTGCGCGAGCAGATCCGCGAGCACATCGTGGAGGGCATCGTCAGCGGGCGCTGGAAGCCGGGCGAGCGGATCGTGGAGCGCCGGATCGCGACGGAGCTGGAGGTCTCGCAGACCCCGGTGCGCGAGGCGCTGCGGGAGCTGGAGTCGCTGCGGCTGATCGAGTCGGCGCCGAACAAGGGCGTCCGGGTGCGCAATCTGACCGCCGCCGACCTGGAGGAGAGCTACCCGGTACGGGCCGGTCTGGAGCAGATCGCGGCCGAGCTGGCGGCGGGCCGGCTGGCCTCCGACTGCTCGGCCCTGGAGCCGCACGTGGCGGCCCTGTACGAGGCGGACGCGGCCGCGGACGGCACGGCCCAGGTGCGGCACACGGTGGCGTTCCACCGCGAGCTGGTGAAGGCGGCCGGGAACAGCGTGCTGCTGCACACCTGGGAGGGCCTGGGCATCGAGGTGTTCACGGCCCTGTCGATCCGCTGGCTGGGCACGGTGCAGAAGTCGTACGCGGAGGAGCACCAGGAGCTCGTGGAGGCCTTCCGCCGGGGCGACCCGAACATCGGGGCGCTGGTGAAGGCGCACGTCCTCGGGTGCGCCCCGAGGGCGTGAATCGAGGCGGTGGACCGAGGGCGTGTTCCGGCCACTCGTCCTCCCCTCCGCCGCATGAGCGGGTCCGTCTCGAACGGGCCCGCTCATTCGTGCGTACGGGCCCTCAATCGCTTCCCCCACCTGCGGGAATCCTTCGAAAAGTAGGCACCGGGTGCCCTTTTTCGCGGCACCCTGTGCCGACTTTCGTTCTCCGGAGAAGTTTTTCGCTCAACGCTTTGATCGATCATCGATCGGCGGCTTACAGTCTTCGGCGGGCCGTACCCCGGCCCTTCGCCCTGTCCTGCCAGACAAGGCCTCTTTTTCTCCACCCCCACCTGTCCGGAAGGCGGCGATCATGACCGATCCCGTAGGCAAGATTCCGAGCGAGCTCGACCAGCTCCCGGACCGTGACACCGAGGAGACCGCCGAGTGGGCGGCCTCCCTGGACGCCGTCACCAAGGCCGCCGGCCCCCACCGGGCCGCCTACCTGATGCGCCGCACGCTCCAGCACGCCGAGGGCGCGGGCCTGGCCCTGCCCAAGCTGCTGGAGACGGACTACGTCAACACCATCCCCACCTCCGCCGAGCCCTCGGTCACCGAGTTCGGCGGCGACGAGGAGATGGAGCGGAAGATCACCGCCTGGAACCGCTGGAACGCGGCCGCGATGGTCACCCGCGGCTCCAAGCACGGCGTCGGCGGCCACATCGCCACCTTCGCCTCCGCGGCCTGGCTCTACGAGACCGGCTTCAACCACTTCTTCAAGGGCAAGGAGTCGGGCGCCGCCGAGGGCTCCGGCGACCAGCTCTACATCCAGGGCCACGCCTCCCCCGGCATCTACGCCCGTGCCTTCCTCGACGGGCGGCTGAACGAGGGCCACCTCGACAACTTCCGGCAGGAGTCCGGCGGCAACGGCCTGCCCTCCTACCCGCACCCGCGGCGCCTCCCCTGGCTGTGGGAGTTCCCCACCGTCTCCATGGGTCTCGGCCCGCTCTCCGCGATCTACCAGGCGCGCTTCAACCGCTACCTGACCAACCGCGCCATCAAGGACGTCTCCGCCTCGCACGTGTGGGCCTTCCTCGGCGACGGCGAGATGGACGAGCCGGAGTCGACCGCCGCCCTGGCGCTCGCCGCCCGCGAGGGCCTGGACAACCTGACCTTCGTCATCAACTGCAACCTGCAGCGCCTCGACGGCCCGGTCCGCGCCAACTTCAAGATCGTGCAGGAGCTGGAGGCCCAGTTCCGCGGCGCCGGCTGGAACGTGGTCAAGTCCCTGTGGGGCAACGCCTGGGACGAGCTCTTCGCGCTCGACACCACCGGCGCCCTGGTCCGCCGCCTGCGCCAGGTGCCGGACGCGCAGGTCCAGACGTACCAGACCCGCGACGCCGCCTACATCCGCCAGGACTTCTTCGGCTCCGACCCGGCGCTCGTCGAGATGGCGAAGCTGCTGAGCGACGACAAGATCCTCGAGTGCTTCCACCTCTCCCGCGGTGGTCACGAGCCGCGCAAGGTGTACGCCGCGTACAAGGCCGCCCTGGAGTTCAAGGGCGCGCCGACGGTGATCCTCGCGCAGACCGTCAAGGGCTTCACCCTGGGTGAGGGCTTCGCGTCGAAGAACGCGAACCACCAGATGAAGAAGCTCACCACCGACGAGTTCAAGAACATGCGCGACCTCCTGGAGCTGCCGATCTCGGACGCCCAGTTCGTCGACGGCCAGGTCCCGTACGGCCACCCGGGCGCCGACGCCCCGGAGGTCCGCTACCTCCAGGAGCGCCGCGCGGCCCTCGGCGGCCCCGCCCCGGCCCGCCGCGTGCACCCGCTGGCCCCGCTTCCGGCCCCGGCCGAGAAGACCTTCGCCGCCTTCGACAAGGGTTCCGGCTCGCAGTCCATCGCCACCACGATGGCCTTCGTCCGCCTGGTCAAGGACCTGGTCCGCGACAAGGAGACCGGCAAGCGCTGGGTCCCGATCGTCCCGGACGAGGCCCGCACCTTCGGCATGGAGTCGCTGTTCCCCTCGCTCGGCATCTACTCGCCGAAGGGTCAGACGTACGAGCCGGTCGACCGCGACCAGCTGATGTACTACAAGGAGGCCGTCAACGGCCAGATCCTGAACGAGGGCATCACCGAGGCCGGTTCGATGGCCGACTTCATCGCCGCCTCGACGTCGTACGCGACGCACGGCGAGGCGATGATCCCGTTCTACATCTTCTACTCGATGTTCGGCTGGCAGCGGACCGCCGACCAGATGTGGCAGCTCGGCGACCAGCTCGGCCGCGGCTTCCTCGTCGGCGCCACCGCCGGCCGCACCACCCTGACCGGTGAGGGCCTCCAGCACGCCGACGGCCACTCCCCGGTGATCGCGGCCACCAACCCGGCGGCGCTGACCTACGACCCGGCGTTCGCCTACGAGGTCGCGGCCATCGTCAAGGAGGGCCTGCGCCGCATGTACGGCGAGGCGGCCGAGGGCGAGGACCAGAACGTCTTCTACTACCTCACCGTCTACAACGAGCCGATGCCGCAGCCGGCCAAGCCGTCCGGCATCGACGAGGGCATCATCAAGGGCCTCTACCGCTTCAACACGGCCGAGTCGGCCGGCCTGGAGCTGCCGGCGAACGCCTCGCGCATCCAGCTGCTCTCCTCCGGCACGGCCATCCACTGGGCCCTGGAGGCGCAGAAGCTGCTCGCCGAGGAGTGGGGCGTGGCCGCCGACGTGTGGTCCGCCACCTCCTGGACCGAGCTGCGCCGCGACGCGCTGGAGGCCGACGCGGCCCTGCTGCGCGGCGAGGAGCGCGTGCCGTACGTCCGCCAGGCCCTGGAGGGCGTGGACTCCCCGGTCCTCGCCGTCTCGGACTACATGCGCCAGGTCCCGGACCAGATCGCGCAGTGGGTCGAGCAGGACTGGTCCTCGCTGGGTGCCGACGGCTTCGGCCTGTCGGACACCCGCGACGCCGCCCGCCGCCACTTCGGTGTCGACGCCCAGTCGATCGTGGTCGCCGCGCTCGCCCAGCTGGCCCGCAAGGGCCAGGTCCAGGCGACCTCGGTGAAGGAGGCGCGCGAGCGCTACGGCCTGTAAGGGCAGCTTGATCCACCCGGGGCGGGCGGCACGCATGATGGAGTCATGCGTGCCGCCCGCCTCATCAAGTTGGTGCTCCTCCTCCAGTCCCGGCCGTCCATGACGGCCGCCGAACTCGCCGCCGAGCTGGAGGTCTCGGAGCGCACCATCACCCGCGACGCCCTCGCCCTCTCCGAGGCGGGGGTGCCGGTCTACGCGGACCGCGGCCGGGCCGGCGGCTACCGGCTGGTCGGCGGCTACCGGACCCGGCTGACCGGGCTCGCCCGCGGGGAGGCCGAGGCGCTGTTCCTGTCCGGGCTGCCGGGGGCGCTGCGGGACCTGGGGCTCGCGGACGCGGCCTCCGCGGCCCGGCTGAAGGTGTCGGCGGCGCTGACGCCCTCGCTGCGGGACGCGCCGGAGGCGGTGGGCCGCCGCTTCCACCTGGACGCGCCCGCCTGGTACCAGGAGCCGGAGACGCCGGAGCTGCTCGCCCCGCTCGCGGACGCCGTCTGGGACGACCGTCCGGTGCGGGCCCGCTACCGGCGGGGCGACGGCGAGGTGGAGCGCGCCCTCGAACCGTACGGTCTCGTCCTGAAGGCGGGCGTCTGGTACGTGTGCGCGCGCCTCCGGGACGGGGCCCGCCCGTACCGCACCTACCGGGTGGACCGCTTCGTGGAGGTGGTGGTGGTGGTGGCCGGGGAGCGCTTCGAGCGGGATCCGGACTTCGATCTGGCGGCGTTCTGGGACGAGCGGTCCGCCGAGTTCGCGCGCTCGCTGCTGCGGGCCGAGGTGGTGCTGCGGCTGACCCCGGCCGGGGCGCGGCGGCTGCCGTACGTGACGGACCGGGCCGCCGCCGAGGAGGCGCTGGCGGCGGGGGCCGGGGAGGCGGACGGCCGGGTCACCGTGACGCTGCCCGTGGAGAGCGAGGACGTCGCCTTCGCGCAGCTGCTCGGGCTCGGCCCGGAGGCGGAGGTGCTGGCCCCCGCCTCCCTGCGCGAGCGGTTCGCGGCGGCCGCCCGCGCGCTGGCCGGGATCTACCGGTAGTCCTCGATCCGGGCGTCCGGGTCCGTCTCCTTGGCCACGATGAACCCCCAGGAGTCGGGCCGGGAGCCGTCGGCGTCGGTGAAGCCGTACTCCCGGGCGAGCCGTCCGCTGTCGAGCGACCGCCCGTTCCAGCGCGCCCGGTCCGGGTCGGCGGCGAGGGCGGCGACCGCCCGGCCGACGTAGACCGGTGACTCGGAGACGCCGAAGTCGGGGACCTTCGCGGTCGCGTCGCGCCAGTTCTCCTCGGTGACGCCGAAGTGGGCGAGCATCTGCTCGGACCTGAGCCAGCCGGGGCTGACGCAGACGGCCGTGCCGCCGTACTCCTTCAGCTCCTCGCCGAGGCCGAAGGCCATCCGGATCGGGGCGTTCTTGGCGAGGTCGTAGAAGAGGTTCTCGCGGTAGCGGGTGCCGTTGTAGGCGCTGGTGCCGTCGGTGACCTCGACGACCAGCCCGCCGGGGTTGCGGATCAGCAGCGGCAGCGCGATGTGGGAGGTGATGGCGTGCGTCTTCACGCCGAGTTCGAGCATCCGCAGCCCGCCGTCGAGGTCGCTCTCCCAGGTCTTGCTGCCGAAGACGAGCAGGTGCTCGCCGCCCCAGACGTCGTTGACGAGGACGTCGAGGCGGCCCCGCTCGCGGTCGATGCGCTCGACCAGGGCGCGCACCTGTGCGGGGTCCAGGTGGTCGGTGGGGACGGCGACGCCCTCGCCGCCGGCGGCGGTGACGAGTTCGGCGGTCTCCTCGATGGTCTCGGTGCTGCGGCCGACCTCGCTGACCCTGTCGCGGGTGGTGCGCCCGGTGACGTAGACGGTGGCTCCGGCGGCGCCGAGCTGGACGGCGATGGCCCGCCCGGCGCCCCGGGTGGCGCCCGCGACGAGGGTGATCCGGCCGGACAGGGGCTTCGTTTCGGTGGTCATGGGCCGAGCCTGACAGGAAAATCAGACATCTTCCGTCCGGATTGTTTTCGGCCGTTTCCGGGTGCGTCGCCCGGCGGCACCCACGATGCTTGTCCCGTGATGGACGAGACGGAGTTCTGGGAGATCATCGACTCCACCCGGGAGGGCGCCGACGGCGACCCGGAGGAGCATGCCGACCTGCTCGTCGAACGGCTGACGCAGCTGGACCCCGATGCCGTCCTCGACTTCGCCCGCCATTTCGAGGCCCGCTACAACCGCGCGTACACCTGGGAGCTGTGGGGCGCGGCGGCGGTGCTGTTCGACGGGGCGGGCGACGACGCCTTCGACTACTTCCGCTGCTGGCTGATCGGGCAGGGCCGGGAGGTCTTCGAGGGCGGGGTGCACGATCCGGACGCCCTGGCGGAGCTGCTGGGCGCCTTCGACGAGGAGCTCGACGGGGACGGCGAGGAGCTGGGCTTCGCGGCGGACGAGGCGTACGAGCGGCTGACCGGCGCGGAGGCGCCGGACCTGGGGATCCCGCCGCAGGCGGCGGAGCCGGAGGGCACGCCCTTCGACCTGGCGGACGACGGGGTGCTCGCGGCCCGCTTCCCGCGGCTGTGGGCCCGGTTCGGTCCCGGCTGACGGGGGAAGGGGTGCCGGGACCGAACCGGACCGGTCCTTCAGCCCCCGAGCCGGAGCACGGGGTGCTCCCGGCCGAGGATCAGAAGTGGGTTCCGCCGTCGATGCGGACCTCGGTGCCGGTGATGAAGCGGCCGTCCTCGGAGGCGAGCATCGCGACGACGCCGGCGACGGTCTCGGGGCCGGCGAAGCCCTGGCCGAGGGCGGGGGCCAGCTTCGCGAACAGCGACCAGTCGGTGTCCTCGGGCAGGCCGGGGCCCGCGGACTGCTTGCTGGCGCCGCTGCCGTCGGTCATGCCGGAGGAGATGGAGCCGGGCTGGACGGCGGTGAAGCGGATGCCCTGCTTGGCGTACTCGGCGGCGAGCGCGTGGGTCATGGACTGGATGCCTCCCTTGCTGGCCGCGTAGGCCGCCATGTAGGGGTGGGCGAACGTCGCGGAGGTGGAGGAGAAGTTGACGACGGCGGCGCCCTCGCCCTCCAGGAGCGCGGGGATGGCCTCGCGGATCACCAGGAAGGTGCCGGTGAGGTTGATCCGGACCACCTGCTCGAAGGCGTCGAGGCTGGTCTCGTGGGTGTGCGAGGAGCGCAGGATGCCGGCGGCGTTGACCAGCACGTCCAGGCCGCCGAGGGTCGCGACGGCGGCGGCGACGCCCTCGCGTACCGAGGTCTCGTCGGCGATGTTCACGACGAGGGTGGTGAGGCGGGCGGCGTCGGCGCCGGCCTTGGCGACGGTGTCCTTGAGGCCGTCCTCGCTGATGTCGGCGGCGACGACGGTGCCGCCCTCCGCGAGCATGCGCAGGACGGTGGCCTGGCCGATGCCGGAGCCGCCGCCGGTGACCAGGGCGCGGCGTCCTTCGTAGCGGGTGAGCTGGTTCATGACGGCAACCTCTCGATGTCGAGCTATCCGGGGGATGCTCGCCACCGTACGCCTAAGTGGCACGTTTTGCCATAGCTGCACAAAGTGCACGCATGGCAGTCGCGGGCGTACGCTGGGTGGCGTGAGCGACAAGAAGCCGGCCGACGGCACCGCACCCCCCAGGAGCCCCTCCCTGACGGAGCGCCGCAAGGCGGCCACGCAGCTGGACATCGCCCGCGCGGCCGCCGAGCTGTTCACCGAGCGGGGCCCGGACGACACCACCGCCGAGGACATCGCCCAGCGGGCCGGGGTCGCGCTGCGCACCTTCTACCGCTACTTCCGCTCCAAGCAGGACGCCGTCGCCCCGCTCCTCGCGGGCGGCGCCGACCGCTGGCGGGCCGAGCTCGCCGCCACCGCCCCCGGCACGGCGCTGCCCGCCGCCCTGGAGCGGTCCATCGCCGGTTCGCTCGCCGCGGAGGGCGAGGAGGCGGAGGAGGGCCTGCGCTGGACCCGCGGGCTGCTGCGCGCGGCCGAGCACGACCCGGCGCTGCGGGCCGTCTGGTACCGCGTCAACCAGGAGTCCGAGGACCGGCTGCGCGGTGTCCTCGCCGGGCTCGCGGGCCCGTCCGCCGACCCCCTGGAGCTGCGCCTGGCCGCCGCCGCGGCGACGGACGCGATCCGGATCGCCCTGGAGACCTGGGCCGAGACGGACGCACCGTCCCGCGGCGAGGGCTCACCGGCCGCCCTCGCGGTGCGGTGCCTGCGGGAGCTGATGGGCGGGATGCGGGTGCTGGGGGTGGCGGGCGGGGGGTGAGCCCGGGCCCCGGGCCCGGCCCGGCTCAGCTCAGCTCAGCTCAGGGAGCGCCCCATGCAGACGTCGTCCACGTACTCCCCCGCCAGCAGGAACTCCCCCGGCAGGACGCCCTCGACGGCGAAGCCCTCCGCCTCGTAGAGGGCGCGGGCCGGGGTGTTGTGGCCGAGGACGCGCAGGGTGATGCGGGTGGCGCCCTGCCGGCGGGCCCGGTCCATCGCCGCGCGGACCAGCGCGCGGGCCACGCCCTTGCCGCGGGCGGCCTCGCCGACGACGAGGCCCTGGATCTGGCGCACATGGGCGTTGCTGGGGATCGGGACGGCCCGGACCAGGCGGACGAAGCCCACGACGCCCGCGTCCGGCAGCTCGGCGACCAGGTAGTCCTCGGGCAGGTGCCGCTCGTCGTAGAACGGCTCGCCGCCCTCCGGGGCGGGCAGGACCGCGTGCAGCGGCGACCAGGCGGTGCGGTCGAGCTCGGCGAGGACGGGCTCGTCGGCCCTCAGGGCCGCGCGTATCCGAATCTCCGGAACGATCATGCGAGCCACTGTGCCACGGACCGCGCCGGAAGGGCAGGATGAACGCATGCAGCGCTCCCCTCACACCTCCCCCCGCAAGCGCGTCGCCGTCACCGGCGCGACCGGACTGATCGGCTCCGCCCTCGTGCGCTCCCTGCGCGCCGACGGCCACGAGGTCCTGCGCCTGGTGCGCCGTCCCGCCGCCGCGCCCGACGAGG
Organism: Streptomyces showdoensis; assembly: GCF_039535475.1. NCBI lineage: Bacteria > Bacillati > Actinomycetota > Actinomycetes > Kitasatosporales > Streptomycetaceae > Streptomyces > Streptomyces showdoensis. The sequence continues at coordinate 3,468,341 of NZ_BAAAXG010000026.1, read as the reverse complement.
TCGAGTGGGACCCGGCCCGGCTGTACGTGGACGCCGCCGCGCTCGTCGGGGTCGACGCGGTCGTGCACCTGGCGGGGGCGGGCGTCGGCGAGCGGCGCTGGAGCGAGGCGTACAAGAAGGAGATCCGCGACAGCCGGGTGCTCGGCACGCGGGCGGTCGCCGAGGCGCTCGCCTCGCTGGCCGAGCCGCCCGAGGTGCTGGTCTGCGGCACCGCGCTCGGCTACTACGGCGACACCGGCTCCCGCGCGGTGGACGAGAGCGCACCCGCGGGCGAGGGCTTCCTGCCGTCGGTGTGCGTGGAGTGGGAGGCCGCCGCGGCTCCCGCCGAGGCCGCCGGCATCCGGGTGGCGTACGCCCGCACCGGCCTGGTCGTGGCGCGCGAGGGCGGGGCGTGGGGACGGCTGTTCCCGCTGTTCCGGGCCGGGCTCGGCGGACGGATGGGGGACGGCGGCCAGTACTGGAGCTTCATCTCGCTGCACGACGAGGTCGCCGCGCTGCGGCACCTGGTGGACACCCCCGCGGTGTCGGGCCCGGTCAACCTGACCGCGCCCGAGCCGGTCACCAACCGGGAGGTGACCGCGGCGATGGGCCGCGTGCTGCACCGCCCCGCCTTCTTCCACGTGCCGGCCGCCGCGCTGCGGGTGGTGCTCGGGGAGTTCGCGCAGGACGTGCTGGGGAGTCAGCGGGTGCTGCCGGGGCGCCTGTTGGAGACGGGCTTCGACTTCGCCTTCCCGACGATCGACGAGTCGGTGCGCGCGGCGGCCCGCTGACGTCCCGTCGGTGCCCTGCCGGGGCCCGGCCGGCGAGCCGCCACCGGGGGCCGCGCGCCGGGCGCCCCGCCGGCCCCGCCACCTCGCGCCTTTCCCCGCCGTTCCCCCGCCGCTCCCCTCCCGTGCGCTCCCCCGTGCTGCGTGCACCCCGTCGCGCGCGGCTTCGCCGGGTGGGAGCGCTGCCTAGTCTTCTGCGAACTCGGGCATTCCGGGGGTCTGTTGGGGGCATAGGCATCCCACCAACCGCGCCGACCTGGGGAGGGGCACGTGCTCAACAACTCGGACGTCGTCGTCGTAGGAGCCGGGATCGCGGGTCTCGCGGCGGCCCGGCTGCTGACCGAGGCCGGCCTCTCGGTCACGGTCCTGGAGGCGGCACCACGGATCGGCGGCCGGATGGCGACGGACACCGTCGACGGCTTCCGGCTCGACCGGCTCGGGCCGCTGTTCACCGCGCCACGGCTGGAGGGCGTCCCGCTGCGCGCCTTCGCCCCCGGGGTCGTCGTGCACAGCGACGGCCGGTACGGGCGGTGGGGGGCGCCGCACGCCCCGTGGAGCTCGCGGGGCGCGGGGCCCTCGGTCGTGGGGGGAGCACGTGCCAGGGCACGCGCCCTCGCGAGCGCCCCGCGGAATCCGGCCACCTCGCTCGACCAGGCGCGGCTCGGCGCCTCGCTGGTGCGGCTGGCCACCACGCCCACCCAGCGGCTGCTCGGCCGCGCGGAGCGGAGCGCCCGCGAGGCCCTGACGGCCCGGCTGCCCGCCCGTACGGTCCAGGGGGTGCTGCGTCCGCTGGTCGCCGCGCTGCTCGGCGACCCGGACCTCACCACCTCCAGCCGCCGCGCGGACCTCGCGCTGCGCTCCTTCGCGCGGGGCCGGCCGAGCGTGCCGGCGGGCGGTTCGGACGCGCTGCCGGAGCGGCTCGCGGCGGGGCTGCCGCCGGGGACGGTCCGTACCGGCGTCGAGGTCACCGAGGTGTCGATCGCACGGGTCACGACGGCGGAGCACGGGGTGTTCGCCTGCCGTTCGGTGATCCTGGCGACGGGCGGGCGGACGGCGGCGGAGCTGCTGCCGGGGCTGTGCGTGCCGGAGTACCACGCGGCGACCGTGCTGCACCACACGGCGCCGGTCGCGCCCACCGCGGACCCGGTGCTGATGCTGGAGTCCGACCCGGGCGGCCCGGTGGCCCACACCGCCGTGATGAGCGCGGTCGACCCGTCCCGCGCGCCGGCCGGGCGGACGCTGATCACCTCGACGGTGCTGGGGACCGCGCCGGACGACACCGAGCGGCGGGTCCGCAAGCACCTGGCGACGCTGTACGGCGCGTCGACGGACGAGTGGGAGCTGCTGGCGCTGCACCACACCCCGTACGCCTTCCCGGCGATGCGGCCGCCCTTCGACCCGGAGCGCCCGGTCCGGGTCCTGTCCGGGCTGTACGTGTGCGGCGACCACCGCGGCACCGGCACCCCGGTCGGCGCCCTCGCCTCGGCCCGCCGGGCGGCGACGACGCTGCTGGCGGACCTGGGGCTGCGGCCGGCGGGGGCGGCCTCGGAGGCGGAGGCGGCTTAGCCAAGCCCTTCGGATCGGAACGGACCGGCATCGGGCGGACGCCGCGGTCCGGTCCGGTCCGGACGACAGGGCCTCAACCCAGGGCCGCCACCCGGTCCCGGTAGGTCCGGACGGCCGGAGCGTCGCGGTAGGGCTCCAGGCGGCGTTCGAAGTCGCGGACGTATTCGACCGCGCGGGCCGAGCGCATCTCGGAGGCCTGCTGGGCGGCCTCGGCGCCGAGGGCGCAGGCCTGGTCGAGTTCGCCGAGGGCGAGCCGGGCGGAGGCCAGGACGACGCGGCAGAACAGGCGGCTGCGGGCGTAGCCGGGGGCGCGGAGCTGGAGGGCGCGCTCGGCGTGCTGGGCGGCGGCCCGGTACTGCTGGAGGTCGCGGTGGCAGTGCCCGAACTCGTCCGCCAGCTGGGCCTCGTCGAAGGGCCTGGCCCAGTAGGGCACCTCGTCGCCGGGCCGGGCGGCCTCCAGGGCGCGCTCCGCGCGGGCGAGGGAGGCGCCGCAGGCCCGGGAGTCGCCGAGGACGCCGTGGCCGCGGGCCTCGACGGAGTGCAGCAGCGCCTGGACGACGGGCGGGGCGGCGGAGCCGACGCCCTGCTGGGCGACCCGGGCGAGCTGGACGGCCTCGCGGCCGTGGCCGAGGTAGACGGCCTGGTGGCTCATGGTGATCAGGACGTACGAGCCGTACGCGCGGTCCCCGGCCGCCTGGGCGAGCCGCAGCGCCTGGACGAAGTACCGCTGGGCGAGGCCGTGCGCGGCGATGTCGTACGAGGTCCAGCCGGCCAGCCGGGTGAGGTCCGCGGCCGCCCCGAAGAGCCGGCGGCCGGTGTTCTCCCCGTAGGTGCCGCGCAGCATCGGCTCGGCCTCGTGCTCCAGGTAGCGGACGAGGGCCTGGCGGGCGTGGCCGCCGCCGTAGGCGTGGTCGAGGGTGCGGAAGAGCTCGCCCACGGAGCGCAGGGCGGCGATGTCGCCGCTGGAGACCCGCTGTCCCGGGCCGCGGTCGGTGCCGCGCTGGCGGGGCACCGAGAAACGTCCCTGGGCCGGCACGCGCGGGTCCCCCGGGGCGCCCGCCGGGGCGCCGGGCTCGCCGCGGGCCACCCGCTCGTCGGCGCGTCCGATCAGCCAGTCCCGGCTGGGGACGACGAGTCCGGCCGGGGTGAAGGCGATCTTCCGCAGCTCGGCGTGGCTGCCGGAGTCCTTGCGCCAGAGGCCGCTGACGATGTCGACGGCCTCCTCCGGCGTCGCCGCGAACTCCAGCCCCGCGTAGACCGGGGCGCAGGCGTCGAGCCCCAGGTCCTGGGCGGAGAGCCGGCGCCCCAGGCGCCGGGTGAAGACCTCGGCGATCAGCGCGGGGGTGGTGCCGCGCGGCTGCTGCCCGCGCAGCCAGCGGGTGACCGAGGTCTTGTCGTACCGCAGGTCGAGCCCGTGTTCCAGGCCGAGCTGGTCCACCCGTCTGGCGAGGCCCGCGTTGGAGAAGCCGGCCTCGGCGATGAGCGCGGCGAGCTGGCGGTTCGGGATGCGCTGCGGGGGTCGTTCCGTCATCAGCTGTGCGGTCTCCTGCCTTCCGGGCCGGGTGGCAGCCCGCCCGTGCGGACCCTCATGGCCCTCATGGAACGGCGTGAATTTAGCGGCAGACTCCGCCCTAACCGCCACCTTCGCCCCACATTCATCCGATCGTGTGAGGAACGCGGAGACTTCTTTACGCCAGTGCCGGAAGCGCAGGCCTCCGGAGCAGCGCGCACGTGCCCCCGCGCACCTGCCGGACGGCTGTTCGGCGTTCCGCCGTACAGTGGCATGGGCGCGTATGACGCATGGTGCCGAGCCGGCTCCCGCCCCGGGACGATCCCCGGAACCCGGCCTTCGGCATCCAGGAGGAGGCATGGCCGTGAGTGAGCTGCGATTCGTCCGTCTGGGCTTCGGCGAGGACGCCGTGGAGTACCGGGCGGCGTGGGACAAGCAGCGCGAGGTGCACGCCGCCCGGTTCGCGGACGAGGTCGACGACACCTGTCTGCTGCTGGAGCACCCGCCGGTGTACACCGCGGGCCGGCGCACCGCGGAGAGCGAGCGCCCCCTGGACGGGACGCCCGTCGTGGACGTGGACCGCGGCGGCAAGATCACCTGGCACGGCCCCGGCCAGCTGGTCGGCTACCCGATCATGAAGCTGCCCCGCCCGGTCGACGTGGTCGCCCACGTCCGCCGGCTGGAGGAGGCGCTGATCCGCACGGCCGCCGACTTCGGCCTGGAGACCACCCGCATCGAGGGCCGCAGCGGGGTCTGGGTGCTCGGCGACCCGGTCGAGCAGCGCCCCTCGCTCGGCGGGCTCTCGCTGGACTTCGACCCGCGGCTGACCGACGAGGAGTTCGACCCCCGGCTGAACGGCCCGGAGTACGCCCCGTCCAACGCGGGCCAGCGGCGCGAGGACCGGAAGCTCGCCGCGATCGGCATCCGGGTCGCCAAGGGCGTCACCATGCACGGCTTCGCGCTCAACGTGAACCCGGACAACACCTGGTTCGACCGGATCATCCCGTGCGGCATCCGCGACGCGGGCGTGGCCTCGCTCGCCAACGAGCTGGGCCGGGACATCACCATCGAGGAGGTGCTCCCGGTCGTCGAGGGGCACCTGCGCGAGGTGCTGGAGAACGCGGAGCTCAGGCCCCGGGACATCGAGCGGACCGCGGAGCCGGAGACCGCTCGGGCCTCCGCCTGAGGAATGCGTGGCGCCGGCCAGAGGTTGGCCGGACGTAGTAAGGCATGGGAAGCAACGGCGTACCCTGGTGTGCGCCGAAGAATCGAAGCTACAGGAGCCGATGTGTCCGCAGTCGCACCCGACGGACGCAAGATGCTGCGCCTGGAGGTCCGGAACGCCCAGACCCCCATCGAGCGCAAGCCCGAGTGGATCAAGACCCGCGCGAAGATGGGGCCGGAGTACAACAAGCTCCAGGGCCTCGTGAAGAGCGAGGGCCTGCACACGGTCTGCCAGGAGGCGGGCTGTCCCAACATCTTCGAGTGCTGGGAGGACCGCGAGGCGACCTTCCTCATCGGCGGCGACCAGTGCACCCGGCGCTGCGACTTCTGCCAGATCGACACCGGCAAGCCGGAGGCCCTCGACCGTGACGAGCCCCGCCGCGTCGGCGAGTCCGTCGTCACGATGGACCTGAACTACGCCACCATCACCGGCGTCGCCCGCGACGACCTGGAGGACGGCGGCGCCTGGCTGTACGCGGAGACCGTCCGCCAGATCCACGAGCAGACCGCGGGGCGCGCCGACGGCCGCACCAAGGTCGAACTGCTCGCCCCCGACTTCAACGCGGTGCCGGAGCTCCTGGAGGAGGTCTTCGCCTCCCGCCCCGAGGTCTTCGCGCACAACGTCGAGACCGTGCCGCGGATCTTCAAGCGGATCCGCCCCGGCTTCCGCTACGAGCGTTCGCTGGAGGTCATCACCAAGGCGCGTGACTACGGTCTGGTCACGAAGTCGAACCTGATCCTCGGCATGGGCGAGACCCGCGAGGAGGTCAGCGAGGCCCTCCAGCACCTGCACGACGCGGGCTGCGAGCTGATCACCATCACGCAGTACCTGCGCCCCTCCGTCCGGCACCACCCCGTGGAGCGCTGGGTGAAGCCGCAGGAGTTCGTGGAGCTGAAGGAGGAGGCCGACGAGATCGGCTTCTCCGGTGTGATGTCGGGCCCGCTGGTCCGCTCCTCCTACCGGGCCGGCCGTCTGTACCAGCAGGCGATCGAGAAGCGCGCGGGCGCGGTGGACGCGGCCCAGGCCGTCTGACCCGACCTGACCCCGCCTGACCCCGCCTGACCAGGTGTTGTCCGCGAAGCGGCCGTTCCTCCGGACGGCCGCTTCGGCGCATCAGGGTTTCATCAGTGTTTGACCGCCGGGTCACGCCCTGGTAACACCGATGCGTGAGGATTTACTCACTCACCGCCACCGAGCGTTCACGGAGGCCCTCACCCATGCAGGCCGCGCAGATCCGCGCCACGGCGCTCCCGTCCGTCACCGACGCCCTCCGGGCCGTCGAGTCCCTGCTGCTCTCCCGCGGGCAGCGCAGGGCCCGCAGCAACGCCTGGACCTCCGTCCTGGAGGACCGCCGCCGCGCCAAGGACCGGGTGGAGGCCCAGCACGTCCTGGAGGCGGTGTCGGGCCGGGCTTCCCGGGCCACGTAAACTTCAGGACATGGCGAGGAGTGCAAACACGGGCGGCGCTGACGCCGCGAACCCCGGGCGACTGAAGCAGATCGCCCTCACGTACAAGATGACCCGGAAGGCCGATCCCAAGGTCGGTCTCGTCGTCGCGGGCGTGGGCATCGTCGTACTCGGTGTCCTCCTCGCGATCGGCTTCCTGATCGGTCACCCGGTCTACCTGGGCATCCTCGGCTTCGTGCTGGCGTTCCTGGCGATGGCCATCGTCTTCGGCCGGCGCGCCGAGAAGGCGGCCTTCGGTCAGATGGAGGGCCAGCCGGGCGCGGCCGCGGCGGTGCTGCAGAACATCGGGCGCGGCTGGACGGTCACCCCGGCGGTGGCGATGAACCGCAACCAGGACGTCGTGCACCGGGCCGTCGGCCGTCAGGGCGTCGTGCTGGTCGGCGAGGGCAACCCGAACCGGCTGAAGACGCTGCTCGCGGCCGAGAAGAAGAAGATCGCCCGCATCGTCGTGGACGTCCCGGTGACCGACATCATCGTCGGCAACGACGAGGACCAGGGCCAGGTGCCGCTCAAGAAGATCCGCACCAAGATGCTGAAGCTGCCCCGGCTGCTGGCCGGCCCCCAGGTGACGGCCACCAACGACCGGCTGCGGGCGATGGGCGACCTGATGAGCAACATGCCGCTGCCGAAGGGTCCGATGCCCAAGGGCATGCGGATGCCGCGCGGCGGAAAGATGCGCTGAGCGTACGGCGACGTACGACACGCGCGGCACGTACGACGGGAAGCGCCCCGGACCGATCGATTCGGTCCGGGGCGCTTCCCTGTGCGCGTGCTGCGGGTGCCGGTGTCAGATCCGGACCTGGACGGCGCCGGAGAAGCGGTCGTGCAGGCCGCGGCCGTCGCGGTCCCAGATGAGGGCCGGGAGGGCCAGGCAGACGAGGAGGCTGCGCAGGGCCACCCGGAGGAGGCCGAGGCGGCCGCCGTGCACCGAGGCCACCCGGAGGCCGAAGAGGCGCTTGCCGGGGGTGGAGCCCACGGTGCCGACCGTGAGCACGCTCAGGACCAGCAGGATGAGCAGCGCCCAGTTGCCGGTGGCCTGGCTGTAGCCGTGGGTGATCAGGCCGTATGCGATCAGCATGCAGAGGGCCCAGTCGACGGCGAGGGCGCCGAGCCGGCGGCCGGGGCGGGCGATCGAGCCGGGCCCCTCCTCGGGCAGACCGAGCTGCTGCCCCCGGTAACCGAAGTCCACGCCCGCTTCTTCGGCCGCGGCGCGCGGTCCGGAGAGCCATGATCCGAGTGCTTGCCTGTTGTCCACCCGACCACGGTACTGTGCCCGTTTTTGATCACTTCGGCCTGGGTCCGCACAGTGCGGCGGACGGGTGACGGCCCACCCGGGCCGGTTAACTTCGACGAAACAAATGGGTCATGCTTGAGAAATCCGGTCTGCCTATGGTCGGGTCCTGCGTGTGCCACCGCACTGGCCGCACCATCGAGCTGCAAGCCCGCCCCTCCCCGGGCCGGGAGTAGGAGGAGTTGGATGTCCGAGAAGCACGGGTTCCAGAACGCCGACGAGGTCCAGAAGTTCATCAAGGACAACGACGTCAAGATGGTCGACGTCCGCTTCTGCGACCTTCCGGGCGTGATGCAGCACTTCACGATCCCGGCGACGGCCTTCGACCCGGCGGAGGAGCTCGCGTTCGACGGTTCGTCGATCCGCGGCTTCCAGGCCATCCACGAGTCGGACATGGCGCTGCGCGCCGACCTGTCGACGGCCCGGGTGGACCCCTTCCGCCGCGACAAGACGCTGAACATCAACTTCTTCATCCACGACCCGATCACGGGCGAGCAGTACAGCCGTGACCCGCGCAACATCGCGAAGAAGGCGGAGGCGTACCTGGCCTCCACCGGCATCGCCGACACCGCGTACTTCGGCCCCGAGGCCGAGTTCTACGTGTTCGACTCGGTCCGCTTCGAGACCTCGGCGAACCAGGGCTTCTACCACATCGACTCCGAGGCCGGCGCCTGGAACACCGGTGCGGAGGAGAACAACCGCGGTTACAAGGTCCGCTACAAGGGCGGCTACTTCCCGGCCCCGCCGGTCGACCACTTCGCCGACCTGCGTTCCGAGATCTCCCTGGAGCTGGAGAACGTCGGCCTCCAGGTCGAGCGCCAGCACCACGAGGTCGGCACCGCCGGCCAGGCCGAGATCAACTACAAGTTCAACACGCTGCTCGCCGCGGCCGACGACCTGATGCTCTTCAAGTACATCGTGAAGAACGTCGCCTGGCGCAACGGCAAGACCGCGACCTTCATGCCGAAGCCGATCTTCGGCGACAACGGCTCGGGCATGCACGTCCACCAGTCGCTGTGGACCGGCGGCCAGCCGCTCTTCTACGACGAGGCCGGCTACGCGGGCCTGTCGGACACCGCGCGCTACTACATCGGCGGCATCCTCAAGCACGCCCCGTCGCTGCTCGCCTTCACCAACCCGACGGTGAACTCGTACCACCGTCTGGTCCCGGGCTTCGAGGCCCCGGTCAACATGGTGTACTCGCAGCGCAACCGCTCCGCCGCCATGCGCATCCCGATCACGGGCTCGAACCCGAAGGCCAAGCGCGTCGAGTTCCGCGCGCCGGACCCGTCGTCGAACCCGTACCTCGCCTTCTCGGCCCTGCTCCTGGCCGGCCTCGACGGCATCAAGAACAAGATCGAGCCGGCGGAGCCGATCGACAAGGACCTGTACGAGCTGGCTCCCGAGGAGCACGCGAACGTGCAGCAGGTCCCGACCAACCTGGAGGCCGTCCTCAACGCCCTCGAGGACGACAACGAGTACCTCCAGGCCGGCGGTGTCTTCACCTCCGACCTGATCGAGACCTGGATCGACTACAAGCGCACCCACGAGATCGCCCCGATCCAGCTGCGCCCGCACCCGCACGAGTTCGAGCTCTACTTCGACCTCTAAGCCGGTGGAGGTCTTCTGACCTGCGCACGCGCACAGCTTTCGACGGAAGGGCCCCGGGCCGGCATCGCGCCGGACCGGGGCCCTTCCGGCGTCCGGTCCGGCCCGCGCCCGGCCCGCGTCCGGCTCAGTCCATGGTCCGGCAGCGGCGTCGCCACTCGTGGACCAGGACGACGAGGGCGCCGATCACGCACAGTCCGCCGGCCGCCACCAGGACGAAGCCGAGGGCGGCGCGGCTGCTGCCGGTGGAGGCGAGTTCGGTGCCTCCGTCCGCGCCGCCCGAGGGCGCGGGGGCGGGACCCGTGCTCCCGCTCGGGTCCGGGCTCGTCGGCACGCCGGGCGAGCCCGGTGCGGTCGGGGAGGCGCTCGGGGGAACGGACGGGGTCGGGCTCGGCGAGCCTCCGGGGTCGGCGGTGGGAGTGGGTGACGGCGAAGCGCCGCCGGTCCAGCCCACCGTCGCGTGCGCGAGGAACGGGACCCGGTCTCCGGTCATGAGGGCCAGGGCCTGGCTGCCCTCGCCGACCAGCTTGCGACCGACCGGGACCGGGACGAAGGACATCGCCGAGACGGTCGCGGTGCCCGGCCGCGCACCGGCCGGGGCCTTCACGAACAGCGATTCGCCGTCCCTCGCGGACTGGGCCAGCCTGCCCTCGGCGTCCGAGACCACCTTTCCCCCGCGGTCGGTCAGCGTCACGCCGGCCGCCACGGCCGCGGGGTCGAGAGAGGCGCCGACCTGATCGCCGGTGGTGCCGATCGTGAGCGGACCGAGGACCGACCCGGCCGGCCCGGTCACCGTGCCGGGGTCGAGGACCAGCGAGGGAGCCGGTTCCGTGGCGTCGACGGCGTGTGCCACGAGGTAGTCGGCGAGGGCGGCGCCCGCCGGATCCCAGGGGACCGCCTTGACGTGGTTGGTGAGGCGCCAGATGGCGGCCTGGGTGCCTCCGGCCGCCGCCTTCTTGGACACCGTGCGGCCTATCAGCTTGCCGAGTTCGGCCTCAGAGAGCCACGGGTACCCGTGCTGAAGGACCCAGTCGACCTTCGCCGCGTCCGGGTTGTCCTTCAGCGTGGGCACCTCGGACCGGTCGGCCTGCCGGTATGCGGCGCCCTTCCTCAGGGCGGTGCGGACGTCGAGGCAGTAGGCGAACAGGGTGTCGCCGTCGCGGGTCGTCACCTTGATCAGGCCACCGGGGAGCCCGTCGTCCTCGCCCTCGGGCTCCGTCACGTGCGCGATGTAATCGAACTCGGGGATCGTGTCCTCCGCGACGACCAGAACCCCGTCGTCGCTGTCGCCTGCACCGGTCTCCGCGACCGCCGGCCCGCTCATCAGCAGGCCGCTCGCGAGCGCGCCGATCGCTGCGAGGCTCCTGTGTTTCCGTCTCACTGCGGCTCTTCTCCTCTGTCGGTTCAGGGCTCGGGCCCCTTCGATCCGGCGCGACTGCCCCGGAGGCGTCACCACGGCCCCGACCACGCTAGGAGCGGCCCGAGCCGGATCACGGCCGGAGACGGGGGCACTACCTGCGGACTTCGGCTGCAGCTTCCTGCAGGCCAGGACGCTCCGCCCGTGGCCCGGCCTATGGCCCCATAAGTCCGCCGTATGGGTCGTCCCGCGGCGCGGGGCGCACCGTCCCGCGCCGACGCGCGGGCCGTCCGGGGGTGAACTCCCCCTCCGGGCCCGCGCCTTGGCATCGAACCGGGGCGCCGCGCGCCGTTCCGGGCGGTCCGGGACCACCCGGAACGGCGACGGCGGGGCAGGGGCGTTGGTCCCGCCGGGTACGGGCTTAGGTCCCTGGGAAGGGGCGCCCGGCCTGGTGGACGATCTCCGTTCGGCAGGGCCCGCGCTGTGGGGGCGGGGGGCCCCGCCGCGGGGCAGGGGCACACGCTGTGGGGCGCGCGACCCCTGCCCCTCCGGACGGCTGAACGGGAATGCGGGGCGGACACGGTGGAAGGCAACACTCTCGCGCTGCTCGGGGTGAGCGCGGGCGAGGAGGCGGTCTACCGGGCGACCCTGCGCACCCCGGGGATCGGGATCGCCGAGGTCGCCGTCGCGTGCGGGATCGACCGGGAGAGCGCGGGCAGCGTGCTCGGCCGGCTCCAGGACCTGGGCATGGTGACCACGGCCGACCAGCGGACGTTCAGCGGCGCGGATCCGGTGTCCGTGGTCGACCGGCTGGCGCGGAGCCGGATCCACGGGCTGCAGGGCGAGATCCGGCGGGTCGCCTCCTCACGCCACCTGGTGGAGAGCCTGATCGCGGACCGGCGGACGGGTCGGCGGGGGCAGGTCGTCGAACTGCAGCACGTCGAGGGGCTCGACCAAGTGGCCTCCTGCGTGGACGAGTTGTCGTTCTTCGCCCGCGAGGAGCGGCTCACCACCTACCCGGGCCCCATCCTGGCCGCCGAGTTCGAGACGGTCAGGGCCTCCGACCTGAAGTACCTGCGCCGGGGCCTGCGGATGCGGACCCTCGTGCACGCGGGTGCGCTCGGTGCCCCGGAGGTCGGGCGCTTCGCGTCGGAGCTGACGGAGCGCGGCGCCCAGGTGCGGGGCACGGCCCGGCCGCTCGAACGGATGGTGATCTTCGACCGGCGGACCGCCATGGTCGCCACCGACCCCGAGGACATCACGCGGGGAGCCGTGATCGTCCGCCAGCCGGGGCTCGTGTCACCGCTGCTCGCCCTCTTCGAGTACCGCTGGGCCCGCTCCTCCGGGATCGTGGACGGCCTGCCGAGCGACACCGAGCGCCGCGTCCTGCACACCATGGCGCGGGTGGACAAGGACGAGGCGGGCGCCCGTGAACTCGGCATGTCCCTCCGGACCTACCGGGGCCACGTCGCCGCGCTCCTGCGGCGCCTGGGCACGCCGAACCGCTTCCGGGCCGCGCTGGCGGCCCGGGAACGCAACTGGCTCTGACGGGGCCCCGCCGCTTGCTACGTTCGTCTCTCCTTCGTGTCGCAGCGGAAGAAAGGGGCGGGGAGTGGAGCAGGGCGGGACCCGCAACGTCGTCGACGGCGGGGCGCTGACGGGGCCGGTGGTCCAGGCCGGTTCGATCGGCAGCCTGCACGTCCACGCGCCCGCTCCCCCGCCCGCGCCGGACGCCCCCGCCGATCCCTGGGTGCGCGCCGTCGGCGGCTCCGCCGTGTGGGGGCACGTGGCGGCCGACCGGGACACGCGGGCGCACCGGGAGCTGGCCGGGACGGTGGCGACCCGGCTGGCCGGGATACGGGACGGGTTACGGGCGGACGCCCGCGCACGCGACGGCGAGGACCCCTGGGACGATCCGGGGCTCCCGGCGCGCTTCCTGGAGCAGGTCGAGTGGCTGCTGGGCGAGCCCGGCCAGGGCCCGGACCTCGACCTGTATCCCGCGGAGGCGGCGCTCCTCGCCCTGTTCCCGTTCCTGTACCGGGCGCACTGCCTGCTCCGCGTCGAGCAGCTCGCGGCGGTCCGGCCCTGGTCCCTGGCCCCGGTGGCGGAGCCCTCGGCGGACCGCCGCTCCTTCGAGGTCTTCACGGAGGGGGACCAGGCGCTCGTCCAGCGGGCCCGGCGCGCGCCCGGGGCCGAGCCGGCGGTCGGCTGGTGGCTGTTCCACCGCTGGCTGGCGCAGCAGCGGGAGTTCGCGGGGCCCGATCCCGTACGCCGGCTGCTGGACGAGCTGGGCGAGGCGGCGGAGGGGCTCGGCGAGGCGCTGGCGCCGCGCCGGGTGACGGCCCTGCTGCACGGGCTGCGGCGCGGTCCCGACGTGTGCCACCCGGAGTTCCTCACCCTGTTGTCGACCGACGACCGGGTCCGCTCGGGCCCCGGCCACCAGCGGATCCGGGACCAGCGGCTGGCCCTGCTGCTCGCGCTCGCGCACGGCATGGCGATCGAGATGACGGCGCTGCCCGCGATCGTCGCCGAGCACCTGCCCATCCCGTACCCGGTCGACCTGGACGCGCTGCGCCGCACCCTGGACGGGGCCAACTGGGGCGGCCCGCACGACGTTCCGGTGCTGCGGGCCGAGTGCCGGCACGAGGCCGTGGTGGAGGGGCTGCGGGAGTACGCGGCCCGTGCAGACGAGCTGCTGCACACGGTGCGGCGCACCGCGCGCGACCGGATCACCCAGCCGCTGCCCGAGCTGCCGGCCCGGCTGTCCGGCGACGGCGTGGTGCCGAGCGAGGGCGCCTTCGACGGGTACGCGCGCTTCCGGGGCGACGGGCGCCGGATGCTGGACCTGGCGATGGGCGTGCAGCTCTACAAGTCCCGCGACCTGGCGGTCCGCGAGCTGTACCAGAACGCCCTGGACGCCTGCCGCTACCGGCGGGCCCGCGGCGAGTACCTGGACCGGACGGGCCCGCCCTCCTCGTCCCCGTACCGGGGGCGGATCGCCTTCGCGCAGGGCGTCGACGACGACGGCCGGGAGTACCTGGAGTGCCGGGACGACGGCGTCGGCATGGGGGACGCGGAGCTCCGCGGAGTCTTCTCGCGGGCCGGGTCGCGCTTCGCCGAGCAGCTGGAGTTCACCCTGGAGCGGGCCGACTGGGAGCGGCTCGACCCGCCCGTCACGCTCTACCCCAACAGCCGCTTCGGCATCGGCGTGCTCAGCTACTTCATGCTCGCCGACGACATCCGGGTCACGACCTGCCGGATGGGCCGCGACGGCGTTCCCGGGCCGGTGTACGAGGTGTCGGTGTGCGGGCCCGGGCACCTGTTCCGGATCGTCGAGCGCGCGGCGCGCGGCCGGGAGCCGGGCACCACGGTGCGGCTGTACCTGCGGCCGGGGACGCTGGAGGAGGGCTGGTCCTGCGTCGACGTGCTGGAACGGGTGCTGGGGATCGCGGAGTTCGCGACGACGGCGGAGCACGGCGGGGTGGTGAGCGAGTGGGTGCCGGGGGTGTTGCGGACGCGGACGCAGGCCTACGGGGAGACCGAGCCCGCCCTCAACGCGCACGGCTCGCTCGTCCCCTGGGCCGAGGCCCCGGAGGGCGTGCACGTGGTCTGGTGCGAGCGCGGCGGCGCGCTCCTGGTGGACGGACTCCTCGTCGCACCGAAGGTGCGCTCGACGGGGGTCTTCGGCGCGAAGGGCTCCGGCCTGACCGGCGCCGTGGTGAACCTCAGCGGGCCCTGGTCGCCGGGGAGCCTGTCGGTGGACCGGCAGCATGTCGTCGACGACGTGGCACCCGTCGTGGGCGACCTGTTGCGGCGGGCGGCGGGGATCCTCGCCGACGTGGACGTGGACGCCCTCACGGATGCGGACGCGCCCGCGGATGCGGATGCGGGCGAAGGCGTGCCCGGGTTCGAGTGGGTCTGCCGGGTGGCCGCGGAGAGTCCCGTCCTCGCCGACATCGCGACCTCGGCACTGGCCGCGCGCGGGCGGGACCTGGTGTTCAAGGGCTTGTCCTTCGGAACCGCGACGGCCGGGTTCCTGCCGATGGACTTCTCCCTTCTGCCGAGGTCCCGCGGCGGCAGCGGGTACTCCTCGGCCCGCTGGGCGAAGGACGGGGAGGACGTGCCCGACCATGTCTACCTGTGGCGGCTGCTCGCCAGGCGGCACCCGGCGCTGGACGACCTGGCGGAGCTGTGCCCCGAGATCGGCGACGTGGGACCGGTCCTGCGGGCCGTGCCTTCCGACCAGTGGCTCCTCGGTTCCTCCGCACGCAGGCTGGGCGGCATCCCCGACGCGGCCCGCTTCCTCGCGTCCACCTCCCGTGAGATCGCGGAGCGGGTGGCCGGGCTCGGGTTCCCCGACGCGGACCCCCTGCACTGGGAGCCCGACGCCCGGCTCACCGCGGCGAACGCCCGGGCCTTCGGAGAGGGCGCCGCGTACCCCCTCACACGACGCAGCCGGGTCACCGCGAACGTCCTCCACGACGCCGCCGCCCGCATGCGAGCGGACGTGGCGGCGACCGCGGCACATCTGCGCGGCTTCGGGCTGACCGTGCCCGAGCACGTCGAGCGCCAGGCCGCCGCGTCGGACGACCTGCTCGTCGAAAGACCGATGTCCGACGAGGCCGGCCTCCTCGACTCCGACACGGCCGTCCCGCCGGGACACATCGCCCGGGTCGCCGTCGCGTCGGACCTGTCCGTCGCCGAGGTGTGCCGTCGGCTCACGGCGTACGGTCTGGCCGTCGATCCCGGTGGCCTCCCCCCGCGCCCTTCGGCGGAGGACCTGATGCTGCTGAGCGAACGGGGAACCGGTCGTGCTCCCTGGCTCGACCGGGCGAGGGTGACGCCTCCCGGACACGCGGTTCGCGCGGCGGCCCGGCTGGGGCTGCCGTTGGCCGCGGTGCTCGCGCGGCTCACCCGGCTCGGCTTCACGGTTCCCCGCGCGTTTCCCGCGGACGCCGGACCCGAGGACGTGCCCCTGCTCACGGACGAGTTCGAGCGGGAGCTCCTGGTCCCGGCCGAACCGCCCCTGTACACCGTCGTGCTCGACGGGCCGGACGACCTGCCCGAGCTGCGCCGCAAGGTCGCCCGACTGCGGTCCTACGGCTTCGACGTCGCCCTCGACGTGCCCGCGCGGCCCACCGCGCTCGACCGCGAGATCCTGCGCCCCTTCGGTCCCTTCAACTGGTGGACCTCCTCGAACGCGCCCGTGCCCTTCACGCACGTCGTGATGGCCGCGAGCCTCCTCGCGACGAGTCCGCGGGACATCGCGAAGCGGCTGCGCGCCTGCGGGATCACGCCCTCGCACGACGACCTGCCGCCCGGGCTGTCGTTCGGCGAGGCCACGGAGCTGCTCAGGCTCGACGACCTGCAGGACGGCGAGGTGCCCGAGGTGCAGGACTTCAGCCTCCAGTACCTCCACCGCGTCGCCCTCCGCCGCCGCACCTCCCTCACCGAGGTCGTCGGCCTCGTCCGCGGCCTCGGTGTCCCCCTCCCCGACCCCGCCGACACGATCCGCGCCGCCCTCGCCCGTGTCCCCCGTGCGACGGGAATGCGAAGAGGTGACGAATTCCCGCCCCTACCCGCCGGTAGATGACTCGCTCTCCGTGACGGATCGATAGCGTGTCGTCGTCGCTGCCGCCACACCCGGAGCACTGGGCTCCGCTGGGACTAGTAGGCGCGATGAGGATTCAGAACGTGACTCAGGCGGCTATCGCCCCTGCAGAGACGCTCCAACTCCAGCCGTACACCGACCATTGCCGCGTCATCGCAGACGAGGGCGCGCACGTGGTCATCGGCGTCTCCCCGGGGAACAGCTACTTCACGGCCCAGCGATTGCGCGATCTGGCGCGCTGGGGGCTCGCACATTTCGAGACGGTCGACTTCGTCTACACCGATCTGCATGTCGCCGACATGTACGAGGCGCTCGGGTACGGGGCCGACGAGGCGCGGCGGAAGGCCGTGAAGAACCTGCGGGGGGTGCGGGCGAAGGTGCACGCGGCGGTGGCCGAGGAGGATCCTTCGGGGCTGCGGCTGCGGGCCCGGGGGATGTCGGAGTTCACCGGGGTGCCCGCGTACCGGGCGCTGCACGTGGAGACCGTGGCGGCCGTGGCCGGGGATGCGGTGGTGCGCCGGACCTGTGACGCGCTGGCCGGGATCTTCCTGGCCGGGAAGCTGACGCCCGGGCAGGAGATCACCGACCGGCAGCGGGAGGTGTGCCGGGAGTACATCTGCGCCGAGGTGCCGCTGTTCCTGGACACGCCCGCGATCCTCGGGGTGCCCTCCTCGCTGAACGTCTACCACCAGGCCCTGCCGCTCGCGGACCTGCTGTACGCCCGGGGGTCCGGGCTGCGGGCCTCGCGCAACCAGGGGCACGGCATCCTCACGCCCGCCGCGCACACCGGAGAAGAAGGAGGGCCGCGATGACGGCCACCACGGTCGATACCCTGCCCGCCTTCCCCTTCGACTGGAACGGCACCCGGCTGCCCGAGGAGGTGGAGCGGCTGCGGACGGAGCCGGTGCGCAAGGTGCGGACCCTCGCCGGGGCCGAGGCCTGGCTGGTGTCCTCGTACGGGCTGTGCCGGCAGGTGCTGGAGGACCCGCGGTTCAGCCTGAAGGACACCTCCGCGCCGGGGGCGCCGCGGCAGTACGCGCTGACCATCCCGCCGCACGTCGTGAACAACATGGGCAACATCACCGGGGCGGGGCTGCGCAAGGCGGTGATGAGGGCGATCAACCCGAAGGCGCCCGGTCTGGAGGAGTGGCTGCGGGCGCGGGCCGGTTCGCTGCTGGACGCGATGGTCGGCGAGGGGGCTCCCGGGGAGCTGCGCGGCGGCTTCGCCGATCCGTACTCGGCGGGGCTGCACTGCCGGATGCTCGGCATCCCCGAGGAGGACGGGCCGCGGCTGCTGCGCAGCCTGGACGTGGCCTTCATGAACGCGCCGCGCGAGATCGAGGCCGCGGGGCTCCACTGGGACCGCGACATGGCGTACATGGTGGAGCGGCTCGACGACCCGGCGACCGGCGGGCTGATGGCCGAACTGGCGGCGCTGCGGGACGATCCCGCGTACGCGCACCTGACGGACGAGATGCTCGCGACCGTCGGCGTGACGCTGTTCGGGGCCGGGGTGATCTCCACGGCCGGGTTCCTGACGATGGCGCTCGTGTCGGTGCTGACCCGGCCGGACGTGCGGGAGGCGCTGGCCTCCGGCGGGGTCGCCGGGGCGATGGACGAGCTGCTGCGGGTGAACCTGTCGATCGGCGACGGGCTGCCGCGGCTGGCGCTGGAGGACGTGCGGCTGGGTGACGTGCTGGTGCGCAAGGGCGAGCTGGCGCTGGTGCTCGTGGAGGCGGCCAACCACGACCCGGAGCACTTCGCCGACCCGCTGGTCTTCCGGCCCGGCCGGGAGAACGCGGCCGACCACCTCTCCTTCGGCGGGGGGCCGGCACTACTGCCCGGCGACCGCGCTCGGGAAGCGGCACGCGGAGATCGCCCTGGAGACCGTGCTGGAACGGCTGCCGGGGCTGCGGCTCGCGGTGCCGGCCGAACAGCTGGTGTGGCGCACCAACTTCATGAAGCGGCTGCCGGAGCGGCTGCCCGTGGCCTGGTAGGACGCGCCCCGGGCGTACGGGAGGGCGCCGCCCGGCACCGGGTGTGCCGGGCGGCGCCCTCCGGGGTCAGCGGCCGTAGCGGATCAGGGCGCGCACCATGTGGCAGGTGGTGTCGGAGGGCGGGTGGATGCCGAGCTGGACGGCGGTCGTGCGTATCTTCGCGTTGGTGGCCCGCGAGGGGATGTAGACCCCCGCGTCGAGCAGGGCGATCGCGAGGCGCATGGCCTTCAGTCGGCGGTTGTGGGTGACGTACCACTCGCGGGGGTGGCCCGCGGGCAGCGGCTGCTTCTGGAGCGGCTTCCAGGGTTCGAGGGACGGTGTCCGGATCACGGCGAGAGCCATGCGCGACCTCCTGGCGAACGGTGGGCGAGGGCCCTCCCCGGGACCCTCGCTCTCACCCCCCATTTTAGTCGCCCCCACTGACAATCGCCCCTGGTCGGACGGGCTTTGGCGGTGCTTTGGCGGTACGTTGGGGGGCATGGAGATCTGGATCAATCCCGCCTGCTCGAAGTGCCGGAGCGCGCTCACCCTGCTGGACGCCGAGGGCGCCGACTACACCGTGCGGCGCTACCTGGAGGACGTGCCGAGCCCGGACGAGATCCGGGCCGTGCTCGGGCGGCTCGGCCTGGAGCCGTGGGACATCACGCGCACGCAGGAGGCCGCCGCGAAGGAGCTCGGGCTCAGGGACTGGCCGCGGGACGAGGCGGGCCGGGACCGCTGGGTCGAGGCGCTGGCCGCGCACCCGAAGCTGATCCAGCGGCCCATCATCACGGCGGAGGACGGCACCGCCGTCGTCGCCCGCTCCGAGGAGGCCGTGCGGGACGCGCTGTCCCGCTGACCCCCCCGGCCGGGTCAGGCGGACGCCGCCTCGGCCTCCGCCAGGATCTCGGTGAGCCGCGCCCCGAAACGCACGTCGCAGGGGTGCGGCTCTCCGCTGCGGACCGCCTCCAGGAGGGCGTCCACCGCGCCTCCGAAGGCGTCCAGGGCGCCGTCCCAGCCCGGCATCGTCACCCGCCCCCGCTCCCCGTACAGCGAGAGCGCGGCCTCGGCGGCCCCGGGCGGGGCGCTGAGGGTGAGGGTCGCGGTGCTGCTCGCGCCCGAGGTGTGGCGCAGCACCAGGTGCCGGGTGTCGGCGGGCCCCCGGGCGCAGGTCACCGAGGTGACGTCGCCGAGGACGGGCAGGTAGACGGAGAGGACGTGCGGGCCGACGTCCCACAGGCCGCCCTTGTCGCGCCGCCACGGCGAGGCCGCGTACGCGCTCTCGGAGCCCGGTGCGAAGAGGGAGCCCAGCCAGTGCGCCTCGCCGAGGAACCAGCCGCCCGCCGCCGTCTGTTCGCCGATCCAGCGGGCGGTGGGCTCCGCGAAGCGGAGGGTGCAGAAGACCACGGACGCGACCCCGGCCGCGGTCACCGC
The DNA here is from genome assembly GCF_039535475.1 of Streptomyces showdoensis. Lineage (NCBI taxonomy): Bacteria > Bacillati > Actinomycetota > Actinomycetes > Kitasatosporales > Streptomycetaceae > Streptomyces > Streptomyces showdoensis. The sequence goes on along the minus strand of NZ_BAAAXG010000026.1, from coordinate 3,448,530 downwards.
CGCCGCCAGGTCCCGGGCCGTGCCGACCGAGGTCGCCACCGGCTTGTCGAGGATCACGTGGCAGCCGGCGGCCGCCGCGCGGGCCGCGAGCGGGGCCTGGACGTCCGGCGGCAGCGCGAGGGCGACGGCGTCGCTCGCCTCGAAGAGGGCGTCGACCCCCGCGAAGGCCCGGGTCCCGAACCCGGCGGCGAGCGCCGCCGCGGCCTCGGGGCGCCTGCCCCACACCCCGCTGAACTCCACGCCCGGATGCGCCGCGAGGGCGGGCGCGTGCGTGCGCTCGGCCCAGGGGCCGGTGCCGAGCAGACCGATACGGGGCTTCGCGCCGGGGATCTTCGTCATGCCCACCAGTCTGCCGCCCCGCTCGGACATCCGGCCCCGGGGAGGTCCCGGAAGCCTCCCCGGCCCCGTAATCCGGTGGCCCCGCTCCCCTCCCCCGGTGCTAGCGTCTCCTCGCCGGCCGCGGGACTCCGGTGCGACTTCCGGGACCTGCCTCTGAAGCAACGTATTCGCTGTTCGCACCCCCATTCCCCGGCCGGCGCCCTTCGCCGCCGGAGCCCGAGGAGCCCCCGGATGTCCGACCTCGTCGCCGCCGAGGACGTGCTCCTCTTCGTCAACGCGGCCCTCACGGCCACCGGCCAGCGCGAGTTCCGCGCGACGGCCGACGAGCAGCGGCTCTCGCTGGCCTTCCTGCACGAGTACGTGTGCGTCAACTACCGGCCGCTGTACGCCGCCGCCCTGGCGCTCGACGTCAACGACCACAACGCGGCCCTGATCGCCGAGCGGCTGCTGCGCACGCCCCGGGAGGCCGGGCCCGGCGAGGGGCGGCTGATCGCCGCGCGGCTCGCCGTGATGCCGCCGCAGCGCGTGTACCGGCTGTTCGGCGCCCTGCGGGCCGCCGGGGTCAACAACCGGCGCACCCGGGCGATCGTGCGCGACTGGCTGGCCGGACGCGCCGACCTCGGGCACGACGCCGTGAAGTACCGCCCGGGTCTGAAGGCCGCCGCCCGGCACGCGCACCTGCCGCTGCCCGGGAGCGGCGGGCAGGCGGCGGAGGCCGGGACGACCGGGGAGGTAGGGGACTTCCTCTTCGCGCCGGGCCGCAGGACCCGTTACGCGCACCCCGCGCTGGAGGCCTTCCGCCGGGCGCACCACGAGCAGGGGGCGCTGTACGAGCTGCCGTTCACGGTCGCCGAGGGGTTCGCCGCGCGGCACGGGGTGGCCCGCGAGGTGTTCCTGGAGCGGATCGCGCCGCGGATGACCCGGCTGGAGCGGCTGCGGACCCGCCCGGGGGCGACGGACCTCGGTGTGATGCCGCTGACCCGGCTCGCGCTGTACGTGCTGTCCCTCCCCTTCGGGGAGAGGGCGGCGCGCCGTGCCGAGCTGACCGGGGCGCTGCGGGCGGCCGCGCGGCGGGTGGCGGGGCCGTACGCGGGGAGCTGGGGGCGGGTGGCGGCCGTGCTCGACGACAGCTTCTCGTCCTCCGGCTCGGCGGTGAAGCGGCGGCGCCCGCTGGCGGTCGCCCTCGGCTGCCACTTCCTGCTGGAGGCGCTGGCCGCGCCGGGCGGGTACGCGGCGCACTGGACCTCGGGCGGCGGTGATCCGCTGCTGGTGCGTCCGTGGGGGCCGACGCCCCTGGGGATGCGGATCCTCGACGCCCTGGAGAGCGCCCCGGAGGGCGCCCCGGAGCGGCTGGTGATCGTCTCGGACGGCTGGGACAACGCACCGCCCGGGCTCGCCGGCGAGGTGCTGCGGGTGTGGCGGGAGCGGCTCGATCCGGAGCACCGGACGAGCGTGGTGCACGTGAACCCCGTATACGACGCGGAGGTCTTCGACGTGCGCCGGCTCGCCCCGGAGGTGCCGACGGCCGGGATCCGGGACGCGGAGGATCTGCCGGCGCTCGTGGAGATCGCGCGGTTCGCGGAGGGGCGCGAGAGGCTCGCCGCCCTGCGCGCCTATCTGGACCGGCGGGTGGAGCTGTTCCTCGGGGAGGGGGTCCGGTGACGCGGATCGATCTGACGGGCCTGGAGGTCCGGCCCGCCCAGGTGTGGGGCGGGGTGCGGCTCGTGCCGCTGGTGCGGGCGGAGCCGGTCGCGGGCCTGCGGCTGCACCGCAAGGTGTACGCGGGCGGCCCGGGCCCCGCCACGGTCGAGGTCGGCGACGGCACGGCGTACTCCTCGTACGTCCCGCACGGCTTCGTCGCCGACTGGTCGGATGCGGGTGCGGAGGCCGCCGCCTACGGGACCCGGCTCGGCGAGGAGCCGCCGGCGGCCGTGCCGGTGCGGCGGCCGGCCCGGCGCCGCCGGGGCGAGCGGCGGCTGCGGTTCCTGCCGCTGCACCTCGCCCTGGAGGGCTATCTGGCGCTCCACTTCGGCGGGCCGTCCGTCGCCTGGGAGGAGTGGTCCGCGGAGGCGGTGCGCCGGGGTCTGTCGCCGCGCGCGGAGGCCGCGTACGCCGGGTGGCGGGTGCCGGGCCTCGAGGACGCGCTGCGGGTCTTCGAGATCCATCCGGGGCAGTGCGGGACGATGCTGTACGTGGCGGACGCGCTCGCCGCCGCCTTCGTCGTGCCGCATCCCGAGGACTACCGGGTGCTGCATCCGACCCTGGTGGAGGACCTGTTCGGGGAGCTGGTGCACCAGTACGCGCTCTACGGGGCGCCGGTCGCGGACTTCACCGCCTCCCTGGAGAGCGCCGCCGTCCGTTCGCTCGCCCAGCTGCGCGCCGCCGCGCGGGCGCAGGAGCGGGCCTGGGCGGAGGCCCACGACGGCCTGATGGCGCGGGACCTGCTGGAGACCCCGTACGCCTTCGAGCAGGTCCACCGGATGGGGGACTTCCGGCTCTTCCGCTTCCTGCCGCCGTTCCTGCGGTCCGGGCGGGAACAGCACATCGGCGAGCTGATCAGCGACCACCGGGGGCGGACGGCGTACCTGAAGACCTTCCGGCTGTCGGAGGCCCAGATCCGGCGGGGTCACCTGCTGCGCCGGCTCGCGGACTGCGACTGGCACCTGGGGCGGACCGCGGAGGCGCTGGGGACCTCGTACGCCGAGCTGGTGGAGCGGATCCGGCGGGCCGGGTTCGGGGCGCTGCTGAACGCGCACGTCGTCGCACGGCGGCTGCGGGATACGGAGGAAGGCTGAGTAACACGGGGTTCACAATCGGGCAACCATCGGGAAATCCGATATTGCGAAGCTGCGCGCAGACACCGCCACCGCAGCTCTCGCAGCGTCGCGAGCGTAGCGAAGCCCGGTGCCCCGAAGCACCCGCAGCGCACGCCAAAGGATGAGGCCCGTGACCTTCAAGGCTGAGTACATCTGGATCGACGGCACCGAGCCGACCGCCAAGCTCCGCTCGAAGACGAAGATCATGCCCGGCACGGGTGCGGCCCTCGAAGAGCTGCCGATCTGGGGCTTCGACGGCTCCAGCACCAACCAGGCCAAGGGACACGCCTCGGACCGCGTCCTCAAGCCGGTCTTCTCCTGCCCGGACCCGATCCGCGGCGGCGACGACGTGCTGGTGCTGTGCGAGGTGCTCAACACGGACATGACGCCGCACGAGTCCAACACGCGTGCCGCGCTGGCCGAGGTGTACGCGAAGTACGCGGCCCAGGAGCCGATCTTCGGCATCGAGCAGGAGTACACCTTCTTCGACGGCGAGCGCCCGCTCGGCTTCCCGGTCGGCGGCTTCCCGGCCCCGCAGGGCGGCTACTACTGCGGCGTCGGCGCGGACGAGATCTTCGGCCGTGACATCGTCGAGGCGCACCTGGAGAACTGCCTGACGGCGGGCCTGGGCATCTCCGGCATCAACGCCGAGGTCATGCCCGGCCAGTGGGAGTTCCAGGTCGGCCCGCTGGCGCCGCTGGAGGTCGCCGACCAGCTGTGGGTGGCCCGCTGGCTGCTCTACCGCACGGCCGAGGACTTCAAGGTCTCCGCGACGCTGGACCCGAAGCCGGTGAAGGGCGACTGGAACGGCGCCGGCGCGCACACCAACTTCTCCACGAAGGCGATGCGCGAGGGCTACGACGCGATCATCACCGCGTGCGAGTCGCTGGGCGAGGGCTCGAAGCCGCTCGACCACGTCAAGAACTACGGCGCGGGCATCGACGACCGCCTGACCGGTCTGCACGAGACCGCCCCGTGGGACCAGTACTCCTACGGCGTCTCCGACCGCGGCGCCTCGGTCCGCATCCCGTGGCAGGTCGAGCAGGACGGCAAGGGCTACATCGAGGACCGCCGCCCGAACGCCAACGTGGACCCGTACCTGGTGACCCGCCTCATCGTGGACACCTGCTGCGAGGCCCTGGAGCGGGCCGGCCAGGTCTGATCCGCCCGCTGGGACGCGCACCCGGAAGGGGCGCCCGCCGTTCCGTACGGTGGGCGCCCCTTCCGGCATGTGGGAAACGCATGTGGGCAGCGCGACACGGGTTTTGGCCGACCGAGGGCTGCCCACCGCACTTCCCTCCTGGTTTAATAGGGATATGGTCAGCATCGAGAACGACACCGCGAAGGGTCGCCACGACCTCGAGCCGTTCTGGCCTTCCCGTCAGCACCATGACTTCGACCGGTGCTGTCGACGCGTGAGGAACGCGTCGGCCCTCTAAAGCCCCGACCGGTAGGTACCGGTCCTCCGGCCTTCGGCCGACGCGCAATGACGTACGACGCCTGTCCGTCCGTAACTCGCGCGAAAGAGTTGAGCTTTCATGGCCCATACCCAGGCTGCCGCCACCCTCACCCCCCTCCGCCCCCGCGTGGACCGTGCCGACCGGCACCGGCTGCGCGCCGTCGACCCCGACGAGGTCGCCGGCCTCGCGCAGGTCGCGGACTTCCTGCCGCCGGGCGCCACCCTGCTGCCCGCGCCCCAGCACGCCCTGCCCACGCTGCCCGGCCGGCCGCCGATGGTCGGCTACCTGGTGCTGCTGCCGGCCGACCAGCAGCCGCCCGCCCCGGTGGCGGCGGCGCCGGCCGGCGAGCAGGGGCCCGTGGCCATCGACGGCGTCCAGCGGGTCGCCGTCGTGGACGGCCGGGCGCTGGACCTGACGTATCTGGAGTTCGAACTGCTCGCCCATCTCGTGGCCCACCCGCACCGGGTGCACACCCGTGACCAGCTGGTCACGACGGTGTGGGGGTACGGGCACGTCGGCGACGGCCGGACCGTGGACGTCCACGTGGCCCGGCTGCGCCGCAAGCTGGGCGCCGAGCACCGCCACACGATCCAGACCGTGCGGCGGGTCGGCTACAAGTACACCCCCTGATCAGGCCGTTCCGGCGGGGTCCGGGCCGCGCCCGGCCCGGACCTTCGCCACGAACCCGGCCGTCACGTCCACGGCCAGGAACAGCAGCAGGCTGAGGCCGAGCATCGGCACGAACCAGCCCACCAGGGCGGTCCCCGCGAGCAGCGGCAGCAGCGTCGTCACCGGGGCCTTGCGCCAGGCGCCGCGGGCGACCGGGCGGCCCGGGCGGCGCAGCCACCACATGCGGTAGCCCCACACGACCAGCAGGACGAGCGCGAGCCCGAGGGCGGCGAGCGCCAGCTGGTTGAACAGGCCGAGGAAGACGCCCATGTGGGCGTCGATGCCGATCCGGGTGAGCTTGGCCAGAAGCGGGTAGTCGGCGAAGCGGAGCTCGTCGAGGACGGTCCCGTCGGCCGGGTTCACGGCCACCGAGTCCAGCTCGACCGGGAACTGCTTGTCCGTCTCCTTGACCACGTAGCCGGCGCCCTCCGCGGGCAGCACGACGGAGATCGAGGAGCTGTCGATCCCGGCCGCGCGGGCCGCCTCGACGGCCTTGTCGATGCCGATGTCGGTGCCCTTCGGGGCGGCGGGTGCCGGCTGGTGGCCGGCGCCGTGGCCCGCGTGCTCGCCGCCGCCCGCCGCGCCGCCGGGGGTGACGGCCGCGGACAGCGCCGGGGTCGCCCCGCCGAGCCGGTCCTGGACGGAGCCGATGTTCTCGCCCGCGTACCGCGACCAGGTCAGACCGGTCGCGGAGAGCGCGACCAGACCGGCCACCGTCCACAGGCCGACCGTGCCGTGCCAGGAGAGGGTGCGGCGGCGCGACTTCGGGCCGCGCTCGGGCAGGAAGAGCGCCCGCCGGTTCTTGCGGCGTCGGCCGATCCACAGCAGCAGGCCGCCGAGCGCGACCACCCACAGCCAGCTGGCGGCCAGCTCGCTGTAGTTGCGGCCGAGCTCGCCGAGGTGCAGGTCCACGTGGAGCCCGGAGATCCAGGTGCGCAGCGGGAGCGCGCCGGAGCTGCCGTAGCTGGGCAGCTGCCCGCGTATCTCGCCGGTGTACGGGTCGACGAAGACGCCCATCGAGGTGCCCTCGGGGGCCTCGGGGTCGGCCATCAGGACCCGGGTGGTGGCACCGGGCTCGGCGCCGGGCCACACGGCCGTGACGGTGCCGTCGGGGTTGGCCGCGCGGGCCAGCTCGACCTGGCGGGAGAGCGGCAGCGCCGTGGCGTCGGCCGGGACGGGGACCTCGAGCTCGTGCGCGTACACGAGCTTCTCGGCCGGGACGGACACCGCGTAGAGCAGTCCGCTGACGGCGGCGAGGAGGAGGAAGGGGGCGACGAGGACGCCCGCGTAGAAGTGCAGGCGCAGCACGAGCGGGCGCAGGGCCGCCCAGCCGCCCGGTCTGGCGGCGGGTTCGGGGGTGCGGGCCTCGGGGGTTTCCGGGCGCGCGAGGTCGTCGACGGTCATGACGTTCCTAGGGAAGTGTGTCGGCATGGGGGAGCGACCCCCGGGCCGAACACGTCAGACGCGTGCTCCGAGGGCCGTGGCGCGGAAAGCGGCCGGGGCGGGCGGGCCGCGCCGGGAGACCGCGTGCGCGAGGACGACACCGCGCAGCCTGCGGGTGTACGGGGCGGTGCGCACGGGCCGGAGGACCGGTGGTGCGGGGGCGAGGACGCGTACGGCGGCGAGCGCGAGGCGCAGCGGCGTGAACGCGGACGCGGCGACGGCGCGGGCCAGGCGGAACAGCGCGGCCTCGCCGCGGGCGAGCCAGAGCCCGCAGGCCAGGGCGGCGAGCAGGTGCGCGGCGAGCATGCCGAGACCGGAGCCGGAGCCCATGGTCATGGTGTGCGCCATGGAACCCATGTGCTCCATGGCGGCCATGGGGTCGCCGGATGCCAGGGAGTCCAGGGAGTCCGTCGAACCCATCGAGCTCATCGACTTCATGGAGTCCATGGAACCCATCGAGTCCATCGAGCCCATCGAGCCCATCGAGCCCAGGGAACCGAGGGGGTCCGTCGGACCCGTCGGGTCCATGGAGCCCGCACCGGCCGGGTCCGCCGTGCCGGCATGGCCGGCCGGGGGCCCGTGCGTCGGCCCGTGCTCCCCCGCCCCGAAGATCAGGTGCAGCGCCCCCTGCACGGCCGTCAGGCCGGACGCGATGGCGAGCACGCCCCGGCGGCGGCCGGCGGCGGACCAGGCGAGGACGGCCGTCACGGCGAAGGCCAGGAGGAGGGAGCGCGGCGGGATGGCATGGGCAGACATGGACGAATGCCCCACCGCCGCCAAAGTGACGCACACCGCCGCGAAGAGTGCGGCACGGAGGGCGCGCAGCGGCGACCTGGTGTGCGTCATGGTCCGGTCATGCTGTCATCCCCGCACCCGGTACGGCAGACCGCCCCCGGCACCCATCGGCTACGGTGAGCGGGAAACTGCTTTTGTACCGGTTTCGGAGGAGTCGACGCATGCCCGCCATCCCCGCCGCCACCGTCGCCAACCTCCGCGGCCTCGGCACCCTGCCCCTCGGCGAGGGCCGCAGCGTCCGCGAGGGCCTGGTCTTCCGGTCCGGACAGCTGGACCGGCTCGACCCGGCCGATCCGGTGGTGGCCGCCCTCGGCATCCGTACCGTCGTCGACTTCCGCACCACCGCCGAGCGGGCCGAGCGGCCCGACCACGTGCCGCCGGGCGGGCGGCTGCTCGTCGCGGACGTGCTCGCGGACTTCCTGGCGACCAGCGGGCTGCCGCCCGCCGCCCGGCTGAAGACCCTGCTCTCCGATCCGGCGCTGGCCGAGGAGCACCTGGGAGGGGGCCGGGCGCAGGCGGTGTTCCAGCGCACCTACCGGGCCTTCGTGAACACGGAGTCGGCGCGCGCGTCCTACCGGGCCTTCCTCACCGAGCTGGGCGATCCGTACGCCGGTCCGCTGCTGTTCCACTGCACGGCCGGCAAGGACCGCACGGGCTGGGCGGCGACGATCCTGCTCGCGCTGCTCGGCGCGGACGAGGAGACGGTCATGGCGGAGTACCTGTCGGTCAACCCGGGGGTGCGGCAGGCGTTCGCGCCGCTCATCGAGGGCTTCACGGCCCAGGGCGGCGACCCCGAGCTGGCGCTCGCGCTGATCGGGGTCGTGCCGGAGTACCTGGAGGCGGCGCTCGACGAGGTGGCGGTGCGGCACGGGTCGATGGAGAAGTACGTACGGGAGGGGCTCGGCGTCCCGGACGAGGTGACCGCGCTGATCCGCGAGCGGCTCACGGTGTACGCGGCCTGAGGCGGGGCGGGCCGGCGGGCCGCACGCCCGGCGCGCGGGCCGCCTGCCCACCCCCGATCCGCCGCCTCCGGCCCGGCGCCCTCGGGCCGGGGGTGGGCCGTCCGGGGGACCCCCGTGGCCCGTCCGGGGGGCTCGGCCGGGGTGACCATCGCACGATTCGCTCGTTCTGCTGAACGTGAGCACCCAGGAACTCGCCCCCTCCTCAGGCCCCTCCCCCGACTCCCCCGGCCCCGTCGACGTGGAGCAGGCCGAGGCGGCGCTCGTCGAGCACTATCCGCGGCTGGTCCGGATCGCCTACCTCGTCCTCCCGCCGTCGCTGGGCCGCAACCGCCGGGTGCTGACCGCCCACGCCCTGGTGCAGCGCTCGCTGCCGCGCCGCCGCACCTCGGGCGCGGCCTTGCCCGGGGCGCGCCGGCCGGAGGACGCGGTCGACCCCGGGTACGCGTACGTGCGGGGCGAGGTGCTGCGGCAGGCGCTGGTGGCCGGGCTGCCGCTGCGGCGGCGCGCGCTGCCGCGGCGGGCACAGTTCCCGCCGCTGCTGCCGCAGGTCCGGGGGCTGCGGCTGTTCCCCCGGGCCGGCGGCGCCGACGAACTGGCCCTGGACCAGCGGCTCTCGACGCTCTCCGGCCCCGGGCGCGCGGCCTATGTGCTGCGCGGCCTGGAGCGGCAGGGCGACCCGGAGGTGCTGCGCGTGCTGGCGGCGGCCGGGGCGGCGGACCCGGAGGCGGCACTGGCGGAGGCGGACCGGGTCGAGGCGCAGAGCGCGCTCCTGGAGTCGCCCGAGTTCGACCCCTGCTCGCTCCAGGCCCGCCCGCCGGACCTGATGCGGCGGCGCCAGCACGGCCGGGCGGCGCTGGCCGCGGCCGCGGCGGTGGTGGTGTGCGGGACGCTGCTCGGGCTGCCCGGGGACGGCTGGGGCAGAAACGGTGCGGCGGCGCCCTCGTACGCCCGCAACCCGGCGGCGGAGGCGGCGCTCGACCCGGGCGGCGTGAAGCGGGTGGAGCCGGCCGCGTGGCGGACGTCCACGCGGACGGACTTCTCGGTGTGGCCGGCCCGGGGCGGGCTCACGGGCGACACGGCACTGCTGCGCCGGGCGCTCGCGGTGTGGGCGCGGCCCGGGCCGGACGTGCACGCCTCGGCGACGCCCGGGACGCCGCCGGGGCCGCCGATGGGCTCGCCGCAGCTGCTGTTCGCGGGGCGGGTGGACGCGGTGCGGGTGGTGCTGTTCCACGACGGCCTGCGGGTGGTGCGGTACGCGGAGCCGGTCGACGACACGAGCGGGGCCGCGCTGGACTTCGCGCGGACGGACGGGGCGGACGCGGTGGGCTCGGCGGCGCTCGTGGTGTCGCGGGCGGCGGGCAACGTGCGCTATCTGACGGCGCCCTGGGTGACGGAGACGGCGGTCGTCGACCTCCTGGCCCCCGCCAAGGCGGCGCGGCCGCTGCCCCGGGACGCGGCCGGGGTGACGGAGCCGATGCCGAGTCCGGCGACGGCCCGGAGCTGCGAGCGCTGGAACACCCTCCAGGTGCGGGACGGGTCCGGTGTCCGGCTCCTGGGCGACCTGGGCGAGCTGGCCCCGGCCCGGCTGACCTCGGGCCCGCCGGCCGCGCCCGTGGACGCGACGGGGCCGGCCGCGCGGGAGGCGTGGGCGCGGACGGCCTGTCAGCTCTCGGCGGTGCGCTCGCACGGGGTGCGGACGGTGAACTCCTGGCCGTACGCGGGGCAGTCGCTGCCTGAGGGCGGCGGGCGGGCGGAGTGGCTGTGCGCGCGGGCGGAGACCTGGCGGGGGACGGGCAGCCGCGCCCTGGCCCTGTTCCGCGCGCCCGGCGCGACGGGCACGGCGGCCCTGGCGGCCCGCTCCGAGTCCACCCCGGCCTGCGGGGTGCGGGAGCCCCGGGTGCTGGCCGGCGTGGTCTGGCAGGCGAAGAGCGGGCAGTGGTACGTGCTGGCGGCGGGCACCGGGGACTTCAGGTCGCTGGCCCTGTCGGGCGGGGTGACGGGGCGGGCCGAGGGGCATCTGCTCGCGGTGAAGGCGGCGCCGGGGAGCCGGGCGGACCTGACCGGGGCGCTGGCGGACGGGACCCGGGTGGGCGCCCTGAGGTGACGGGGCGCCGGGGCCCGGGAAATGGGCGTGCCCGACCCCTGGCCCTCCCGCCTACCCCTCAGTACATTGACGCCATGTCTAATACGCAGCCTGCACCGGTGGCGTCGGAACACATCGAGCTCAAGGCCCGCAAGGTCTCCTTCGACTGGGAGGAGACCCCGCTGCACTGGGTTCCCGGCGACCCGTTCACCACCCACACCATCAACGTGCTGCACCTGCTGCTCCCGGCCGGCGAGCGCTGGTTCGTGCACGTCTACAAGCAGGTCCTCCCGTACATCACCGACGACCGGCTGCGTGCGGACGTCATCGGGTTCATCGGGCAGGAGGCCGTCCACTCCCAGGCCCATGACGACGTGCTGCCGCACCTCAAGCGGCTGGGGCTCGACCCCACCCCGTACACCGCGCAGGTCGACTGGTTCTTCGAGAAGCTGCTCGGCGACCGGACGCTGCCCCCGGGCCGCCCGCGGCGCTGGTGGCTGATGGAGCGGGTCGCGCTGATCGCCGCGATCGAGCACTACACCGCCTTCCTCGGCAACTGGGTGCTCAACGCCGAGGAGCTCGACCGGGTCGGCGCCGACCCGGTCATGCTGGACCTGCTGCGCTGGCACGGCGCCGAGGAGGTCGAGCACCGCTCGGTCGCCTTCGAGCTGTTCCTGCACCTCGACGGCGGCTACCGGCGCCGGGCCCGCACCTGGGCGGCCGCGTTCTCCGCGCTCGTCTTCCTCTGGCAGCGCGGGGTGCGCTTCTTCATGGAGAACGACCCCACCGTGCTCGACGCCAAGCCGAGCGTGGGCCAGTTCGTCCGCAAGGGCCGCGCGGGCGTGCTGCCCTCCACGCCCGACATGCTGCGCTCCATCCCCCGCTACCTGAGCCGCGACTACCACCCCAGCCAGGAGGGCTGCACCGCCCAGGCCGCGGCCTACCTGGCGAGCTCCCCCGGCGCCAACGGAGGCCGTCACTGATGCCCCGCCTGCGTACCGTCGTCCTGCTCGCCGGGGCCGCGCTGCTCGCCAAGCGGGCCCTGCGGCGCCGGATCGACGCCTCCCCGCTCTGGCCGATGCCCGCGCTCGACGAGCCGGTCTCCGGCCGCGGCCGCGGCTCCACCGTGACCCTGCGCGCCGTCGTCGCCGATCGCCGCGAGCCCGCCGCCGGGGTCGTCCAACTGCGCCTGGAGGGCACAGGGCTGCCCGCCTGGCAGCCGGGCGCGCACATCGACCTCGTACTGCCCTCCGGCGCCGTCCGCCAGTACTCGCTGTGCGGCGACCCGGACGAGAAGGACGTCTACACGATCGCCACCCGGCTCATCGAGGCCGAACAGGGCGGCCGGGGCGGCTCCCGCGAGGTGCACGAACAGCTGCACGTGGGCACCGAGATCGAGATCCGCGGGCCGCGCAACCGCTTCCCGCTGGCCCCGGCCCCCTCGTACGTCTTCGTCGCCGGAGGCATCGGGATCACCCCGATCCTGCCGATGGTGCGCGCCGCCGAGGCGGCGGGGGCGGAGTGGCGGCTGCTGTACTGCGGGCGGCACCGCGCCACCATGCCGTACGTGTACGAGGCCGAGAAGCTGGGGCGCGGCCGGACGACCGTGGTCACCGAGCACGAGAGCGGGCTGCCCGACCTCTCGTTCCTCGGCGGGCTGCCCGCCGAGACCGCCGTCTACTGCTGCGGGCCCGAGGGGCTGATGGACGCGGTGGGCGCGGCGCTGCCCGAGGGGCGGACCCCGGTCCTGGAGCGCTTCTCCGCCGCGCGCGCCGAGGGCACGGCCTTCGAGGTCGAACTCCGCCGCACCGGGCGCACGTTGACGGTGGCGGCCGACCAGTCGGTGCTGTCCGCGGTCCGCGAGGCCGTGCCGGGGGTCCTGTACTCCTGCCGGCAGGGCTTCTGCGGGACCTGCCGGCAAGGGGTCCTGGAGGGCGAGGTGGACCACCGGGACGAGCTGCTCACCGACGAGGAGCGGGCCGGCTCGATGCTGATCTGCGTGTCACGGTGCGCGGGCGAACGGCTCGTGCTGGACCTGTAGGTCCGTCAGGGAAGGACCAGCCAGTCGAGGGCGAACGCGGTCAGCAGGCCGCCGGTCAGCAGCCAAGTGGCGAGCCGCGTGCGCCCGTTGCGGGAGAGTTCGATGACGACCCCGCACAGGATCATGGCGAGTCCGTACACGCCGACGACGAGGACGGACGTGTGGTTCGCCAGCCGGACCGCCAGCACGGTGCCGGTCACGACGAGCAGGACCGAACCGGCGACGACCCGCAGCAGACGCGCCTGCTTCGGGGTGAGCCCCAGGTCCGGGTCGGCCTCGTCGGCGTCGTCCGGCTCGTCCGGCTCCGCCGCGGTGGCCGGGGTGGTGTCCTGCTCAGAAGCGCTCATATGCCGGGAGCGTAACGGACTCCCGTTAGGCTGTTCGCATGACGACCGGGGTACGCCGCAGGATGGGCGTCGAGGAGCGCAAGCAGCAACTGATCGGGGTGGCCCTCGAGCTGTTCAGCCACCGCTCCCCCGACGACGTCTCCATCGACGAGATCGCCGCCGCCGCGGGCATCTCGCGGCCGCTGGTCTACCACTACTTCCCGGGCAAGCAGTCGCTGTACGAGGCGGCGCTGCGGCGGGCCGCCGACGATCTGGCGGGGCGGTTCGTGGAGCCGCCGCAGGGTCCGCTGGGGGCGCGGCTGCTGCGGGTGATGGGGCGCTTCTTCGACTTCGTCGAGGACCACGGGCCGGGGTTCGCCGCGCTCATGCGGGGTGGGCCGGCGGTCGGTTCCTCCACCGCCAACGCGATGATCGACGAGGTGCGGCAGGCCGCGTACGAGCAGATCCTGGCCCATCTGGACGTGACCGAGCCCTCCGCGCGGCTCGAACTGGTCGTCCGCTCCTGGGTGTCGCTGGCCGAGTCGACGGCACTGCTGTGGCTGGACGGGCGCCGGGTGCCGCGGGCGGAGCTGGAGCTGCAGCTCGTGCACGACTTCGCGGCGCTGGCGGCGGTCAGCGCGGCGTACGACACCGGGATGGCGGAGGTGCTGGTCCGGATCCTCGCCGACGAGCCCGCGGACGGGCCCTTCGGTGAGCTGGTGGGCCGACTCCTCGCGCTCGCCCCGCCGTCGCGGCTCCCGGACCAGCGCTCGTCGTGACGACCACCGCCGCCTCCGCCCCGCCCCCACGGGGGGCGGGGCGGAGGCGGTCCGGGTCGTCGGGTCAGTCGGTGGTGAAGACCGCCACCGTGCGGGGCGGGACCGTGAAGGTGGCCGAGGGCCGGTCGTAGGTGGAGGTCCTCGTCGTCGGGTCGGAGCCCTTCGCCTGGAGCGGGTGGAGGCGGTAGGCCCGCCCGGCCAGCTCGCCGACGGTCTGGCGCTGTTCCCGCGGGGTCGCGTTGAAGACCACGACCAGCTCGCCCAGGCGCATGGTGATCACGCCGGGGGTCTCGTCCCGCCCCGAGAGGGGGAAGGAGAGGGCGGACTGGACCCGGTCGGCCGAGGCCAGCGAGAAGGCCGGCTCCGTGGTGCGGATCCGGAGCAGGTCGCGGTAGGCGGCGGAGGCGCCGTCGATCTCGGCGCAGCCGGGGGTCAGGGCCGGGTTCGACAGGAGCGGCTTGGCGGAGGGCCATTTGGGCTTGTTGTCGGCGGCCGGCGGCAGGCCCCGCCCGAAGCCGTTGCCGTCCCGGCAGTCCCAGTGGATCGCGTTGAACCAGTCACCGCTGTCGTAGGAGTTGCGGTCCAGGGACTTCGAGCGCAGCAGGTCGCTGCCCGCCTGGGAGAGCGAGGGCCCCTGGGAGAGGGCGGCCGTCGCCATGGCGAGGACCTGCATGCGGGCCCGGTCGGCCGCGGAGGTGCCGGCCGGCAGCTTGAAGGCGAGGGCGTCGTACAGGGTCTCGTTGTCGTGGGCGTCGGCGTAGGCGAGGGCGTCGCCGGGCTGGGCGGCGTACCCGGCCGGGGAGCCGTTGTAGTCGACCTCCGCGCCCTTGACCGTACGCCCTGAGGTGTCGGTGAAGGTGTAGGCGGCCAGGTTGCCGGTGAGGCCCACCTTGATGAGGTCCTGGTAGTGGAGGAGGCGGGCCTTCTGCTCGGCGGGGGTGCCGTTGGCGGTGGAGGTGTTGGGGTCGGTGTAGAGGCCGCTCGCGAAGCCCTGGACGCCCGGGTCCTCATCGAAGGGGCCGCCGCCGCGGACCGCGTCGCGGGCCCGGTCGGAGAAGGTCGCGACGCCGGTGCCGGCCATGTTCTTCTGGGTGGCCTGGACGAAGCGCGCGTCGTCCGCGATCTCGCCGAAGTTCCAGCCCTCGCCGTAGAGGACGATGGCCTTTCCGTCGACGCCGTCCTTGGCGGGGGTCAGGGCGTCGAGCGCCTTGCGGACGGCGAGGATGTTGGCCTTGGGGTGGTGGCCCATGAGGTCGAAGCGGAAGCCGTCGACCTTGTACTCCTTGGCCCAGGTGACGACCGAGTCGACGACCAGCTTGCCCATCATCGCGTTCTCGGGCGCGGTGTTGGCGCAGCAGGTGGAGGTGGCGACGCTGCCGTCGGCCTGGAGGCGCTGGTAGTAGCCGGGCACGATCCTGTCGAGGACGGACTTGTCGGACTGCCCGGCGGCGACGGTGTGGTTGTAGACGACGTCCATGACCGTGCGCAGGCCGGACGCGTTGAGGGACGTGACCATCTGCCGGAACTCGACCGTGCGGCGGGTGCCTTCGGGGTCGGTGGCGTAGGAGCCCTCGGGGACGGTGTAGTGCAGGGGGTCGTAGCCCCAGTTGTAGGCGTCCTTGGCCGCGGCGGCGGCGACGCAGGCCTGCTGCTCCTCGGAGTCGGGGGCGTAGACCTTCAGGTCGCAGGCGGGGGTGGTCTGCGCGGACTTCTTCTCGGGGATGGTGCCGATGTCGAAGGCCGGGAGGAGGTGGACGTAGGACGTGCCGGACGCGGCCAGGGACTTCAGGTGCCGGGCGCCCTTGCTGCCGCTGTCGCCGAAGGCCAGGTACGTGCCGCGGTGCCCGGCCGGCACCGTCGGGTCGGCGACGGAGAAGTCGCGGATGTGGAGTTCCTGGATCTGCGCGTCGCGCAGCGGCACGGCGGCGGGCTTCTTCAGGGTCCGCCAGCCCTTGGGCGCGAGGGCCGGGGCGGCGAGGTCGACGACGAGGCTGCGGGCCGAGTCGGTGGTGAGGGCGGTCGAGTAGGGGTCGGTGACCGTGTTGACGACGAGCCGCTGGACGCTGGGGGCCCAGACCCGCACGACGTAGCGGTAGGGCTTGCCCGTCCAGGTCCGCGGGCCCGTGACGGACCAGACCCCGCTCGCCTCGTCGCGGCGCATGGGGACGTTCTTCCCGTCGAGTTCGAGGGCGACGGACCGGGCGGTCGGGGCCCAGAGGGAGAGGGTGGGGCGGCCGGCGCGGAAGACGGGGCCGAGGGCGGCCTTCGTCGCCGCCGGGGCGTACAGGTCGTCGAGGACGCCGGCGGTCTGGACCCCGGTGGCCGCGAGCAGGGCGCCGTTGGCCGCGCGCTGGGTGGCGATCAGCTGGCCGCGCAGGGAGGCGCGGACGCGGTCGGCGTCGCGCGGGTCGACGGTGAAGGCCGGGTAGTCCTTGAGGTGCGGGAACCTCGCCTTCTGCGCGTCGGTGAGGGTGCCCTGGTTCAGGCGGAGCCACTGCCCCTCGTCGCTGAGGGCGCCGTCGGTGACGGTGATGCCGCCCTCGGGCGCGTACACCAGCTGCTGGCTGGTGGCGTCGGTGGCCTTGACCTTCCAGACGACGGTGGTGCGGTCGATCCACTGGGCCTCGGCCTTGGCGAGGTCGAGGGACGGGGTGCCGCCGGTCTGCGGCAGCAGGTACTTCGGCTGTCCGCCGAGCAGCCACACCTCGTGCCCGTAGGTGGCGAGGTCGAGGGACTGGTCGGTGGGCAGGTCCTTCTGGTCGCCCTTGTGGACGATGTACGAGAGGGACGGGGCGCCGTCGGTGAGCGGGACCTCGTAGACCGCGCCGTACGCGTCGAAGCGGGTCGGCATCAGCGGCCGGGACCAGTCGGTGGGCTGGGCGGCGCCGGTCCAGGTGTGCAGGCCCCAGCCCTCGTAGTCGCCGTCGGCGCGCTGGTAGTGGACGACGGCCTTGGTCTTGTCCTGCGGCGGGGTGGCGGGGGCGGTGTCGGACTGGGCGTCGGAGCCCTGCGTGATCCAGACCTCGCCGGTGCGGGCGAGGGTGATGCCGCGCTGGGGTCCGTCGGCGGTGCCGTCCTTCTCGACCGTGTACGGCACGGTGGCGGCGCCTTCGGGGACGCGGACCCAGGCGAAGGCGCCGTGGGCGTCGCGGCCGGTGAAGGCGGCTTCCTGTCCGGCGGCCTTCAGCTTCCAGCCGTCGTAGTCGCCGTCCGGGCGCTTGTAGTGCACGACGGCCCAGGTCCGCTCGACGGCGACGGGCTTCTCGGGCGCGGGGGCCTGTCCGGCCGTGGTGGCGGCGAGGGCGCTCGCGGTGCGGCCGGCGGAGTCGACGGCGACGGCCTTGTAGCGCAGGGCGGTGCCAGCGGGGGCGGTCACATGCTGGGTGATCTTGTAGGGGGCGTGGTCGGCGGTGCCGAGGGTCCGCCAGCGTCCGTTGCCGGTCTGGGCGGCGAAGACGACCCGGTTGAGGCCGCCGCCGCTGACGTCGGCGGTGAGTTCGACGGTGCCGGTGGCGCCCGCGGCGGGGGCCGCCAGGGAGATCTCCGGGGCGGTGGCCGGGGCGGACAGCGGCCGGTCGGCCTTGAGGACGAGGGAGGACAGGGCCGGGACGGTGACGGTGACCTTGCCGTTCTCCGCGCGGACGGCGCCCTGACCCCCGTACAGGACGTGGAAGGCGGCGGAGTCGGCCGGCACCGTGACGGTCCTGGCGGTGCCGGCGCTGTTGGCCGCGACCAGGTACTCGGTCCGCGCCGTGGCGTCGGTGCGGGAGAAGGCGTAGACGGAGCCCTCGGCGTACCGCTCCTGCTGGACGCCGTCGCGCAGCGCGGGGTGCGCCTTCGTGAGGCGGGACAGTTCGGCGATGGACCGGTAGAGCGGGTGTCCGGTGTCGTACGCGTCGGAGGCGTGGGTGCGGTCGGTGCCGAGCTGGTCGTCGTCGAGGTAGTCGGCGGTCCTGGAGGCGAAGAGGGTCTGGCGGGCGTCCTTGTCGCCGCCGGCTCCGGTGAAGCCCTGCTCGTCGCCGTAGTAGACCACCGGGTTGCCGCGGCCGAGGAACATCAGCTCGTTGGCGAGCCGGGCCCGCCGGAGGAGTTCGGCGTCGGGGGCGTCGGGGTGGTCCTGCTTCAGGAAGGTGCCGATGCGGCCCATGTCGTGGTTGCCGAGGAAGGTGACCTGCTCGTAGGCGTTGGCCTTGTCGGTGGTGTAGCGGTAGTCCTCGGCGAAGACCTTGGCGAGCCGGTCGGCGCCGGCGCCCTGGGAGGCGTAGGCGCGGGCGGCGTCCTGGAAGGGGAAGTCGAGGGTGGCGTCGAGCCGGCCGCGGGTGACGTAGGGGCTGGTGACGGTGGTGTCGGCGGAGTAGACCTCGCCGAACATGAAGAAGTCCTCGCGGCCCCGCTTCTTGGCGTAGGCGTCGAGGGCGGTGGCCCACTGGGTCCAGAAGTCGAGGTCGACGTGCTTGACGGTGTCGATGCGGAAGCCGTCGATGTCGAAGTCGCGGACCCAGGTCTCGTAGATCCGCTTCATGCCCTCGACGACCTCGGGGCGCTCGGTCCACAGGTCGTCGAGGCCGACGAAGTCGCCGTACTCGGCGGACTCGCCGGCCCAGGTGGAGTCGCCGCGGTTGTGGTACATCGTCGGGTCGTTGAGCCAGGCGGGGACCTTGGCGGCCTGGTCGCCGGGGCGCACGGCCGGGGTGTAGGGGAAGGAGTCGCGGTCGACCCCGGCGATCCCGGCCCGGTCGTCGAAGGGGCGGCCGTCCTCGTCGAGGTACGGGTAGGCGCCCTTGGGGCGGTAGCCGTACTTCTGCTCGGCGTAGTCGACGGTGTCGGCGGTGTGGTTGGTGATGACGTCGAAGAAGACCTTCATGCCCTTGGCGTGGGCGGCGGCGATGAGCCTCCTGAGGTCGTCGTTGGTGCCGAAGTGCGGGTCGACCTGGGTGAAGTCGGTGATCCAGTAGCCGTGGTAGCCGGCGCTGGCGTCCTTGCCGGTGCCCTGTACGGGCCGGTTCTTGAAGATCGGCGCCATCCAGATGGCGGTGGTGCCGAGGCCCTTGATGTAGTCGAGCCGCTCGGTCAGGCCCTTGAGGTCGCCGCCCTGGTAGAAGCCCTTGTCGGTGGGGTCGAAGCCGGTGCGCTCGCGGCTGCCGGTGAGGCCGCCGCGGTCGTTGGCGGTGTCGCCGTTGGCGAAGCGGTCCGGCAGCACGAAGTAGAACTGCTCGCGGGTCAGGTCGTGGCGGGCCGGGGTGGCGGCGAGCGCCCGGTCGGAGGGCGGGGCCGGCGGGCGCGGCGCTGCGGCCGCGGGCAGGGCGGGCACGAGGGCCGCGCACAGGGCGGCGGCCACGGCGACCGCCGTTCTCTTGCGTGTCACGAGGGTGCTCCCAGGGGTACGGGAAGAGGGGCCGCCCCGGTCGGGGCGGCCCTGGGACGTCGGGGGGCGTCAGGTGCGGAAGGTGTCGTTCAGGACGATCCGGCCGGAGGCGGGCACGGTCGCGGTCCGGTTGGCGCCGGATTCCCAGGTGACGTTCCCGGCGGCGTCCTTGCGGACGTACTTGTACTCGAAGACCGTTCCGGCGGGCAGGCCGACGGCCAGCTTCCAGACGGGGTACGCGGCCGGGTCCAGCTTGAGGGCGGCGGCGGGGGCCCAGTTGCCGAGCTCGGGGCGGTTGCCGGTGACGTAGATGTTCTGGCCGGTCACGGTGGTGGCGTTGACGTTGAAGTCGGCGCCGGCCGTGACGGGCTGCGTCGTTCCGCAGGAGGTGGCGCCGGTGTGCAGGGCGAGCGCGGTGTTGGCGCCGAGGGTGGCGGTGAACTGCCCGGAGGAGTTGACGCTCACCGCGGTGTTCGACTGCACGTCGCAGTAGGAGCCGGCGGGCAGGGAGGTCTGGAAGGTGCGGGTCAGGGCCGCGCCCTCGTGGTTGATCGCCACGTAGGCCTTGGCGCCGCGGCCGAACGCGATGGCGTTGTTGCCGTTGTCCCACCAGTCGGTGACGGCCTGTCCGCGCGCGGTGTTGCGGAAGGCGACCATCGAGGCTATCTCGCGCCAGGCGTGCTGGCACTTCCAGCCGTTGCTGTAACAGGCGTTCACCTGGTGCCCGTTGGGGGCGCCGGCGTCCTTGTCGGTCCATTCGTAGCCGGAGTGGACGTCCGGGGAGCCGTACGGCCAGGCCAGCATGAAGACGGAGGCGAGGGTGTAGTCGGCGCCGTTCTTGTAGGTGAGGGTGTCGCCGCCGCGCTCGGTGTCGTGGTTGTCGACGAAGACGGCGGACTGGCCGGAGGGCATGTAGCCCCAGGCCTCGCCGAAGTTCTTCAGGTAGGCGAGCTTCTCGCCCTGGAGGACCCGCTTGAGGTCGCGGGCGTAGCGGAACTCCTGCACGTCGCCGTTGCCGAGGTACTCGCTGGGCGAGACGGCCTCGCCGGCGCCGTAGATGGCCTCCTGCTTCCAGTAGGCGGAAGGATTCGTCAGCCGGGACTTGATGTTGGCGAGGTCGGCGGCCGGCATGTGCTTGGCGGCGTCGATGCGGAAGCCGTCGACGCCGAGCGAGAGCAGGTCGTTGAGGTAGCCGGCGATGCGGCCGCGGACGTACTCCTCACCGGTGTCGAGGTCGGCGAGGTTGACGAGCTCGCAGTTCTGGACGTTCGCCTTGTCCTGGTAGGTGGAGATGGTGGCGCGGCAGTCGTCCATGTCGGCGCCGGAGTAGAGGCCGGGGTAGTTGTACTTGCTGTAGCTGGATCCGCCGGTGCCGGTGTAGGTGGCGTTGGGGTCCGAGGGTCCGGCCATGTGGTTGATGACCGAGTCGGCGACGACCTTGACCCCGGCGGCGTGGCAGGTGTCGACCATGTTCTTGAAGGCGGTGCGGTCGCCCAGCGGGCCGGCGATCTTGTAGCTGACGGGCTGGTAGGCGGTCCACCACGCCGCGCCCTGGACGCGTTCCTGGGGCGGGGAGACCTGCACGAAGCCGTAGCCCGCGGGGCCCAGCTGGTCGGTGCAGGCCTTGGCCACCGAGGCGAAGTTCCACTCGAACATCACCGCGGTGACGTCCTTGACCCCGGGGGCCGCGGCCTGGGCCGCCGGGGTTCCCGTGACGGCCACAGCGGCTCCCGCCACGAGGGCGAGTGCAGCGGCCACGGTCTTTCTTGCCATGTTTCCTCCTGTACGACGTCCCTGTCGCAAGAGTGGGTTCGCAAGAAGTTGCCGAAAATGACAGCAACTGTTTTCAGCCGCGACCGTAGGGGCGTACAGGCGTGCGGTCAACCCTTCCGGCACCGCAATGCAAGGGATTGCGCAAGGAGTTACGCGACCGGCTGCGGCGACTGCGCGGTGGAGCCGCGCACGACCAGCTCGGGCTGGAACACGAACTCCGTGCGCTGGACCGGGTTTCCCTCGATCTCCTCCAGGAGCGCGCCGACCGCCGCCGTCGCCATCGCCTGCACCGGCTGGCGCACGGTGGTCAGCGGCGGGTCGGTGAAGGCGATCAGCGGGGAGTCGTCGAAGCCCACCACGGACACGTCCCGGGGCACGTCGAGGCCCCGCGCTCGGACCGCCCTGACCACCCCGAGGGCCATCAGGTCCGAACCGCACACGATGCCGGTGCACCCCTCGGCGAGCAGCAGGTCGGCGGCGGCGTGCCCGCCCTCCACGCCGAACAGCGTGGGCCGCACGAAGCGTTCGGCCTCGGCCCGCTCGACGCCCAGCTGCTCGCGCAGCTCCGCCGCGAAGCCCTCCGCCTTGCGCCGCGAGGGCACGTACCGCATCGGCCCGATGGCCAGCCCGATCCGCTCGTGGCCGAGTTCGACCAGGTGCCGCACGGCCATCCGCGCCGCGGCCCGGTCGTCCGGCGAGACGAAGTTGGCGTCGATGTGCTCGTTGAAGCCGTTGATGAGGACGAACGGCACGCCCCGCGCCGCCAGCCGCGTGTAGCGGGCCGGATCGGCGGTGGCGTCCGCGTGCAGCCCGGACAGGAAGACGATGCCCGCCACCCCGCGCTCCACCAGCTGCTCGACCAGCTCGTCCTCGGTGGCCCCGCCCGGCATCTGGGTGCAGAGCACCGGGGTGTAGCCGTGCCCGGCCAGGACCTGCTCCACGACCTGCGCGAAGGCCGGGAAGATGGGGTTGGTCAGCTCGGGCACGACCAGGCCGATCAGGCCGGCGCTGCGCCGTTTCAGTCGCACGGGACGCTCGTAGCCCAGCACGTCGAGCGCGGCGAGCACCTTGTGCCGGGTCGCCCCGGCCACCCCCGCCTTGCCGTTGAGGACCCGGCTGACGGTGGCCTCGCTCACCCCGGACTGGGCCGCGATGTCCGAGAGCCGCGGGGCGCCGCTCCCGGCGCCCCGCGGCAGCGGGATCGTCACACCGCCCACCAGACGGTGGTGTCGGCGGGCAGCTCCACGACACCCTCCCCGTGGGAGACGGGCCCGCTGGAGAGGATGAACCGGCCGGGCAGCGGGACGGAGATGGCCCGGCCGGTGGTGTTGGCGGTGCAGACGAAGCCGTCGCGGCGGAAGGCCAGCACCCCCTCGGGGGCCTCCAGCCACTCGACCGCGTCGCCCGCACCGAGTCCGGGCCGCGTGCGGCGCACGGCGAGCGCGCTGCGGTACAGCTCCAGGGTGGAGGTGGGGTCGCCGGCCTGCGCCTCGACGCTGAGCGCGCCCCAGGTGGCGGGCTGCGGCAGCCAGGAGCCGCCCGCGCCGAAGCCGTACGAGGAGCCCTCGACGGTCCACGGGATCGGCACCCGGCAGCCGTCGCGGAAGCCGTCCTGGCCGGTGGCCCGGAAGAACGACGGGTCCTGGCGCACCTCGTCGGGCAGGTCGGTGACGTCCGGCAGGCCGAGCTCCTCGCCCTGGTAGACGTACGCGGAGCCGGGCAGCGCCAGCATCAGCAGGGTCGCCGCGCGGGCCCGGCGCAGTCCGAGCTCCCGGTCGCCGGGGGTGCGCAGCTGGGTGCCGAGGCCCGGCGGGTTGGCGAAGCGGGTGGCGTGCCGGGTGACGTCGTGGTTGGACAGCACCCAGGTGGTGGGGGCGCCGACCGGCTGCATCGCGGCCAGCGAGGCGTCGATGACCTGCCGCAGCTCGGCGGCGTCCCAGGAGGTGCCCAGGTACTGGAAGTTGAAGGCCTGGTGCATCTCGTCGGGGCGCACGTAGTGCGCGGTGCGCTCGACGGTCGGGGTCCACGCCTCGGCGACGAGGACGCGCTCCCCGTCGTACTCGGCGAGCACCTTCCGCCAGGAGCGGTAGATCTCGTGGACGCCGTCCTGGTCGAAGAAGGGCATGACGTCGTTGCCGAGCAGCTTCAGCTGGTCGTGGCTGCCGATGTCGGGCAGGCCCTCGGCCTTGACCAGACCGTGGGCGACGTCGACGCGGAAGCCGTCGACGCCCATGTCGAGCCAGAAGCGCAGGATCGAGCGGAACTCGTCGCGGACCGCCGGGTGTTCCCAGTTGAAGTCGGGCTGCTCGGAGGCGAAGAGGTGGAGGTACCAGTCGCCGGGGGTGCCGTCCGGGTTCTCCGTACGGGTCCAGGCGGGGCCGCCGAAGATGGACTCCCAGTCGTTGGGCGGGAGTTCGCCGGCCGCGCCCTTGCCGGGGCGGAAGTGGTAGCGCTCGCGCAGCGGGGAGCCGGGGCCCTCGCGCAGGGCGCGCTGGAACCACTCGTGCTGGTCGGAGGAGTGGTTGGGGACGAGGTCGACGATGATCCGCAGGCCCAGTCCGTGGGCCTCGCGGATGAGGGCGTCGGCGTCGTGGAGGGTGCCGAACATGGGGTCGATGGCCCGGTAGTCGGCGACGTCGTAGCCGGCGTCGGCCTGCGGGGAGGCGTAGAACGGCGAGAGCCAGACGGCGTCGACGCCGAGCTCCTTCAGGTACGGCAGCCGGCTGCGAACGCCCTCCAGGTCGCCCATGCCGTCACCGTTGCCGTCGGCGAAGCTGCGCGGATAGACCTGGTAGATCACCGCGTCTCTCCACCAGCCCGAGTGCGTGCCGGTGGTCGGAGCGGCGGCGGCGGGAGTGGCGAGGTGCTGGGTCATGTCTTCCTTGAGTCGTAAGGAGATTACGGACACGGGTTCGGGCACGGGTGCGGGCCCCGGCGCGGTGTGCGGCGCCGGCCTGCGGCTCAGCCCTTGACGGCGCCGGCGGACATGCCGGTCACCAGGTGGCGCTGGGCGAAGAGGAACACCAGGGCGGCCGGGATGGCGATGAGCACGGAGGCCGCGGACATCGGACCCCACTGGGCGCCGTACTGGTTGACGAACTTCTGCAGTCCGCCGGCGAGGGTCAGGTTCTCGTCGCCGACCATGAACGCGGAGGCGTAGGCGACCTCGCTCCAGGCGGTGATGAAGGAGTAGAACGCGGTGACCGCGATGCCCGGCTTGGCCAGCGGCAGGATGAGCCGCCAGAAGGTGCCGAAGGGGGTGAGGCCGTCGACGTACCCCGACTCGTCGATCTCGCGCGGGATGGTGTCGAAGAAGCCCTTCATCATCCAGGCGCAGAACGGGACGGCGATCGTCAGATAGGTGATGACCAGGCCGGCCGGGCTGTTGAGCAGGCCCATCGAGGCCATGATGTTGTAGATCGGCACGATGAGGACGGCGACCGGGAACATCTGGGTGATGAGCAGCGTCCACATCAGTCCGCGCTTCCCGGGGAAGCGGAAGCGGCTGACGGCGTAGCCGGTGGTGGACGAGACGAAGACGCCGAGCACGGTGGTGAGGGCGGCGACCAGCAGCGAGTTCCCGAACCAGGTGAGGAACGGGGTGTCGTTCAGCAGGTTCGTGTAGTTCTCGAACGTCGTGTCTTTGAAGAAGTCGGTGGTGGCCGCGAACTTCGCCGGCTTGAGCGAGGTCAGCAGGACCCACAGCACCGGGAAGACGGCGATCACGGAGGCCGCGATCAGGGTGAGGTGCAGCGCGGCCGAGCTGAGCGGCGAACGGCGGCCTCGGCGCGGGGCCTTGGCGGGCCGGGCCGCGGGGGCCTGGGCGGCGCGGCGGGCGGGGGCCTTGGCGGCGGGGGTGGTCGTGGTCACCAGACTTCTCCCTGCTTGCGGAGGACTCGCCGGTAGACCGCGGCGAAGACCATCAGGAGGATCAGGATCAGCACGCCCCACGTGGAGGACTGGGCGTAGTCGCGCGGGCTGATCTCGAAGGAGAACTTGTACGCCTGGGTCACCAGGATCTGGGTGGCCTCGCCGGGACCGCCCCGGGTGAGCAGGAAGATCACCGGGAACATGTTGAAGGTCCAGATGGTGGAGAGCAGGATCACCGTCGTGGACACCGAGCGCAGCCCGGGCAGGGTGATGTGCCGGAAGCGCTGCAGGGCGCCGGCGCCGTCCATCTCGGCGGCCTCGTAGAGCTCGCCGGGGATGGACTGCAGCCCGCCGAGGAGGGCGACCATCATGAAGGGGACGCCGAGCCAGACGTTGACGGCGATGACCGAGAACTTGGCCCAGGTCGGGTCGTTCAGCCACGGCACCGCGTCGATGCCGCCGCCGGCGAGGATCTTGTTGAGCAGGCCGTTGTCCTCGTTGTAGAGGAAGCGCCAGGCGAAGACGGAGACGAAGCCGGGCACGGCCCAGGGCAGGATCAGCAGCATCCGGTAGACGGAGCGGCCGGCGATCCTGCGGTTGAGGAGGTTGGCGAGACCGAGACCGAGGGCGAAGGTCACGGAGACGCAGGAGACCGTCCACACCAGGGTCCAGCCCAGGGTGGAGAGGAACTGGTTCCCGGTGAGCGCGTCGACGTAGTTGTCCACGCCCACGAACTCGTAGGTCGCGGGGATGTGGTTGACGCCGATGGAGCGCTCGACGTTGCGCTCGTTGGCGTCCGTGAGCGACAGCCAGATGCCGCGGACCAGCGGATAGCCGATGATCACGCCGATCACGATCACCACCGGGGCGACCATCGCCCAGGCGTACCAGTGGGTGGAGAGGGAGCGCTTGACCGCTCCCTGCCGGTTGCCAGTTCCGCGGCTCCGGCCGCGGGCGACGTCCTCGCCCGCGGCCTTCGCCACCGACTGGCTGCTGGTGTCCACAGCCATCAGCCGGTCTGCCTTCCTTCCCGCTTCCTTGTTACTTCCAGTCCTTCAGGAGCTTGCGGTAGGACTCGCCCGCCGTCTTGGCTCCCTGCTCCGGGGTGGTCTGGTTGGTGAGGACCTTGGTGTACTCGGTGACCAGCGGGGCGAAGAGGCTGCCGCCCTCGGGGATCCAGGGGCGCTCGACGGCCTTGTCGACGACCGGCTTGAAGAAGGTGATCATCTCGTTCATGGCCACGTCGGACTTGCCGTAGACCGAGGAGCGGGTCGGGAGCAGGCTCAGCTCCTTGGCGACCTGGGTCTGCACCTCGGGCGAGCTCATGTACTCGACGAAGGCGTAGGAGGCGTCCAGGTTCTTGGAGCCCGCGTAGACGGCGAGGTTGTGGCCGCCCTGCGGGGCGCCCTGACCGGCGGAGCCGGCCGGGACCGGGGCGATGCCCAGGTTGGCCTTGTCGGCGAACTCCTTGCCGGCGTAGGTGTCGGCGACGGCCCACGGGCCGTTGATCATCATGGCGACCTTGCCGTCCTTGAAGGCCGTCTGCATGTTGTTCCAGCCGTCGGTGGCGTCGGTCTTGGCGGCGCCCGAGTCGACCAGGTCCTTGACGGTCTTGAAGGCCTTCACGCCGGCCGGGTTGTCGATGGAGACGGTCTTGGTCTCGGCGTTGACCATGTCGCCGCCCTCGCCGTACAGGAAGGAGAGGAACCAGTAGGCGTCGTCGCCGCGCAGGTACAGGCCGGTCTTGCCGGTCTTCTGCTTGATCTTGGCGGAGACGGACTTCAGCTCGTCGATGGTCTTGGGGACCTCGACGCCGGCCTCCTTGAAGATCTTCTTGTTGTAGAAGACGCCCATGGAGTCGATGACCTGCGGCACCGCGTAGGTCTTGCCGTCGTACTTGGTGGAGGCGGCGGCCTGCTTGAGGAAGTCGTCCTGGTCCTTCAGGGCGGCGGTGCCGTCCAGCGGGGCGAGGTAGCCGAGGTTCGCGAAGTCCGGGGTCCAGGCGACCTCGGAGCGGATCACGTCGGGGGCGCCGGAGCCGGACTGGGCGGCGTTCTTGAACTTGTTCTGGGCGTCGCCGAAGGGCACGTTCACGTACTTGACCGTGACCTTGGGGTGCTTCTTCGTGAAGTCCTCGGCGAGCTTCTTGAAGACCTTGTCCTCGGAGCCGACGGTGGAGGTGTCCCACCAGGTGACGGTGCCGGACAGCTCACCCGAGCCCTTCGAGCCGCCGCCGGTGGAACCGTCTCCGCTTCCGCACGCCGCCAGGGACACACCCAGGGCCGCGACCAGCGCGGTGGCCGCTATGCCACGCCGCATGTGAACTCCTTCAACATGATCCCGGATTGGACGAGGGTTCTGAAAGGTTCCTCATGCGACCGCTCCCTCGCGGCGCCCCGGGTTGCCAGGAACGTAACAGGGATGAAAACGAGCCGAAAGACCTTGCGGGAACTTTCTGCAAGACCCGGCGATCGTTACATCCACGTGTCCTGAAGGTTGCCTACGGGGCGCTTGACAGCGCCCGGACCCCTCCACCCCTTGCAAGAACTTGCGAAAGACGACCGGCAGTCCGTGCACGACGGCTGGAACCCGCGTTCGGTGGGCAATCCGACGGGCGACCGGTACAGTCCACTCCCATGACCGCGCGGCTCTCCGACATCGCAGCCCAGGCGGGGGTCAGTGAGGCCACAGTCAGCCGCGTGCTCAACGGCAAGCCCGGTGTGGCCGGGGCCACCCGTGAATCCGTGCTCGCCGCACTCGACGTGCTCGGCTACGAGCGTCCCGTGCGCCTGCGTCAGCGCAGCGCGGGGCTCGTCGGGCTCATAACCCCCGAACTGGACAACCCGATCTTCCCCGCGCTCGCGCAGGTCATCGGGCAGGCCCTGACCCGGCAGGGGTACACGCCGGTGCTCGCCACCCAGACGCCCGGCGGGTCCACGGAGGACGAGCTCACCGACATGCTGGTGGAGCGCGGGGTGTCCGGGATCATCTTCGTCTCCGGGCTGCACGCCGACACCACGGCCGACACCACCCGCTACGACCAGCTGCGCGGCAAGGGCGTCCCGTACGTCCTCATCAACGGCTTCTCCCCCAAGGTGCAGGCCCCCTTCGTCTCCCCCGACGACCGGGCCGCGATGGTGCTGGCGGTGACGCACCTGGCCGCGCTCGGGCACACCCGGATCGGGCTCGCCGTCGGGCCCAAGCGGTTCGTGCCGGTGCTGCGCAAGATCGAGGGCTTCCGCAAGGGGATGCAGGAGCGGTTCGGGCTCTCCCCCGAGGAGGCCGAGGAGCTGATCCAGCACTCCCTCTACACCCTGGAGGGCGGCCAGGCCGCGGCGGCCGCGCTCATCTCCAGGGGGTGCACCGCGATCGTCTGCGCCAGCGACATGATGGCGCTCGGCGCCATCCGGGCCGCACGCCAGCAGGGCCTCCAGGTGCCCAGGGACGTGTCGGTGGTCGGCTTCGACGACTCCCCGCTCATAGCGTTCACCGATCCGCCGCTGACCACCATCCGGCAGCCCGTGCAGGCGATGGGGCAGGCGGCGGTCCGTGCGCTCCTGGAGGAGGTCGGCGGTACGCCGGCCCCGCACAGCGAGTTCGTCTTCATGCCCGAGCTGGTCGTTCGCGGTTCAACGGCCTCGGCTCCCGTACGGGGCTGAGCTCCGCCCTGAGTCGGAGAGGGTGCGCTCCGAACCCGACCGAGGGATGATCGGTCGGAGGAAAGGGATCTGGCAGACTCTCCTCCCATGGGTGAAACGACCGTGAAGAGTTTGGAAAACCGGACGACCCCGTCGTCACCCATCGTGACCGGCGGAAGGTTCGCGCGCCTGCGTGCCCGGGCGCCCCGGCGCCCGACGATCTGGTTCGAGATCGCGCTCATCGCGATCAGCTACTGGACCTACTCCCTCATCCGCAACGCGGTGCCGGAGCAGAAGGCCCAGGCGCTGAAGAACGCCGACTGGATCTGGCAGGCCGAGCACTCCCTCGGGCTCGCCTTCGAGCACACCGTCAACCACGCCGTGAACTCGGTGACCTGGCTGATCGTGTCGATGAACTACTACTACGCCACCCTGCACTTCGTCGTGACCATCGGTGTGCTGGTGTGGCTGTACCGATGGCAGCCGGGCCGTTACGCGGCGTTCCGCACGGTCCTGTTCGCCACCACCGGCGTGGCCCTGGTCGGCTACTACCTGTACCCGCTCGCGCCGCCGCGGCTGATGAACGGCCAGGACTTCATCGACACCGTGCTGGTGCACCACACCTGGGGCTCGATGGCCTCGGGCAACCTCAAGCACATGTCGAACCAGTACGCGGCGATGCCGTCGATGCACATCGGCTGGTCGCTGTGGTGCGGCGTGACCATCTTCCTGCTGGCCAAGGCGCCCTGGGCGCGGATCCTCGGCCTGCTCTACCCGACGGCGACCCTGGTCGTCATCGTGGCCACCGCCAACCACTTCTGGATGGACGCGGTCGGCGGCATGATCTGCCTGGCCTTCGGCTTCGCCGTCTCGTACTTCTGGTACGGCTCCCGCCCGCACCGGCTGCCCAAGCTGGTGGAGCACCCCGCCCCGGTCGCCCAGGGCGGCCCCCAGGGCGGTCCGCCCCCGGCGAAGGGGGCGGACGACGCCGAGGCGGAGGAGCGCCGGGTCAGCTCCGGTACGTGATCCGGCCGCCGGTCACCGTGAGCCGGACCGGGGCCTCGGCGGTCTCGTCGGCCGGGGCCGTCGCCGGGTCGACGGTGAACGCGGTGAGGTCCGCGCGGTGCCCGGGGGCGATGCGGCCCGCCACGAGCTCCTCCCCCGCCGCGAACGCGGCGTGCGAGGTCATTCCCTCCAGGGCCATCGGTCCGGTCAGCCCGGGCCTGGCCGCGGCGGCGCCGCGCGGGGCCCGGGCGGTGGCGAGGACCTGCCGGGCGTCGTAGTGGGCGATGGGCCAGTCGGAGCCGAGCGCGAGGTGCGCCCCGGCCTCGCGGAGGTCCCGGCAGCGCCAGGCCCGGTCGGCCCGCTCGTCGCCGAGCCGCTTGGACCACTCGTCGGTGTGGTCGGCCCGGGTGTACGCGGTGTGCGGCGGCTGCATCGAGGCGACGACGCCGAGCTCGGCGAAGCGGGCCAGCTGGCCGTCGGGGACGGTCTCGATGTGCTCGATCCGGTGGCGGGGGCCGGCCCCGGTGCCGAGGGACTCGACGGTGTCCAGGACGTGCCGTACCGCCGCGTCGCCGATGGCGTGGGTGGCGGTGCCGACGCCGGCCCGGTGCAGGTGCCGTACGGCGGCGGAGTACGCGGCCGGGTCGGGCCAGAAGGCGTCGGTGCCCTGGCCGTGGCAGTCGGCGTGCTCCAGCCAGGCGGTGCCGCCCTCGACGGTGCCGTCCATGAAGAACTTGACCCCGCCGATCCGCCAGAGCCGCCCGGCCCGGTCCTGCAGCCGGACCAGCTCGTCCAGCTCCTCGGCGGTGGCCCCCGGCATGCACCACGGGGCGAGGCGCAGCCGTACCGGCAGCTCGCCGGCGGCCTCGACGGCGTCGAGCAGGCCGGGGACGTCGTGGCCGCCGAGGTCCATGACGTGGGCGCCGGTGAGTCCGGTGGCGGCCATGGCGCCGAGCAGCTCGACGAGCCGGTCGCGGCGCTCGGCGAAGGGCTGGGCGGGGAGCACCGGGTTCATCAGGTCCATGGCCGCGTGCTCGTTGAGGTGCCCGGTGGGGCGTCCCGCCGCGTCGCAGACGATCTCGGAGCGCTGGGTGAAGGCGCGCGGGCCGTCGATGCCGGCGGCCCGGAGGGCGGCGGCGCTGGCGAGGGCGGAGTGGCCGTCGTAGAGCCGGAGGAAGGCGGGGGCGCCGTCGAGCGCCTCCTCGATCAGCTCGTGGTGGATGGGGCGCCCGCCGAAGGTGTTGTGGTCCAGGCCGTAGCCGACCACCCAGCCCTCGCGCCGCTCGGCGGCGCGGAGCGCGGCCCGCAGTCCGTCGAGGTCGGTGACGGCCGAGAGGTCGGTGCCCGCGGACATCTCCAGGCCCCAGACGGGGTGGCTGTGGGCGTCGGTGAGTCCGGGGGTGAGGGTGGCGCCGCCGAGGTCGACGAGCTCGGTGCCGGGGCCGAGCCAGGTGCGGGCGTCGGCGTCGTCTCCGATGGCGGTGATCAGTCCGTCGCGGACGGCGACAGCGGTGTGGCGGGAGAGGGCGGGGGTACGGAGGCGGGCGTCGACGAGGACGAGGTCGGGCGCGGACACGAGGGATCGGCTCCTTCGGTGGGGGCTTCGTCGGTGGAGGCTTCGTCGGTGGAGGCTTCGTCGGTGGGGGCTTCGTCGGTGAGGCGTGCTTCGGCGGCGGGTTCGGTGGCCGGTTCTTCGGCGAAGTGGGCGTAGACCTCGGGACGGGTGCGGCGCAGCCGGTACGCGAGGAGGAGCCCGAGGAGGAAGACGGCGGGGACGACGGCGACGAGGACCGCGTCCACGGTGGCCGAGGCCCCGGTGAAGAGCTGGACCTTGGAGGCGACCAGCCAGATCGCGACGGCCAGCAGGACGGCGGCGGTGCCGGGGGCCACGAGGGTGCGCAGCGCGCCCTCCCGGTGCGGGACGCGGCGGAAGTAGCGGACGACGGCGAGGGCGGCGAGCAGCATCAGCGCCATGAGTCCGAGCATGCCGGGGGTGTTCACCCAGAGCAGCAGCTGTGCGTACGGGTCGGCGCCCGCGGCGGCGAAGCCGAGGACGACGACGGCGCCGAGCGCGGTCTGGACGAGGCCGGCGACGTACGGGGAGCGGTGGCGGGGGTGGATCCGGCCGAGCGCGGCGGGCAGGACGCCCTCCTCGGCGAGGGCGAGGCCGTAGCGGTTGATCGCGTTGTGGAAGGCGAGGAGCGAGGCGATGATGCTGGTCACGATGAACACGTGCATGAGGTCGGCGGCCCAGGGGCCGACGTACGTGGTGATCGCGGCGAAGAAGAGCCCGCCGGGGTCGTCGGAGGCGGCGGCGACGACCCGGTCGTCGCCGAAGGCCTGGATGACGGTCCAGACGATGAAGGCGTAGAACAGGCCGAGGAACGCGACCGCGATGTAGGTGGCGCGGGGGATGGTGCGGTCGGGGTCGCGGGCCTCGCGGCGGTAGATCACGGTGGACTCGAAGCCGGTGAAGGCCGAGAAGGCGAAGGCGAGCACGGCGGCGGTGCCGGGGACGAGCACGTTGCCGGGGGCGAAGGAGGCGAGGGAGAGGCCCGTCGCGCCGCCCTCCAGCAGGACGCCGCCGGCGAGGAGCAGGAGTATGCCGGTCTCGGCGACGAGGAGGACGCCGAGGACCTTGGCGCCGAAGTCGATGGAGCGGTAGCCGCCGTACCAGATGAGCAGCAGGCCGGCGAGGGCGATCGGCAGCCAGGGCAGGTCGACGCCCCACAGGGCCTGGGCGGTGTCGGCGGTGGCGGAGCCGAGGAGTCCGTAGACGCCGATCTCCATGCCGTTGTAGCCGACCATCGCGATGAGCGCGGCGGCGATGCCGACGGGTTTGCCGAGGCCCTGGGCGATGTACGCGTAGAAGGCGCCGCCGCTGCGGACGTGGCGGCTCATGGTGGTGAAGCCGACGGCGAAGACGGCGAGGGTGATGCCGGCCAGGAGGTAGCCGGCGGGGGCGCCGATGCCGCCGAGGACGAGGGCGATGGGGGCGACTCCGGCCATCACGGTGAGCGGGGCGGCGGCGGAGACGACGAAGAAGGAGATGTCGGCGGTGGTGAGGCTGCCGGTTCTCAGCCCGGGCGGCTGTGGCGGCTCTTCGGCGGTGCTGGAGGACATGCGGGAGAAGCCCTTCGCTGGCAGGACGTCGGGTCCGGGGAGGAAACCTAAAGCCTTTCGGTTGGCGCAATGTAGCCTCGGGTCCAACGATTCGGGAAGACCTGAACAGGGGGAAAACCTTCATGGGCCGGCCGCGCACACCCCTCCTCGACCGGGAGCGCATCACCACCACGGCGCTCGAACTCGTCGACGAGCAGGGCGACTTCAGCGTGCCGCAGATCGCCCGGCGGCTCGGCGTGCAGACGGCCTCGGTGTACCACCATGTGGACGGCAGGGACGGCATAGTCGAGCTGTTGCGGGAGCGGGTCTGCGCCGCGATCGACGACGCCGCGCTGGACCTGGAGCCCTGGGACGAGGCCATGGGGGCCTGGGCCCGCTCCTACCGTGCCGCCTTCGCCGCCCATCCACGCGCGATCCCGACGCTCACCACCTCGCCGGTCCGGGCGCCCAAGGTGCTGCTGCAGTACGAAAAGGCCGTGGTGCGGCTGCTGGACGCGGGGTTCCCGCTGGCGGACGTGATGCCGGTGATCATCGCCATGGAGAACCTGGTGCTCGGCTCGGCCCTCGACATGGCCGCGCCGGAGGCGATGTGGGAGCTGGCCGACGAGACGGCCACGCCCCACCTGGCCCGCGCGCTGGCGGAGGTCGCCGAGGGCCGGACGGACACGGCCTTCGAACTGGCGCTCGCCGGATACCTGGAACACTGCCGGAGGCGGCTCGCGGCCGCCACCACCTGACGAAGGAGAACCGCACCGTGGTCGTCCTCATCCTGTCCGGCGTCCTCGCCCTCACCGTCGCGGGCTGCGTCTGCGTCGTCTGGGCGGCCCGGGGCGGCCCGCGCTGGACGCACGGCGTGGCCGCGGCGACCCAGGCGGCGGGCCGACTGGCGCGCGGCGCAACCCGTTCCGGCCGGAAGCGGAACGGGGGCGAGTACCCCTTCGGCGGCGACGGGGGCGCGGGCGGCGGGGAGTAGCCGCGGGGACCCCCGGGGCGGGCAGGGACACCCGGGGCGAGCGGGGACTCCCGGGGCGAGCGGGGACTCCCAGGGCGAGCGGGGGTTCCTCCACCCCACTATGCACTCCATGTATACACACTGCGTATAGTCCCCGGCATGACCACCGTCTCCCGGCCGTTCAAGGCCCTGGCCGTCTCCTCGCTCGCCGTCGCCGCCTCGCACCTGATCCTCTCCGACACCCTGTACCTGGGCTTCGCCGGACAGGCCGCGTCGACCCTGGGTGCCGGGGGGCCGGCCTACTCCGCGGACCAGGCGTTCACCACGGCGCTCATGAACACGGCCCTGGTGATGCCGCTGGTGCTCTGGATCGGCCTGCGGATCTCCGGCGAGCGGCGGCTCTGGCTGACCGTGACGACGGGGACCTTCGCCTGGATCGTCGCGGTGTGGAACGGCGTCGACGAGATCGACGACGCTCCCGGCGCCCTGCTGCCCCTGCGCCTCATGCTGCTCGTCGTGGCCCTGACGGCGCTCGCCTCGCTGATCCCGACGAGCGCCCTGCGCCGCGCTACGCGCCGTAGAAGCGCTCCTCCACCACCGCCCGCGCCCGGCGCGTGATCCGTCGGTAGTCGTCGACCATCTCGCCGACGTGGCCCGGACCGTAGCCCAGGTAGCGCCCGACCGCGGCCAGTTCGCGCGGCTCGGAGGGGAAGGTGTCGCCGGCCCGGCCGCGGACCAGCATCACCGCGTTGCGCACCCGGGTCGCCAGCACCCAGGCCTCGTCGAGGATCTGCGCCTCCTCCGTGGCGAGCAGGCCCGCCGCGTGGGCGGCGGCCAGGGCCTCGCGGGTCCGGGTGGTGCGCAGGCCGGGCTCGGCCCAGCCGTGCCGCATCTGGAGCAGCTGCACCGTCCACTCGACGTCGCTCAGTCCGCCGCGGCCCAGCTTGGCGTGGAGGGTCGGGTCGGCGCCGCGCGGCAGCCGCTCGGTCTCCATCCGGGCCTTGAGCCGGCGGATCTCGCGCACCGCGTCCTCGCCGAGCCCCTCCACCGGGTAGCGCAGCGGGTCGGCGAGCTCGATGAAGCGGGCGCCGAGCTCCGCGTCGCCGGCCATCGGTTCGGCGCGCAGCAGGGCCTGCGCCTCCCAGACGAGCGACCAGCGGCGGTAGTAGGCCTCGTAGGACTTGAGGGTGCGGACCATCGGGCCGCTCTTGCCCTCCGGGCGCAGGTCGGCGTCGATGAGCAGGGGCGGGTCGGCGGTGGGGAGTTGCAGCAGCCTGCGCATCTCGGTGACGACCCGGTTGGCGGCCCGGGCGGCCTCCTGCTCGTCGACGCCCTCGCGGGGCTCGTGCACGAACAGCACGTCCGCGTCGGAGCCGTAGCCGAGTTCGTGGCCGCCGAAGCGGCCCATGCCGATCACCGCGAAGCGGGTGGGCAGTTCGTCGCCCCACTCGGCCCGCACGGCCGCCCGGAGCGCGCCCGCGAGGGTGGCCGCGTTGAGGTCGGTGACGGCCTTGCCGACCCGGTCGACGAGGGCGCCGGGGTCGGGTTCGCGGGGGCTGTCCTCCGTGCCGTACGAGCGGATGAGGTCGGCCGCGGCGGTACGGAAGAGCTCGCGGCGGCGCACTCCGCGGGCCGCGGCGACCGCCTGCTCGGCGCCGTCCGCGCGGCCGACGGCGGCGAGGACCTCCTGCTCCAGGTGGTCCCGGCCGCGCGGCTTGAGGCCCTCGGGGTCGCCGAGGAGCGCGACCGCCTCGGGGGCCCGCAGCAGCAGGTCGGGGGCCAGCCGGCCGGCCGACAGGACCCGGGCCAGGTTCTCGGCGGCGGCGCCCTCGTCGCGCAGCAGCCGCAGGTACCAGGGGGTCTTCCCGAGGGCGTCGGAGACCTTGCGGAAGCCGAGGAGTCCGGCGTCCGGGTCGGCGGAGTCGGCGAACCAGCCGAGCAGCACCGGGAGCAGCGTGCGCTGGATGGCGGCCTTGCGGCTGACCCCGGAGGACAGGGCCTCCAGGTGGCGCAGGGCGGCGGAGGGGTCGGCGTAACCGAGCGCTTCCAGGCGCTGGCCGGCCGCCTTGGGGCTGAGCCGGATCTCGCCGGGGGCGAGCTGGGCGACGGCGTCGAGGAGCGGCCGGTAGAACAGCTTCTCGTGCAGCCGGCGGACCACGGCCGCGTGCCGCTTCCACTCCTTGTTGAGCTCGGCGACCGGGTCGGTGCGCAGGCCGAGGGAGCGCCCGAGGCGGCGCAGGTCCGCCTCGCCCTCGGGTACGAGGTGGGTGCGGCGCAGCCGGTAGAGCTGGATGCGGTGCTCCATGGCGCGCAGGAAGCGGTAGGCGTCGTCGAGCTGGGCGGCGTCGGCGCGGCCGACGTAGCCGCCGGCGGCGAGGGCGGCGAGCGCGTCGAGGGTGGTGCCGCTGTGCAGCGTGGCGTCGCTGCGGCCGTGCACGAGCTGGAGGAGCTGGACGGCGAACTCGACGTCCCGCAGGCCGCCGGGGCCCAGCTTCAGCTCGCGCTCGACCTGGGCGGCGGGGATGTTGTCGATCACCCGGCGGCGCATCTTCTGCACGTCGGGGACGAAGTTCTCGCGCTCGGCGGCCTGCCAGACGAGCGGGGAGACGGCGTCGATGTAGGCGGCGCCGAGCTCCGGGTCGCCGGCCACCGCGCGCGCCTTCAGCAGGGCCTGGAACTCCCAGGTCTTGGCCCAGCGCTGGTAGTAGGCGAGGTGGGAGGAGAGGGTGCGCACGAGCGGGCCGTTGCGGCCTTCGGGGCGGAGGTTGGCGTCGACCGGCCAGATGGTGCCCTCGACGGTGGTCTCGGAGCAGATCCGCATGAGGTGCGAGGCGAGCCGGGTCGCGGCCTGGACCGCCTTGCCCTCGTCGGCGCCCTCGGCCGGCTCGCCCACGAAGATGACGTCGACGTCGGAGACGTAGTTGAGCTCGTGGCCGCCGCACTTGCCCATGGCGATGACGGCCAGCCGGCACTGGGCGGCGTCCTCGGGCGCGGCGGCCTTGGCGAGCGCCAGGGCGGCGCGCAGGGTGGCGGTGGCGAGGTCGGCGAGCTCGGCGGCGGTCTGGGCGACGTGGGTGGTGCCGCAGACGTCGCGGGCAGCGAGGGCGAGCAGGCAGCGCCGGTAGGCGACCCGCAGCGAGACCGGGTCGTCGGCCTCGGCGAGCCCGCGCTCGAAGTCGGCGACGCCCGGGTGGAGGTCGGCGGCCTCGTACGTGACGAGGGCCTGCCAGTCGTGCGGGTGGCGGGCCAGGTGGTCGGCGAGCGCCTCGGAGGCGCCGAGCACGCCGAGCAGCCGGTCCCGGAAGGGCTTGGCGGAGAGCAGCGTGGTGGTGAGCGCGGGCCGCTCCGCCTCGGGCTGCGCCTCGACGAGCCGGACCAGGCCGCGCAGGGCGAGGTCGGGGTCGGCGGTGCCGCCGAGGGCGTCGAGCAGCACCGAGTCGTCGCGCAGGGCGGCGAGCTCCTCCAGGTCGAGCAGCCGTTCGGCGGCGGACGGATCGGTGAACCCGTGCCGCAGCAGCCTGCTGAACGTGCTGCTCCTGCGTCCCGGCACCGTCATGCCGCCGCTCCCTCCGCCGGTCGGTCCAGCCCGGACGAGCCTATCCGGCGAACGGCCGCCTTGGCGTTTCGAGGTGCGTGGCGGCGCCGTCCCGGGCACGGTGGTACGGCCTGAATACCGTCGCCCGAGGAGCCCCGAACGTGAACTGGACCCTGGAAGTCGTCCCCGTCCCCGTGACCGATCTGGACCGGGCCAAGGAGTTCTACGCCGACCGGTGCGGCTTCACGGTCGACCTGGACCAGGAGGTGGCCCCGGGCGTCCGGATCATCCAGCTCACACCGCCCGGCTCGCGCTGTTCGCTGGCCCTGATCGAGGGCATGCCGCCGTTCCCCGGCACCCGCGGGATGGCCCCCGGCACGCTGCACGGCCTCCAGTTCTGCGTCACCGACATCGAGGGGGCCCGGAACCGGCTCGTCGAGGCGGGCGTGGACGTGTCCCCGGTGATGCACGTGGGCGCGACGGGCTGGGAGGAGGGCAAGGGCGGCACCTGGAACTCCTTCCTGACCTTCGCGGACCCGGACGGCAACGGCTGGGTGGTCCAGGAGGCCCCGTCGGAACTGTCGGAGCGCTAGGTGGCGTCCGCGGCCCCCTGGAACACGACGCGGTAGTTCCGCACCTTGTCGTCCTCGCCCTCGTACACCATGCCCGCGGCCTCCATCACCCGCTGCGAGGGGATGTTGTCCAGGTCGGCGTCGCCGCGGACGGCGGTGGCGCCGGCCTCGCGGGCGCGGCCGATCAGGCCGCGCAGGGACTCGGAGGCGTAGCCCTGTCCGCGGAAGGCCGGGACGAGGCCGTAGCCGACGGTGACGACGCCGTCCGGCCCGGGCGGGCGGTGGAAGCCGATGCCGCCGATGACGAGGCCGTCGGCGTCCAGGCGTATCGCGTACGGCCGGTAGACGCCGGGGTCGCCCCGCTCGGCGATCCCGGCGAGGAAGGCGCGCGCCACCCCGGTGTCGCCGACGCCGGGGTAGCCCTCGGCCCACAGCTCCCCCGGCGCGGGCCGGGCGTCGACGATGCGCTGGGCGTCGCCGAAGGAGAGCGGGTGCAGCCGGAGCCGGGCGGTCTGGATCATGGTCACGTCGTTCACGCTCCGCAGTGTCGGACGTCGCCCTCGCCGCCGCAACGGGTTTGACCGGAGCCGACGGCTCAGCGCCGCCCGGCCGCCCAGCGCCGCAGCCGCGCCACGTTCTCGCGCTTGCGGCGGCGCGTGCCGGCCGTCTCCTCGGACGTGCCGAGGAAGGCCAGGACCGGCGTCCACCGCTCCCGGCCGCCGGGCGCGGTCCAGCGGACGGCCGGGAAGTCCGTGACCCCGGTGATCCGGGACCGGTCGATCCGGCGGGTCCGCAGATAGCCGTGCACCACCAGCCGCCCCGGCTCGCACCGCACCCCCAGCCGCCAGCCCCGCACCGCGAACACCAGCGAGGCCAGGGCGGCGGCGAGGGCCCAGCCGGCCCCCGACTCCGCCGCGTGCACGGCGAGGAGGACGGCCGGGGCGACGCCAGGGATGGTGTTCGCGCAGCGGTTGGGGGTGGTCGGGAGGAGTCGCACGGCGCCGCGGCGCCTACAGCACCGGCAGGTTCTTGCGGAGCTCGAAGGCGGTGACCTCGCTGCGGTACTCCTCCCACTCCTGCTTCTTGTTGCGCAGGAAGAAGTCGAAGACGTGCTCGCCGAGGGTCTCCGCGACCAGTTCGCTGCGCTCCATGAGGGCGATGGCCTCGCCCAGGTTCTGCGGGAGGGGCTCGATGCCCATCGCGCGGCGCTCGGCGTCGCTGAGGGCCCAGACGTCGTCGTCGGCGCCGGCCGGGAGCTCGTAGCCCTCCTCGATGCCCTTGAGGCCCGCGGCGAGGAGGACCGCGTAGGTCAGGTACGGGTTGGCGCCCGAGTCGATGGAGCGGACCTCGACGCGGGAGGAGCCCATCTTGCCGGGCTTGTACATCGGGACGCGGATCAGCGCGGAGCGGTTGTTGTGGCCCCAGCAGATGTACGCGGGGGCCTCGCCGCCGGAGCCCGCGGTGCGGCCCGAGCCACCCCAGATGCGCTTGTAGGAGTTGACCCACTGGTTGGTGACGGCCGAGATCTCGCCGGCGTGCTTCAGCAGGCCCGCGATGAAGGAGCGCCCCACCTTGGAGAGCTGGTACTCGGAGCCCGACTCGTAGAACGCGTTGCGGTCGCCCTCGAAGAGGGAGAGGTGGGTGTGCATGCCCGAGCCGGGGTACTCGGAGAACGGCTTCGGCATGAAGGTGGCCTGGACGCCCTGTTCGAGCGCGACCTGCTTCATCACCAGGCGGAAGGTCATGATGTTGTCGGCGGTGGAGAGGGCGTCCGCGTACCGCAGGTCGATCTCCTGCTGGCCGGGCGCGCCCTCGTGGTGGGAGAACTCCACCGAGATGCCCATCGACTCCAGCATCGTGATCGCCTGGCGGCGGAAGTCCATGCCCACGTTCTGCGGGGTGTGGTCGAAGTAGCCCGAGTTGTCGGCCGGGGTCGGCCGCGTGCCGTCGAGCGGCTTGTCCTTCAGCAGGAAGAACTCGATCTCGGGGTGGGTGTAGAAGGTGAAGCCCAGGTCCGAGGTCTTGGCGAGGGCCCGCTTCAGGACGTAGCGCGGGTCCGCGAAGGACGGCGAGCCGTCGGGCATGAGGATGTCGCAGAACATTCGGGCCGTGCCGGGGGCCTCCGCACGCCAGGGCAGGATCTGGAAGGTGCCCGGGTCCGGCTTGGCGATCATGTCCGACTCGTATACACGGGCGAAGCCCTCGATCGCGGAGCCGTCGAAGCCGATCCCCTCGTCGAACGCCTGCTCAAGCTCGGCGGGAGCCACGGCAACCGACTTCAGGAAGCCCAGCACGTCGGTGAACCACAGACGCACGAAGCGGATGTCGCGCTCCTCGAGCGTACGGAGCACAAATTCCTGCTGCTTGTCCATTTCCACACCCATCCTCGCTGGTCAGGCCGCCTGCTCCCACCGCCTCGGGCACATCGGGGGGGCACCTGAGCATCCCACCACATGGTTTCGTGCACGTTGCACACCCATAGTGCCTGGTCCGCTGTGACTCAGGTAACGGGGAAGCGGCCGGAAAACGGCGCCGGTCAGGCATCTTTCCGGTACCGACTGATCCCCCGTCCGGCCCAAGGGTCCGCTTCTGCCACTACGATCGGCGCCCATGGGAGCCTCCCGGCTCATCGGCCCGCCGCGACACGCGCGTCCCCTGGCACTGGCGAGTGCCGTGGCGACGCTCCTCGGCGCGCTCTTCCTCTGTCTGGGTGTCGGCGACCCGGGCGGCGCCGACCGGTTCGCCGGGCACGAGACGGCCGCACGGCACCACACCTCGGTGGTCGACGAGTTCGTCTGCCCCTACGACCCGGGCGGC
Source organism: Streptomyces showdoensis (assembly GCF_039535475.1). Classification (NCBI taxonomy): domain Bacteria; kingdom Bacillati; phylum Actinomycetota; class Actinomycetes; order Kitasatosporales; family Streptomycetaceae; genus Streptomyces; species Streptomyces showdoensis. Next base: position 3,408,167 of record NZ_BAAAXG010000026.1, on the reverse strand, counting down.
TGCTCCCTCTTCCCGTCCCTCTCCCCCGCGGTGCTCAGCGCCCCGCCGCCGGCCACCCCGCTGCACGCGGAGGGACGGCCCCCGCGCCCCGGCGCGCCGCCCCACTCCGGCCAGGCGCCCCGCCCCGGCGCACAGCCCCGTGCGCCGGACCTCCACGTCCTTCAAGTCCTGCGGACGTGAGCGGCCGGGTTATCCCCCTCAGTTCGTTCGCATTTTTTCTTCTTCACTTCCGAACTTCCGAGAAGGACGACACCACCATGGCCGCGAACCGCTCCACCACCGCCGACCGCCGCGCCAAGATAGAGGAGCTGCGCCGCGCCGAGCAGGCCCGTGAGCGCCGCAACCGCTTCCTGACCATCGGTCTCTCCACCGTCGTCGTGCTCAGCCTCGTCGGCTTCGGCGGCTGGGTCATCACCAAGGAGAACAAGGAGCAGGAGCAGCAGGAGGCCGCCGCCAAGGCCCCCATCAAGGACGAGAAGTCCTGGGACGCCAAGAAGCTGGGCCGCAACCACGTCACCACGCCGGTGAAGTACGACATGAAGCCGCCGGTCGGCGGGGACCACAACCCGGTCTGGCAGAACTGCAACGGCGACGTGTACACCAAGGCGGTCAACGACACCAACGCGGTGCACTCCCTGGAGCACGGCGCCGTCTGGGTGACGTACAACAAGAAGGCGTCCCCCGCGGACGTCGAGAAGCTGAGCTCGAAGGTCAAGAAGACCCCGTACTCGCTGATGAGCCCGGTCGACGACCAGTCCGGCACCATCATGCTGAGCGCCTGGGGCAAGCAGGTGACCGTGGACGGCGCGGGCGACCCGCGGGTCGACGCCTTCTTCACCAAGTACGTGAACGGCCCGCAGACGCCGGAGCCGGGCGCCGCCTGCACCGGTGGGGTCGGTGCGGACGGTCAGGGCGGCGCCGGGATGGGCCAGTGAAGCTGAACCGTACGCAGTGGGCGTCCGTCACCGCCGTGGTCCTGGCGCTGCTGTTCGCCGGGGGCGCGGTCACCGTCGCCTCCGCGGACCGCGACAAGGCGCCGGCCACGCCGACGGCGGAGTCGGCGGACGCGGGCTTCGCCCGTGACATGGCCGTCCACCACCAGCAGGCCGTCGAGATGTCCTTCATCGTCCGCGACCGCACGAAGGACGAGGACGTGCGCCGCCTCGCGTACGACATCGCCAACACCCAGGCCAACCAGCGCGGCATGATGCTGGGCTGGCTCGACCTGTGGGGGCTGCCGAAGGTGCAGTCCGGCGTGGAGCCGATGACCTGGATGGACATGGGCGGCATGGCCGCGGGCGGCGAGGACGGCGAGCTCATGCCGGGCATGGCCACCCGCGCCGACCTCGACCGGCTGCGCGAGGCCTCCGGCCGGGACGCCGAGGTGCTGTACCTGAAGCTGATGACCGCGCACCACAAGGGCGGCATCCACATGGCCCAGGGCTGTGTCGAGCGGTGCGTGCCCGGGGTCGAGCGCGACCTCGCGCAGGGCATGGTCGACGCCCAGGAGTCCGAGATCAAGCTGATGGCGGACATGCTCAGGCAGCGCGGCGCCTGACCGCCGCCCCCTTGTGCCGATGCGCCGGCCCCCGTGACCCCAGCGGTCGCGGGGGCCGCGTCGTGAACGGACAATCGAGAGTGCTCGGGGACTTCCGTACGTACGACCGCGATCGGCGTCCGACGAAAGGTACGCACCCCATGACCACGGCGAAGGACATCATGCACGCGGGGGCCCAGTGGATCCCCGCACACGAGACGCTCGACCGCGCCGCCCAGCTGATGCGCGACCTGAACGTGGGCGCCCTGCCCATCGCCGACCGGAACGAGCGGCTCTGCGGCATCCTCACGGACCGCGACATCGTCGTGGGCTGTGTGGCGATGGGCCACGATCCCGCCAAGATCACCTGCGGTGAGATGGCCAAGGGCACGCCCCGCTGGATCGACTCGGGCGCGGACGTGGGGGCGGTGCTGGAGGAGATGCAGAGCCACCAGATCCGGCGGCTTCCCGTCGTCGAGAACAAGAAGCTGGTCGGCATGATCAGCGAGGCCGATCTGGCCCAGCAGCTGTCGGACGAGCAGCTGAAGGCGTTCTGCGCGAGCGTGTACGCCGCCTCCTGACCCGCTCCGGGGCTCCTACTCCCCGAGCACGGCCCGGGCCACGGCCTCCGGGTCGTCCAGCATGACCAGATGGCCCGACGGCTCGGCCGCCTCGTAGCGGGCGCCGAGCCGTCGGGCCAGCGCGCGCTGGCGGCGTTCCCAGCGGGCGGAGCCGTCGGGCGCGGCGAGCACGGTGACGGGGAGGCCCGGCGGCAGCGGCGCCCAGGCGCGCAGGGCGAGGAGTTCGGCGGCGACGGCGCCGTAGCGGGCGTTCTCGTCGAGGGTGCCGCGCAGCACCCGCGAGGTGCGGTAGACCCGGCGGACCAGGGCGGGCGGCGCGGGGTCGTGCCGTACGGAGAGCCGGCGGGCGGCCGGTCCGAGCGCGGCCGGGATCCCGGCGGCGGACAGCACGGCGCCCAGCAGGCGGGCGCGGGCCGGGGCGGTGCGGGAGGCGCGCGGACGCTCCTCGACGGAGGAGTCGACGAGGACGAGGGCGGCGGTACGGGCGGGGTGGAGGCGCGCGAAGGCCTCCGCGTGGAGGCCGGCGAGGGAGTGGCCGACGACGGTGGCGGGCCCGGGCAGCCGCAGGGCGTCGAGCAGGCGGGCGATCCGGTCGGCCTCCCCGGCGGCGGTGGACGGTCCGGCGGCGGGGGCGGAGAGGCCGTGGCCGGGGCGGTCGAAGCGGACGACGGTGCGGTGCGGGGCGAGCAGCGGGACGACCGGGTCCCAGTCGAACCAGCTCATGCCGAGCCCCGCGGACAGGACGCAGACGGGCCCGGAGCCGTCGACGACGACGTGGTGGGGGACGCCGCCGAGGCGGACGAAGAGGGGGGCGGGGGTCGTCATGGGCGCCGTTCCCTCGCCGGCCCGCCCCGGGCCCCGTACCGCCCTCACGCCCGCCCCCGCTCGCGCCACACCGACCCCGCCAGGACCGCCAGCCAGACCGCCACGAGGAGGACCTGGAGGCGTTGGCCGGCGCCCAGGGACCACATGCCCTGGCCGGCCTCGAAGGCGGCCACGGCGGCGAGGGTCCAGGCGGTGGCGGCGAGTTCCAGGGCGACGAGGGCGGGGCCGGTGCGGGCGAGGGGGCGCCAGAGGCCGTAGCGGCGGGCGGCCACGGTGAGGGCGACCATCGCGGTCAGCGCGCCGGCCATGGCGAGGCTGGAGCTGACGGCGTGGGCGGTGTGCGTGGCGGGCACGAGTCCGGCGGTCTCGCGCGCGGCGCACTCGGGGTCGGCGGTGGGGGTGCAGCTGAGCGGGAGGCGGGAGTCGACGGCGGTGGCGGCGCCGAAGAGCGCGAGGGCGAGCCAGCCGGCGAGCAGCCAGGGGCGGCGCGGGCCGGGTTCGCGCCGGGCCCAGGAGGTCCCGGCGCCGCCGGCCCGGCCGTGCCAGCCGGTGGCCGCGAGGCCGGTCAGCGCGCCCGCGAGGACGAGCAGCCCGGCCGTGAGGTCGGTGGCGCGGAACAGGCCGCCGAGGGGCTGGTCGGCGGCGGCGAGCTCGGAGACGTAGGTCCGGACCGGGTCGAGCCCGGTCTGGACGACGACTTCGAGCACCCAGGCGGTGTACGCCAGCGCGCCGAGCGCGAGGAGGACGGCGGCGGCGCGGGTGGCTTTCCTGGACACACTGGTCCTACGTCAGGGTGCGGCGGATGGTTCCCGGTGTTCCGGGTGGATCCAGCCCGGCTTGCGGTATTTGAGCAGGGCCGCCGGGATGGCGAGGCCGAGGAGGAGCAGGCCGCCGCCGACGATCAGGAGGTAGCGCCACAGCGGCTGGTCGCCGAACTGGTCGGGCGGTACGAAGCCGATGGCGAGGGCGGCGAGGGAGGAGACGAAGCCGACGGAGGCGACCCAGGTGACGGCGGGGACGCGGAAGCCGCGGTCCACGGAGGGCCGGGTCCTGCGCAGTCTCACGACGGCGACGAACATCAGCAGGTAGGCGATGAGGTAGATCTGCACGGTGATCACGGAGAACATCCAGTACGCGCTGGAGACGTCGTCGCTGAAGGCGTAGAGGATGCCGATCAGGGTGGTGACGACGCCCTGGGCGACCATGATGTTCACGGGGGCGCCGGCCTTGTTGAACCTCTGGAAGGCGGGCGGCAGATAGCCCTCCTGCCGGGAGAGCAGGACGAGGCCCCTGGCGGGTCCGGAGAGCCAGGTGAGCATGCCGCCGAGGGCGGCGCAGACCAGCATGACGCCGACGACCTTGGTCATCCAGCCGATGGAGAAGTGGTCGAAGAAGGCCTGGAAGGCCTGCATGAGTCCGGCGGTCAGGCTGAGCTGTTCGGAGGGCATCACCCAGGCGATGGCCAGGGCCGGAAGGATGAAGATCAGCAGGACGAGGCCGGTCGCCAGGAACATCGACTTCGGGTACTCGCGCTTGGGCTCGCGCAGCGAGGAGACGTGGACGCCGTTCATCTCCATGCCCGCGTAGGAGAGGAAGTTGTTGACGATGAGGACCAGGCTGGCGAGGCCGGTCCAGGGCGGCAGCCAGTGGTCGGGGCTCATGGGCTGCGCGGAGGGGTTGCCCTGGCCGAGGAAGACGATGCCGAGGGCGACGAGCAGGACGCCGGGGATGAGGGTGCCGACGATCAGGCCGAAGGAGGAGAGGCCGGCGATCGCCTTCGTACCGCGCGCGGAGATCCAGACCCCGGTCCAGTAGACGACGACGATGACGATCGCGACGTAGAGGCCGTTCTCCGCGAGGGAGGGGTCGATGACGTACGCGAAGGTCGAGGCCACGTAGGCGAGCAGGCTCGGGTAGTAGGCGATCGTCATGGCGAACTGGCACCAGACGGCGAGGAAGCCGAGCGGTTTGCCGAGCGCCTCGCTGACCCAGCGGTAGATGCCGCCCTCCCAGCCGGAGGCGAGCTCGGCGCCGACCAGGGCGGTGGGGAGCAGGAACACGATCGCGGGCAGCAGGTAGAGGAAGATCGCCGCGAGTCCGTAGATGGCCATGGACGGCGAGGGCCGCAGCGAGGCGACGGACGCGGTGGTCATGAAGGCGAGCGTCAGCCAGGAGATGAACTGCCTTCTGGTGCCGTCGTCCTGGCGGAGCTCCGCGTCGGTCACGGCGGCCGTGCCGGTGTTCCCAGCCGACTCTGCCGGATCGTCAGTGGTCGTCATGGGCCCATGATCAGCGGCCCGGACCGGCTTCGCATGTCGGCCGAAAGAGGCGGGAACCCGCGTGTTCCGGCCCTCGTGTGGATCACGAACACGTCTCGTTCACAAATCAACTGGTCTCTTCACATCCACCTGGCTTACGGTCATGACCTCCAGGGGTGGGGCGGTCTTGCCATGCCCCGAACCCTCTCGAAGGACACTGCATGACCATGCCCACCCACTCCCCCGACCAGCAGCCCTGGGGCGCCCCGGGGATGCAGCCCCCGGCCCAGCCCCGCAACGGGCTCGGCACCACGGCACTGGTGCTCGGCATCGTGGGCCTGGTCTTCGCGATCATCCCCTTCCTCTTCTGGCTGGGCGCGATCCTGGGCCTGCTGGCCCTGATCTTCGGCATCGTCGGCGCCTCGCGGGCCGGCAAGGGCCTGGCCACCAACAAGGGCATGGCCGTCACCGGCCTGGTCCTGGGCGCCGTCTCGGTCCTGGTCGCGATCGTCTGGACGGTCGTCATCGCCACCGCCGTGAAGGACGTCGCCGACGAGCTGGAGAAGGAGGGCGGCCTGAAGGGCGCCGCCAGCTCCTCCGCCGAGCCGAGCAAGGGCGCCGCCGAGCCCTCGGCCGACCCGTCCGACAAGGCCCCCGAGGCGCTGAAGTTCGGTGAGACCTTCACGTACGAGGACGGCATCAAGGTCACCGTCTCCAAGCCGCGCGCCCACAAGCCCGACGAGTTCGCGGCCGGTTTCACCAAGGGCAACAAGGCCTTCCAGGTGACCGTCACCATCGTCAACGGCAGCAAGGAGGCCGTCGACATCACGGCCGCCCTGCCGAACGCGAGCGACGCCAACGGCGCGGCCGCCGAGATGGTCTTCGACGGCAGCTACGCCACCAAGCCCTTCGAGGGCAAGGTGCTCCCCGGCAAGCAGGCCAAGGCCGACTTCACCTTCGGCGTGAAGCCCGACGCCGCCGGCGAGCTCCAGGTGGAGATCTCCCCGACCGTGCTGGACCACGACTCCGCGGTCTGGACCGGCCCGACGAAGTAGGGCCTGACGCCGCGCGAGAGCGGCACGGCAGCCGGACGGAATCCGGGGACGGCGGGCGCGGATCGCGCCCGCCGTTCCCGTTCCCCGGGCGTTCCCGGGCATTCCCCAGGACATAGCGTCGAATTGACGATTAGACTGGGGGGGGTGCCTCAACTACGCCTCGCCCTGAATCAGATCGACTCGACGGTCGGCGATCTCGCCGGCAACGCCGAGGCCGTCGTCCAGTGGACCCGGCACGCCGCCGAGCAGGGGGCGCACCTCGTCGCCTTCCCCGAGATGGTGCTGACCGGCTACCCCGTCGAGGACCTGGCGCTGCGCCCCTCGTTCGTCGAGGCCTCCCGGGACGCCCTGCGGGCGCTCGGGCGGCGCCTCGCGGCCGAGGGCCTCGGCGAGCTGCCGGTCCTCGTCGGCTACCTCGACCGGTCCGAGCGCGACCGGCCCCGGCTCGGCCGGCCCGCCGGCTCCCCGGAGAACGCCGCCGCGGTGCTGTACCGCGGCGAGGTGGTGCTGCGCTTCGCCAAGCACCACCTGCCCAACTACGGCGTCTTCGACGAGTACCGCTACTTCGTCCCGGGCGACACCCTGCCGGTACTCCGCGTCCACGGCGTCGACGTCGCCCTCGCCATCTGCGAGGACCTGTGGCAGGAGGGCGGCCGGGTCCCGGCGGCCCGCAGCGCCCGGGCCGGACTGCTGCTCTCGGTCAACGCCTCGCCGTACGAGCGGAACAAGGACGACACCCGCCTCGAACTGGTCCGCAAGCGCGCCCAGGAGGCCGGCTGCACCACCGCCTACCTCGCGAGCACGGGCGGCCAGGACGACCTGGTCTTCGACGGCGACTCGATCGTCGTGGACGCCGCGGGCGAGGTCGTCGCGCGCGCCCCGCAGTTCGCCGAGGGCAGCGTGATCCTGGACCTCGACCTGCCCGCCGCGCTCCCGGACGCCCCCGGGGGGACCGTCGACGACGGACTGCGGATCGACCGGGTGGTGCTCTCCGAGGAGCCGCTGCCGCCGTACGAGCGGGAGGTGACCGGCGGCTACGCGGAGCGGCTCGACGACGACGAGGAGGTCTACTCGGCGCTGGTCGTCGGCCTGCGGGCGTACGTCGCCAAGAACGGCTTCCGGTCCGTCCTGGTCGGCCTGTCCGGCGGCATCGACTCCGCCCTGGTCGCCGCCATCGCCTGCGACGCGGTGGGCGCCGCGCACGTGCACGGCGTGTCGATGCCCTCGAAGTACTCCTCGGACCACTCGCGCGGCGACGCCGCCGAACTGGCCCGCCGCACCGGCCTCGACTTCCGCACCGTCTCCATCGAGCCGATGTTCGACGCCTACATGGGCTCCCTCGGCCTGACCGGCCTCGCCGAGGAGAACCTGCAGTCCCGGCTGCGCGGCACGCTGCTCATGGCGCTCTCCAACCAGGAGGGCCACCTGGTCCTCGCACCGGGCAACAAGTCCGAGCTGGCGGTGGGCTACTCCACCCTGTACGGCGACTCCGTCGGCGCGTACGGGCCCATCAAGGACGTCTACAAGTCGGACGTCTTCCGGCTCGCCCGCTGGCGCAACCGGGCCGCCGAGGAGCGCGGTCAGGTCCCGCCGATCCCGGAGAACTCGATCAGCAAGCCGCCGAGCGCCGAACTCCGCCCGGACCAGGTCGACACGGACTCGCTGCCGGACTACGCGGTGCTGGACCGGATCCTGGAGCTCTACGTCGACCGGGACCGGGGCAAGGACGAGATCGTCGCGGCCGGCTTCGACGAGGAGCTGGTGGCCCGCACCCTGCGGATGGTGGACACGGCGGAGTACAAGCGCCGCCAGTACCCGCCGGGCACCAAGATCTCCGCGAAGGGCTTCGGCAAGGACCGCCGGCTGCCCATCACCAACCGCTGGCGGGAGACCCGCTCCTGACGGAGGCTCCGGCGGCCCGGGCCGCTCCGGCCGCCGGGCTCAGAGCTTCAGGCGGGCCGCGACCGGCAGGTGGTCGCTCTTCGTCTGGGGGAGGGTCCAGGAGGAGAGCGGCTCCACGCCCTTCACCATGATCTGGTCGATGCGGGCCATCGGGAAGGACGCGGGCCAGCTGAAGCCGAAGCCGTCGCCGGCCGCGCCCTGCGTGGAACGCAGCTGCGAGGTGACCGCGTTGAGGGAGCGGTCGTTCATGGTGCCGTTCAGGTCGCCGAGCAGCACGACCCGCTGGTGCGGGTCGTGGGAGATGGCCTCGCCGAGGGCGACGACGCTGTTGTCGCGCTGGTTGGCGGTGAAGCCGGCGTTCAGCTTGACCCGTACGGAGGGGAGGTGGGCCACGTAGACCGCCACCTCTCCGGCGGGGGCGGCGACGGTGGCCCGCATGGCGCGGGTCCAGCCCATCCGGATGTCGACCGGCCGGACCCCGCGCAGCGGGTACTTGCTCCACAGACCGACCGTGCCCTGCACGGAGTGGTACCGGTACGTGTCGGCCAGGACGCTCTCGTAGGTGGGCACCATGTCGCCCTTGAGCTCCTCCAGGGCCACCACGTCCGCCCCGGAGGCGGCGATCTGACGGGCCGTGCCCTCGGGGTCGGGGTTGTCGGCGTTCACGTTGTGGCTGACCACGGTGAGGTCGCCGCCGGACGCCGACTTGTCGACGATCAGGCCGCCGAAGAGGTTGACCCAGACGACGGCCGGCAGCAGCAGGGCGATCAGCGCGGTCGCGGAGCGGCGCAGCAGGGCCAGCACGAGGAGCAGCGGCACGAAGAGGCCGAGCCAGGGCAGGAAGGTCTCGGTCAGGCTGCCGAGGTTGCCGATCCGGTTGGGGATGTCCGAGTGGAACACCATCAGGAGCGTCAGCAGCACCGCGCACAGGGCGAGGAGGACGCCCCGGCGCCAGATGCCGCGGTCGCCGCGCAGCGACCGCAGGCGGTGGGCGAACCGGGAGGCGGGGCCCTTGTCGTGCGGCGCGCCGCCGTTCTCGGTCTCCGTCATGTCCACCCGCGTCATCGCTGCCGTCCTCACTGCCTTGCTCTGCGACCCGGTCTCGACCCTAGGCGATTCCGGTTCGGTCGTACTCCCCGAGGGACGACAGAGCCGCGTGGCGGGTTCCTGCACGTGGCGCGGGACGTACTCCTGTGACAGAACGCGCACATTCGTACGACTCGTCCCCGTGGGGTCAGTCGCGCGGGCGCAGGCCCTCCAGGACGGCGTCGACGACCCGCTCGGCGAGGTCCGGTTCCAGCGTGGCGCCGGGGCGGATGACGGTGCGCAGCAGGAGCGGGCCGGTGAAGAGGTCGTTGACGAGTTCGACGTCCAGGTCGTCGCGGATCTCGCCGAGCGCCATCCCGCGCCGGACCAGGTCCAGGCCGAGGAGGCGGCGGGGCTCGATGACGACCTGGTGGTAGGTGTCCCACAGCTTGGGGTACGCCTGCATCTGCGAGAACACGTTGTGCAGCAGCGCCGAGTTCCGCTTGGCGAGTCCGCGCCGCCGGATCGACTCCATGAGGACGACGAGGTCGCCCCGGACCGAGTCGCCGGGCAGCACCGGGTCCGGGGGCTCGACGGAGCGCAGGAGGTCGACGAAGAGCTCCTCCTTGCCGGGCCAGCGCCGGTAGATGGTGGCCTTGCCGACCCCGGCGGTGCGGGCGATCTTCTCGATGGACACCTCGGTCAGCGGCGTCCCGCCCTCCAGGAGCCCGATCGCCGCGTCGAAGATGGCCTGCTCCGCCGCCTCGCTCCGCGGCCGGCCGCGCCGCGCGGACCCGGCGCAGTCCTCGGCCGGGTCCGTCGCCCCTGCCCCGCCGTTCTCCCGCGTCACGTCCGCTCCGCCTCTCCGCCCGGGCCCCTCGGCCACCGTCGTCCCTGTCGTTACCTCGTCACCGATTCTCCCGCCTCGGCCCGGCCGGCGGGAACGGAGGCCCGCTCCGCGCCGGGCGCCGGGGTACGGCCGGGGAGGAAGACGGCGACGACGACCGCGCCCAGGAGGGCGACGGCGGCGGAGCCGATGGCGGTGACGTGCATGGCGTCGAGGAAGGCGTCGTACGCGGGGGCGACCAGGCCGCGCCCGGCCGGGCCCAGCTTCTCGGCGACCGCCAGGGTGGCCTCGATGGACTCGCCGGCCGCTTCGCGCAGGCCCGGCGGGACCGCGCCGAGGTGGCCCTCGATGCCGCCGCGGTAGGTGGAGGACAGGACGGAGCCGAGCACGGCCACGCCGAGCGCGCCGCCGACCTGGCGGAAGGTGTTGTTGATCGCCGAGCCGGAGCCCGCCTTCTCGCGGGGCAGCGCCTGCATCACGGCGACGGTGACCGGCGGCATGATGTGCGCCATGCCGGCGCCCTGCACGAAGAAGACCACTTCGAGGACCCAGATCGGGGTGCCGGCGTCGAAGAAGGCGAAGGCCCCCAGGCCCAGGGCGACGGCCAGCATGCCGGCGGTGCACACGGCCTTGGCGCCGAAGCGCTCGACGACGAGCCGGGCGCGCGGCGAGAACAGCATCTGGGCGATGGCGAGCGGCAGGATGAGCAGGCCGGACTCCAGGGCGCTGTAGCCGCGGACGCTCTGCAGGTAGAACGCGGAGAAGAAGGTCACGCCGAGCAGGGCGAAGAAGACCAGCGCGATGGCGGCGACGGCGGCCGAGAACGCGGGCTTGCGGAAGTACGAGATGTCGAGCGCCGGGTGGTCGGCGCGCTTCTCGTACAGCACGAATCCGGCCAGGATCGCGAGACCGGCCAGGGCGGGCACCAGTACGGTGACGTCGGTGACGCTCGCCAGCTCGCCGCCGCGGATGATGCCGTACACGAGCAGGACCAGGCCGAGGACGGAGAGGAGCACGCCGGGCAGGTCGATCCGGCCGGGCTTCGGGTCCTTGGAGTCGGGCACGAGCCAGGCCATGAGGACCAGCGCGAGCAGCACGACGGGCACGTTGACCAGGAAGATCGAGCCCCACCAGAAGTGCTCCAGCAGGATGCCGCCGGTGATGGGGCCGACGGCGATGGCCAGGCCGACGCTGCCGGCCCAGATGCCGATGGCCTTGGGCTGCTCGTCGCGCTCGAAGACGTTCATGAGGACGGCCAGCGTGGCCGGCATGACGAACGCGGCGCCGAGGCCCATCAGCGCCCGGTAGGCGATGAGCTCGCCCGGCGAGCCGGAGAGCGCGGCGAGCGCGGAGGCCAGGCCGAAGACGGTGATGCCGAAGAGCAGCACCTTCTTGCGCCCGAGGCGGTCGCCGAGGAGGCCGGAGGTGAACAGGAGCCCGGCGAAGACGAGCGTGTAGGAGTTGATGGCCCACTCCAGCTCGCTCTGGGTGGCGCCGATGCCGGTGGGGGCGGGGCTGGCGATCGTCTTGACCGCGACGTTCAGGATCGAGTTGTCGAGGACGACGATCAGCAGGCTGAGCATGAGGACGCCGAGGATCGCCCAGCGGCGGCGGTGCACGGCCTCGGGTATCCGGGGTGCGGCGAGTACGGGGGACGGCTGAGACATGCCCTCACCCTAAGCTCATTTCGATACGAGACCGTCTCGTATCGAAAAAGCTGACGTTTTCTTTACCGACCCGCCCACCGACGACCGCCGACGACCCCCGGCGGCACATTGCGCCGCGTTGCGGCGGTGTGAACAGCGCCACTCCGCCCCACTTCCCCGTCCCCCCGGCGAAGTGCCACCATGGACATGGTCCGGGGACGCCACAGGGCGCCTCGAGATGACAAAAGGAGCCGTTCACCATGACGCTTCAGGCTGCCCAGAAACCGCCCGCCGACAGCAGCAAGGCGCTGTACGGGGGGAAGGGCACCCGCCGCATCACCGTCCACGACATCGCCGCCGCCAAGACCCGCGGCGAGAAGTGGCCCATGCTCACCGCCTACGACGCCATGACCGCCTCCGTCTTCGACGAGGCCGGCATCCCGGTGGTCCTCGTCGGCGACTCCATGGGCAACTGTCACCTCGGCTACGACACCACCGTGCCCGTCACGATGGACGAGATGACGCTGCTCTCCGCCGCCGTCGTACGGGGCACCAAGCGCGCCCTGGTCGTCGGCGACCTCCCCTTCGGCTCGTACCAGGAGGGCCCGGTCCAGGCCCTGCGCAACGCCACCCGGCTGGTCAAGGACGCCGGCGTCGGCGCGGTCAAGCTGGAGGGCGGCGAGCGCTCGCTGCCGCAGACCGAGCTGCTCGTCCAGGCCGGCATCCCCGTCATGTCCCACCTGGGCCTGACCCCGCAGTCCGTGAACACCATGGGCTACCGGGTGCAGGGCCGCTCCGACGAGGCCGCCCACCGGCTGCTCAGCGACGCCAAGGCGGCGCAGGACGCGGGCGCCTTCGCCGTCGTCCTGGAGCTCGTCCCGGCCGAACTGGCCGCCGAGGTCACCCGCTCGCTGCACATCCCCACCATCGGCATCGGCGCCGGACCCGACACGGACGCGCAGGTCCTCGTCTGGACCGACATGGCCGGTCTGACCGGCGGCAAGGTGCCGCGCTTCACCAAGCAGTACGCCAACCTCCGCGAGACGCTCGGCGACGCCGCCCGCGCCTTCGCCGAGGACGTCGCCGGCGGGGCGTTCCCCGCCGAGGAGCACAGCTTCCACTAGAACGCCGCGGACCCTCCCGGTAAGAACGACAGCCCGCCGACCGTCCCCCGTCGGCGGGCTGTCGGCTTCCTCCGGCGTCCACGCAGACGTCCGCAGGTGTGCAGGCATCTGTAGGTGGGTGCTGTAGGCGTCTGCAGGTGCCTGTAGGCGTCTGTAGGCGTCTGTAGGCGGTGCTGTCGGTCGGCTGTCGGTGCGCTGTCGGTGGCGCCCTGTTCCATGGTGGACATGACGCGATCACACACCAACGCCGTCGAGGTCCGGGGCCTCGTGAAGCACTTCGGCGAGACGAAGGCCCTCGACGGGGTCGACCTGGACGTCCGCGAGGGCACCGTCCTCGGGGTCCTGGGCCCCAACGGCGCCGGCAAGACCACCCTCGTCCGCTGCCTGTCCACCCTCATCGTCCCGGACGCCGGCACCGCCGTCGTCGCCGGCTACGACGTGGTGCGCCAGCCCCGCCAGCTGCGCCGCACCATAGGCCTCACCGGACAGTACGCCTCGGTCGACGAGAAGCTGTCCGGCTGGGAGAACCTGTACATGATCGGGCGGCTGCTCGACCTCTCCCGCAAGGACGCCCGCGCCCGCGCCGACGAGCTCCTGGAGCGCTTCTCGCTCACCGAGGCCGCCAAGCGCCCCGCGATGAACTACTCCGGCGGCATGCGGCGCCGCCTCGACCTGGCCGCCTCCATGATCGGCCGGCCGGCCGTGCTCTACCTGGACGAGCCGACCACCGGCCTCGACCCGCGCACCCGCAACGAGGTGTGGGACGAGGTCCAGCGGATGGTCGCCGAGGGCGCCACCGTCCTGCTCACCACCCAGTACATGGAGGAGGCGGAGCAGCTCGCCAGCGAGCTGACCGTCATCGACCGCGGCCGGGTCATCGCCCGGGGCGGGGTCGACGAGCTGAAGGCCCGGGTCGGCGGCCGCACCCTCCAGGTCCGCCCGGCCGACCCGGCCGACCTGCCCGCCATGGCCGCCGCGCTCCGCGAGACCGGCCTCGACGGGATCGCCGGCGCCACCGTGGTGCCCGACGAGGGCCTGCTGTACGTGCCGATCCTCAGCGACGAGCAGCTGACCGCCGTGGTGGGCCTGTTCGGCGCCCGCGGCTTCGGCATCGCCCACATCGGCACCCACCTCCCGAGCCTCGACGAGGTGTTCCTCGCCATCACCGGCGAGAAGACGTCCACCACCGACGCGATCAGCCAGGAGGTCGCCGCATGAGCACCACCACCCTGCCCCAGTCCCCCGTGGACACCCCCGGCCCCGCCCCGGTCCGGGCGGCCGGCGCCGCCGACGGCCGGATCGGCCTGCGGGCCAACCTCCGCCACATCGGCGCCCTGGCCCGGCGCAACGCCCTCCAGATCAAGCAGGACCCGGAGTCGATGTTCGACGCCGTCCTGATGCCGGTCATCTTCATCCTGCTGTTCACCTACGTCTTCGGCGGTGCGATGGCCGGCAAGGGCAACCAGCAGGAGTACGTGAACTACCTGGTGCCCGGCCTGATGGCCATGATGGGCATGAACATCGCGATGGGCGTCGGCACCGGCATCAACGACGACTTCAAGAAGGGCGTCATGGACCGGTTCCGGACCATGCCGATCGCCCGCTCCTCGGTCCTCATCGCGAAGATCGTCGTCGAGATCGGCCGCATGCTGATCGCCACCACGATCCTGCTCGGCATGGGCTTCCTGCTGGGCCTGGAGATCCAGACCTCGATCTTCCACCTGCTCGCCGCCATCGGTCTGTCGATGGTCTTCGGCGCCGCCCTGATGTGGATCTTCATCCTGCTCGGTCTCACCATGAAGACGGCCCAGGCCGTCCAGGGGATGGCGATGCTCGTGCTGATGCCGCTGCAGTTCGGTTCCTCGATCTTCGCCAAGCCGACCACGATGCCCGGCTGGCTGCAGACCTTCACCGACTACAACCCGCTGTCCAACCTCGCCGACGCCGCCCGCGGCCTGATCAGCGGCGGCCCCGTCGCCCACTCGGCGTGGATGACGCTCGCCTGGGCGGCCGGCATCACCGTGGTCATGGCGCCGCTCGCGGTCTCCAAGTTCCGCAAGAAGACCTGATCCACAGGGGGATTCAGGACTCGGCGCGCCCGTTGATCGCGTCGGCGCGTACGAGCAGGGCGGCGGCCTCCTCCAGGGAGAGGCCGCCGCCTTCGGCGTAGGCGGCCTCGAACTCCTTCTCGCCGCCCAGCGCGGCGAGCGCCAGCTCGGTGGCCCGCGCCAGGTTCTCCCGCTCCATGGGCGGGGACAGGTGCCCGGGCGGCAGCAGCCCCTCGTACGCGCCGAGCAGGACCGCCGCCGTACGGGCCGCCGGGCCGCCGATCCCGGCCAGCGCCCAGGCGGCGGTGACCAGGTGGATCGCCGGCATCTGCGGGGCGACCATGATCGACAGCGCGCCCAGCGAGCTCTCGTACGCCCGCCGGGCGAGCGTGAGCGCCGAGGCGTACCGCCCGTCCAGGTTGTCCACCCAGCCGAGGCTGCCGAGCGTGAAGCCCTCGAAGACGGAGAAGGTCTCCGAGCTGAACTCGTCCAGCAGCCGCTGCAGGTGCACCCGGGCCTCGGCCGTGCGACCGGTCCGGCCGAACAGCATCGCCAGGAAGATCCGGGCCGCGAGCATCGGCTCGTGGCCGCGCCCGTGCTCGCCCTCGACGACCTCCCGCAGGATCCGCTCGGCCTCCTCCTGGCGGCCGGTCTCGATCAGCATGTCGGCGTAGCGGGCGCGCAGCAGCGCCATCTGGGACTGGGCGCCGACCCGGCGCGCGTAGCCGATGGCGGCCTCGAAGTCCTCGGCGGCACCGTGGAACTCCAGCCGCCGTTCCCGGGCCTCGGCCCGCGAGGACAGCGCCTCGGCCGCGCCCCAGGCGTCGTCGAGCCCGACGAAGATCCGCAGGCTCTCCTCCGCGTCGGCGGCGGCCTGCCCGGCCAGGTCGGCCCGGTTGGCGAGCATGTTGGCGCGCAGCTGGAGGGCGTTGCCCAGCTCCCACTCGTAGCCGTAGCGGCGGCAGGCGGCGACGTGGGCGTCCAGGGCCGCACCCATGCGCCCGGGTTCGGCGATGAGCAGCACGGCGAAGACGGTGAAGGAGCCGGGCAGCCGGCAGGTCTGCGGAAGCCCGGGCGGGTAGCAGTCGTTGATCCGCCGCAGCCGCTCGACGCCCTCGGGGGTGGTCCACCGCCCCGTCTCGTGGTCCATGTTGAGCAGCTCGATCAGCCGCACGCCGCGCCGCGCCTCCCACAGCTGCTCCTCGCTCAGCGGCGGCGGCCCGGCGGTGACCGGTTCGTGCAGCGGTACGACGGGGGCGGCGGCGGGTCCGAAGGGGTCGGGTCCGAGGGCGGCGACGGACTCGGCCCAGTGCAGGGCGTCGGCGCGCAGGTCGCGCATGGTCCAGTACCAGAGCAGGGCGTGGACGAGGACGAGCGCCTCGTGCTCGTCCCGGGCGGCGACCGCCCGGCGCAGCGCGGTGCGGAGGTTGCCGTACTCGGCGCCGAAGCGGGTGAGGGCGGCGGTCTGGCGTCCGGTGCGCAGTTCGGGGTCGGTCAGGCGCGCGAGTTCCCGGTAGTAGGTCAGATGACGCCGCTCGACCGCAGCCCGCTCCCCTGCCTCGTCCAGCCGCTCCCCCGCGTACTCGGCCACCGTCTCCAGCAACCGGTACCGCATCCCGCCCTCCGCCTCGGCCGCCACCACCAACGACTTGTCCACCAACGACCCCAGCAGCTCCAGCACGTCCCCGGCCGCACCCGGCCCCCCGCACACCGCCTCCGCCGCCTCCAGATCACACCCGCCCGCGAACACCGACAACCGGCGCAACACCCCCCGCTCCGCACCACCCAGCAGATCCCACGACCAGTCCACCACCGCCCGCAAGGTCTGCTGCCGCGGCAACACCGTCCGCGCCCCCGACGTCAACAACCGGAAACGATCATCCAACCGCTCCGCGATCTGCCCCGCCGTCAGCATCCGCAACCGCGCCGCCGCCAGCTCCACCGCCAACGGCAGACCGTCCAGCCGCCGCACGATCTCCGCAGCCGCCCCCGCCTCCTCCTCCACCCGGAACCCCGGCCGCACCGCCGCACCCCGCTCACCGAACAACCGCACCGCCACCCCCAACGGCAACGGCCCCAACGGCCGCACCACCTCCCCCGGCACCCCCAACGGCTCCCGACTCGTCGCCAGCACCGTCACCCCCGGACACCGCGCCAACAACACCTCCACCAACCCCGCCACCGCACCCACCACATGCTCACAGTTGTCCAGCAACAACAGCATCCGACGCCGCGCACAGTGCTCCACGAGCCGTCCGGTGGGATGCATCGGATCGTCGCCGAGGCGCAGCTCCTCGGCGCCGGCGCCGCGCAGGACGGTCTCGCGGGCGCCGACCGCGGCGAGGACGGCCTCGGTGACGGCCTCCGGGTCGGTGACGGGGGCGAGCTCGACGAGCCAGACGCCGTCGGGCCAGCCGCCGCCGACGCGTTCGGCGGCCTCCTGCGAGAGCCGGGTCTTGCCGACGCCGCCGGGACCGAGCAGCGTGACGAGCCGCGACTCCCGCAACTCGGCGCCCAGCGACTCCAGTTCGCCGTCCCGCCCGAGGAAGCTGGTGAGCCGGGCGGTGAGATTGCCGACGACCGCCCCGGCCCCGGGGGCCACGGGCTCGGGCAGCTCCAGCAACTCGGCGTGCAGGGAACGCAGTTCGGCGGAGGGATCCGCACCGAGCCGCTCGGCGATCTCGCCTCGGACCAGGTCGTAGGCGGCCAGTGCCTCCGCCGAGCGTCCGGCATCCCGCAGCGCCCGGATGCGCAGGGCCTGGAGGGGCTCGTCGAGCGGGTGGCTCTCGCACAGGGCGGTCAGCTCGGGCAGCGCGCCGGCCGCCTCGCCGAGCGCGAGGGCGGCGGCCAGCCTGGCCCGGCGGGCGTCGAGGTGCCGGGCCTCCCAGCGGGCGGCCTCGGCCCCGCGGTCGGGAAGGTCGGCGAGGGCCGGCCCCTTCCACAGTCCCAGCGCCTCGTCGAGCAGCCGGGCGGCGCCTGCGGCACGGCCGGCCGCCAACTCCCGTACGCCTTCGTCGGCGAGCCGCTCGAAGCGGAACAGGTCGACATCGCCCCGTACGGCCTCCAGCCGGTAGCCGCCCTCCGTGGAGACCACCCGCTCGTGGCCCAGGGCCCGCCGCAGCCGGCCCACCAGCGCCTGGAGCGCGGCGACCGCGTCGGCCGGCGGCTCGGCGCCCCAGACCTCGTCGACGAGCACCCCCACGGGCACGGCCCGGCCCGCCCGCAGCGCGAGGACGGTCAGCAGCGCCCGCACCCGGGGACCGCCGACGGTGACGGCGGCCCCGTCGGGGCCTTCTGACGTCTGCGCCCGAGCCGGGCCGAGGAGGAAGTAGCGCACGGGCCCCATTGTCCGCGAGCCGCGCCAAAGCCCGCACGCGAGACCGAACGACCCCCGCCCCCACGGGTGACCGCCCCCCGCCGCAGGAACCGTCCCCGTGCCCCGGTACGTTTCCCGGGCACCGACAGACCCCCGTCCTCCGCCCCGGGAGCCCCGTATGAGCTCGACCACCCACCGCCGGCACGAGCGGAGGATCAGCCCGGTCTTCCTGGCGATCCTCGCCGTGATGGGCGTCACCGGCTGGGCCGTGTGGACGGACTTCGCCGCCTCGGTCGGCCTCGCGGTCTTCCTCTTCGTGACCTCGGCGTGGGTCGTCTCGCTCTGTCTCCACGAGTACGCGCACGCCCGCACCGCGCTGCACGGCGGCGACATCACGGTCGGCGCGAAGGGCTATCTGACCCTGAACCCGCTCGCGTACACGCACGCCGTGCTGAGCGTCGTGCTGCCGGTGCTCTTCGTCATCATGGGCGGCATCGGTCTGCCGGGCGGCGCGGTCTTCATCGAGCGGGACCGGGTCCGGGGCCGCTGGAAGCACAGCCTGATCTCCGCGGCGGGCCCGCTGGCCAACGTGCTGTTCGCGATCGTCTGCACGGCGCCGTTCTGGCTGGGCGCGCTCGACGGCGTACCGCGCGCCTTCCAGTACGCGCTCGCCTTCCTGGCGTTCCTCCAGGTGACGGCGGCGCTGCTGAACTTCCTGCCGGTGCCGGGGCTCGACGGCTACGGGGTGGTCGAGCCCTGGCTGTCGTACCGCGTCAAGCGCCAGATCGAGCCGTACGCGCCGTACGGCTTCTTCGTCGTGATCGCGCTGCTGTTCGTCCCGGCGATCAACGGGGCGTTCTTCGACGGGGTCGACGCGCTGATGCGGACGCTCGGTGTCCCGGAGCTGTCCCGCTACTGCGGCTCCCAGCTGTTCCGGTTCTGGGAGTCGGCGCCCGAGTTCTGCGCGGTGTAGGCCCGGGCGGACCGGGTCCTAGCCGTTCGCGGCGGCGGAGGCCTTCGCGCGGCGGACGTAGTACCAGGCCATGTTCGAGGAGAGGCCGGCCAGCAGCACCCAGATGACGCCGAGGAAGCTGCCCTGGACGAAGGAGACGACGGCCGCGGCGACGGCGAGCGCGCAGACGACCAGGGCGTAGAGGGCGAGGCGGGGCATGGGGTCGGCTCCTGTCCGGGTACGGCGTGTGGTGCCCGTCCAGTGTCCCCCATGCCCGGCGCCGCGCCCGCCCGGGACCCGCCCCGGCGGCCGGGGCGGGCGGGACGCGGCCCGGAGCCCGCTCAGACGTCGGTGACGCGCAGGCCCGCGTGTGCCTTGTACCGGCGGTTCACCGAGATGAGGTTGGCGACCAGCGACTCGACCTGGTGGGCGTTGCGCAGCCGCCCGGCGAAGACGCCGCGCATGCCGGGGATGCGCCCGGCCAGCGCCTGGACGATCTCGACGTCGGCGCGGACCTCGCCGAGGACCATGACGTCGGTGTCGATCTCGTCGATCGAGGCGTCCTGGAGCAGCACGGCCGACAGGTGGTGGAAGGCGGCGGTGACGCGCGCGTCGGGCAGCAGGACGGCGGCCTGCTCGGCGGCGGAGCCCTCCTCCGGCTTGAGGGCGTAGGCGCCCTGCTTGTCGAAGCCGAGCGGGTTGACGCAGTCGACGACGAGCTTGCCGGCCAGCTCCCCGCGCAGCGCCTCCAGGGTCTTCGCGTGGCCGTCCCACGGCACGGCCACGATGACGATGTCGCTGCGCCGGGCGCACTCGGCGTTGTCGGCGCCCTCGACGCCGAGGCCGAGCTCGTCGGCCGCGGCCCGGGCGCGGTCGGCGGCCCGCGAGCCGATGATCACCTTCTGGCCGGCCTTGGCGAGCCGGTAGGCGAGGCCGCGGCCCTGGTCGCCGGTGCCGCCGAGGACGCCGACGACGAGGCCGGAGACGTCGGGGAGGTCCCAGGGGTCCTTGGGGGCGCGGGCGGGGGCGGACTCGGACGCGGGGCCGCCGGCGGAGGTCGAGGAAGTCATGGCCCCGACATTACCGACCGGTCGGGTCGGTGCGCCCCGTACGGGTGAGACTTCCGCGAACGCCCGCGTACGCCCCCCGCGCGGGCGCAGGATGCGGGGCCATGGACGCCGTTCGTGTCGCGCTGCTGCGCGAAGTGCTCGCCGGTACGGAATGGCCGGCGGCGGCCCGCCGCTTCGCGGGCTCCCTGCGCTCCTCCGTCGTCTCGCACGGCGGCGGGCTGCTGCTGGTGGGGACGGAGGAGTACGAGCCCTGGCACCTGGCCGCCCACCTGGTCGACGAGTCGGCCTGGTCCGGCTGTCCCGAGCTCGCGCCGACCCTGGTGAGGCACCGGGTGCGGCCCGGGGACCCGGCGCACCTGGCCGTCGGGCTCGGCCGGATCGAGACGGCGGGGCGCGGGGCGACCCTCCTGGTGGTGGCGCCCTCGCGGCCCGGGGCGGGGCTGCTCGAACGGGTCCACGACGCCCGCCGGGCCGGGGCGACGGTGCTGTCCCTGGACGGCGGCGACCCGGAGCTGATGGGGCTCGCGCACGAGACGCTGCCGGTGACGGCGGACGCGGAGGTGGACCTGGACACGGTCCAGCACCTGGTGAGCGCGGCGACCGGCGAGAACTGCCTGCCCGCGGCGCCGCGCGGGCGGCTGCGGTTCCGGGACCGGCTCTCGCGGCTGGCCGACCAGCTGACGGCGCCGCCGCCGGCCCGCTGGTGAGGCACGCGACCGGCACGGACGGCACCGACGGCGCGACCGGCACGGACGGCGCGACCGGCGGACGGCGCGACCGGCACGGACGGCGCGACCGGCACGGACGGCTAATTCGGTTGCCCGGGGCACGCGCCGCGGCCGAGCATGACCCCTCGTGACACGTCTGCTCCGCCTCCTTCCCGACCTCGCGCCCTGGCGCTCCTCCCGTGACTTCCGGCTCCTGTGGGCGCAGGGGCTCGTGGCCTACTTCGCGAGCTTCATGGCGCTGATCGCGCTGCCGCTGCAGATCAAGGACCTCACGGGCTCGCCCCTCGCGGTGGGCGCGATGGGCGCGGTGGAGCTGGTGCCGCTGATCGTCTTCGGGCTGTACGGCGGGGCGCTCGCCGACGCCGTCGACCGGCGCAAGGTGATCGTGGCGACGGAGGCGGGCCTCGCGCTGCTGGCGCTCGTCCTGTTCCTGAACGCCCTGCTGCCGCAGCCGCTGCTCTGGCCGCTGTACGTCGTCGCGGCCGGGGTCTCCGCCCTGGCCGGGCTGCAGCGGCCCGCCCTCGACTCGCTGATGGCCCGGATCGTGCCGCACGAGCAGCAGACGGCCGCGGCCGCCCTGAACTCGCTGCGCTGGCAGCTGGGGTCCATCGCCGGTCCGGCGCTCGCGGGTCTGGTCGTCGCCTACGCGGGCCACGCCCCCGCCTACGCGGTCGGGGTGGCCGGGTTCGTGCTGTCGGTGCTGCTGTGCCGGCGCCTGTCGCCCGCGCCCCCGGCGCGGGACGCGGACAAGCCGTCGCTGCGCGGGATCGCGGAGGGCGCGCGGTACGCGTGGTCGCGGCCGGTGCTGCTGGGCACGTACGCGATCGACCTCGCGGCGATGCTCTTCGCCTTCCCCAACACGATCTTCCCGTTCCTCGCGGACGAGCTGGACGCGGAGTGGTCGCTGGGCCTGATGTACGCGGCGGGTTCGGTCGGCTCGCTGGTCCTGGGGCTCACCAGCGGGTGGACGTCGAAGGTGCGGCGGCACGGCGTGCTCGTGGTGGCCGGCGCGACGGGCTGGGGCCTGGCGATCGCGGCGGCGGGCTGGTTCTCGAACGTCTGGCTGGTGCTGCTGTGCCTGGCGTTCGCGGGCGCCGGCGACATGCTGAGCGGGCTCGGCCGGTCCACGATCTGGAACCAGACGATCCCGGAGGAGCTGCGCGGGCGCCTCGCGGGCATCGAGGTCCTCTCGTACAGCGTGGGCCCGCAGCTGGGCCAGGTCCGGGCGGGTGCGATGGCCGGCTGGACGGGCACCCGCGCGGCGGTCTGGTCGGGCGGCGTCGCCTGCGTGGCCTCGGTCGGCCTGCTCTGTCTGGCCCTGCCGAAGCTGCTCGCGTACGACTCCGGGACCGACGAGGACGCGCTGGCCCGCAAGGCGGCGGCCGCCGTCTAGCTCGTGGCCTTTCGGTCGGGCCGGGCGCGCAGGGCCAGGGCCGCGAGGACGAGGACCCCGGCGGTCTCCACGGCGAGCGTGGGGACGACCAGGTCCGCGGCGGTCGACTCCCTGAAGCCGAAGAGTCCCGTGGTGAGGCTGAGGAGCAGCGCGCCCAGGGTGCCCGCCGTGAAGAGCGCGGTGCCGGCGGCGACGGGCTCCAGGAGGCGGGCGGGGCTCACGAGGAGCGCCGCCGCGAGGGCGAGGCCGATGATGCCGTTGAGCAGGAACAGGACGCCGATGGTGACGAGGTCCCGGTAGCCGTCGGCCCACAGGTGCAGGTGGATCGCGGCCATGGTGGCGGTCAGGGCGGCCGCGGTCAGCCGCAGCAGGACCGTCACGGCGCCGTGCCCCGCCCTAGTAGCCGCCGCCGGCGCCGGTGCCGTTTCCGTTCCCATGGCCGTTCCCGTCGCTCGGGGCGGTGCCGTTCGTCGCGCCGCCGATGGTGATCTGCGTCTTCATCCCCAGGTCCTTGTGTCCGTCGACCGGGCAGTAGACCTGGTAGGTACCGGACGTGAGCTCCACCGTGAGGGTGGCCGATTCGCCCGGGGCGAGCGTGCTGCTGCGGTTCTCCGCGCCGTTGCCCTCGATCTCCAGGGCGTGCTCGTGCTGTCCGTCGTTCTTCGCGACGAAGGTGTACCGCCCCGGCTGGGAGGGCTGCGGGGAGAGCGCGATGTGGAAGTCGGTCAGGTCGGCCTTCACCTGGGTCGCCCCCGCGGTACCGGTGCTCCCGGTGGTCGCCGTGGACGGCGGCGGGGCCGGGGCGGGGGTGCCGGCGCCGCCTCCGCCGCCGCCTCCGCAGGCGGCCAGGAAGCCGGCCAGGGCCGCGCCCGACAGGCCGAGGGCGATCCGGCCGCGGGTTCGGCGGGTGCGCGGTGCGGGCGTGGTGCCGTTCGTGGTTCCGTTCATGGTTCGGTCCTCCGCAGGGGATACGGCCGGGCCCCGCGAAGGGATTGCGCGGGGCGGAGAATGGCGGCAGGCAATCCCTTCGGGGCCGCGAGACGTATCCATGGGTATGCGGCGCATGGGCCCGTCCCTCGGGCGGGTACCCGACGAGGCACTGCTCTCCGGTCTGACCACGGGCGACCAGGAGATCGCGGTGGCCTTCGTGCGCCGTTTCCAGCGGACCGTCTTCGGGGTGGCCCTCGCCGTCGTCGGCGACCCCCAGCTGGCCGAGGACATCGCCCAGCAGACCTTCGAGCGGGCCTGGCGGCACGCCCAGGTGTACGACCCGCGGCGCGGCTCGGTGCGGACCTGGCTGACGACCATCGCGCACAACCTGGCGATCGACGCCGTACGGGCCCGGCGGGCCAGTCCCGTCGCCCCCGAGGACCTGGAGGCGCTGCTCGGCGCCGTGACGGACACGCCCGAGCGGCACGCGGAGGCCGAGGAGGGCTCGGAACGGGTCCGCAGGGCGGTTTCGACGCTGCCGCGCGAGCAGGCGCGGGCGCTGGTGATGGCCGGGATCTACGGGATGACGGCGCGGGAGGTCGCCGCGTTCGAGTCCGTACCGCTGGGCACCGCCAAGACCCGGATCAGGGCGGGGACGGCGAAGCTGCGGGCGGTCCTGGAGCGGGAGGAGGAGCGGTGAGCGGCGCGGAGTGCGAGCGGCTGCGCGAGCTCGGTGCCGAGCTCGCGCTCGGGGTGCTCCCGGCCCGGGAGCGGGCCGAGGCGGTCGCCCACCTGGACCGCTGCCCGGAGTGCCGGGAGTACGTCGAGCAGCTGACGGCGGTCGGGGACGGGCTGCTCGGACTGCTGCCGGAGGCGGAGCCGCCGGTCGGCTTCGAGAGCCGGGTGGTGGCGGCGCTGGCGCCACCCGCTCCGGCGCCCGCGCCCGCCGCCCCGGCGGCGCGGTGGCGCGGGCGGCGGCACCGGCTGCGGCTGGCCGCGGCGGCGCTGGCGGCGGCCCTGGCCTGCGGGTTCGGAGGGTGGGCGGTGGGCACCGTCGTGGAGAGCGCGCCGGCGGTGCAGCCGGCGCACCCGGGGCTCTTCGAGGCGGCCCTGGTCGCGGCCGGCGGGCACGAGGTGGGCCGGGTCTTCGCGCACCCGGGGGAGCCGGGACGACCGGGCTGGGTGTACATGTCGGTCGACCTGGAGGGCGGGGGCCGAGGCCCGGTGCGGTGCGTGCTCGACGCGGCCGGCGGCGGCTCGGCGGTGCTGGGCTCGTTCCCGCTGCGGGACGGGTACGGCTACTGGGCCGCCCCGGCCGAGGTCGGCCCCGCGGCACCGGCCGGGGTCCGGCTGCTCGCCGCGGACGGGACCGTCCTGGCGACCGCGCGGTTCGCGGCGGGCGGGGCCTAGCCCGGCCCTGTCTCCGGATCGGACCGGATCAGGCCGGATCAGGCCGGATCAGGCCGGATCGGACCGGATCAGGCGCCGGATCGGGCCTGACCGGGCCTGACCGAACCGGACCGGGCCGCGTCGCGGGCCGGCCCGATCCGGAAGGCAGGGCCCGTGGCGTCCGGAGTCGCCGGTCCCGCGGCCCCCGCGGCCGCGCCACCGCGCCCCGGTCGTCCGGTCCGCGTCTAGCGGCCCTCGCCGGAGGAGTCGCCGCTGCCCTCGGAGCCGTCGGCGCCCTCCGTCCCCGGCTTGTCGTGCCAGCGGGGGTCGGTCTCCCACTCCAGGTTGCGTTCCCGTGCCGTCTCCATGGCGTGGGCGGCCTCCTCAGGGGTGGCGTAGGGGCCGAAGCGGTTCTTGGCCGGGCACTCGGGGCCCTCCTCGACCTTCTTGTGCTCCAGGCAGTAGTACCACTCGCCCGGCTTGCCCGCCGTGCGCTTCTTGAACAGGGCCATCGTCGGCTCCTTCCTCTGTCGCCATGCTGCCCCAGACGCGGTCGTTAGACTCGCTGACATGTCTGGCCAGTCGCTTCTCGTACCGGGGGAGCTCTCCCCCCACCGTTCCGTTCCGGGGTCCATCCGCCGCCCCGAGTACGTCGGAAAGCCCGCCCCGACCCCGTACTCCGGGCCCGAGGTGCAGGACTCCGACACCATCGAGCGGATGCGGATCGCCGGCCGCATCGCCGCCCAGGCTATGGAGGAGGCCGCCAAGCACATCGCTCCGGGGGTGACCACGGACGAGCTGGACCGGGTCGCGCACGAGTTCATGTGCGACCACGGGGCCTATCCGTCGACGCTGGGCTACCGCGGCTTCCCGAAGTCGCTGTGCTCGTCGGTCAACGAGGTCATCTGCCACGGCATCCCCGACTCGACCGTCCTGAAGGACGGCGACATCGTGAACCTGGACGTGACCGCGTACATCAACGGCGTCCACGGCGACAACAACGCCACCTACCTGTGCGGCGACGTCGACGAGGAGTCGCGGCTGCTCGTCGAGCGGACCCGCGAGTCCCTGAACCGGGCCATCAAGGCGGTCAAGCCGGGCCGCCAGGTCAACATCATCGGCCGGGTCATCGAGTCGTACGCCAAGCGCTTCGGCTACGGCGTCGTCCGCGACTTCACGGGGCACGGCATCAACTCGTCGTTCCATTCCGGGCTGATCATTCCGCACTACGACTCGCCGCACCACACCACGGTCATCCAGCCCGGCATGACGTTCACGATCGAGCCGATGCTCACCCTGGGCACCCACGACTACGACATGTGGGACGACGGCTGGACCGTGGTGACCAAGGACCGGAAGCGGACCGCCCAGTTCGAGCACACGCTCGTGGTGACCGAGAACGGGGCCGAGATCCTTACGTTGCCCTGACCCGATGGAGGGGTACGTTTTTTACCGACAGGACGTCGGGAACCAGTTGACTTAGGTAAGCCTAACTTGGCAAGATCTGCACTGTTCCCGACCCCCGACGGTCCCGGAGGCACGCCTTGGACACGCCCTTCTCGACGCTCATCCGCACCGCCTCGCACGAGCAGCACACGGAAGCCGAGTCGTCGACGTTCATGAGCGACCTCCTGGGCGGACGCCTGGCCGTGGACGCCTACACGCGCTACACGGAGCAGCTCTGGTTCGTGTACCGCGCCCTGGAGGAGGGCGCGGAGGCCCTGAAGGCCGATCCGGTCGCCGGGCCCTTCATACAGCCGGAGCTGTTCCGCACGGCCGCCCTGGAACAGGACCTCGCCCACCTGCGGGGTCCCGGCTGGCGCGCCGGGCTCACCGCGCTGCCGGCCACCGAGGCGTACGCGGCGCGGGTCGCGGAGTGCGCCCGCGACTGGCCCGCCGGCTACGTGGCGCACCACTACACCCGCTACCTGGGCGACCTGTCGGGCGGCCAGATCATCCGCGACAAGGCCGAGCGGACCTGGGGCTTCGCCCGCAAGGGCGACGGCGTGCGGTTCTACGTGTTCGACGCCATCGGCAACCCCGCCGCCTTCAAGCGGGGGTACCGGGAGCTGCTCGACGCCGTGAACGCGGACGACCTGGAGAAGCAGCGGATCGTCGACGAGTGCAAGCGCGCCTTCGACTTCAACGGGGCGGTGTTCCGCGAGCTGGCGGGCGAGTTCCCGCTCAGCGCCGCCTGACCGCGCCCGCGCACGGCGAAGACCCCGGGGCCGTCGGCGACCCCGGGGTGCGCGCGTTCCCCGCGTTCCTCAGAGGGTGAGCGTCCGTTCCAGGCGGACGCGTCCGCCCAGTTCCACGATGCCGTCCGGGCCGGGGGCGGTGAGCAGCTGCGAGCCCCGCCCCTGCGTGATGTTCAGCGCCCGGCCGAGCTCCGCGGTGAGCAGCAGCGCCGCCGCGCCCGTCGCCTCGTCCTCGTCGATGCCGTCGCCGCGCCCCGGGAAGGCCCGCGCGCGGATCCGCCCGGCGGCCTCGTCCTCCCAGGCCCATGCGTAGATCCACTCCCCCGGCTCCGGGACCTCCAGGGCGTCGACCTCGGCGGCCGAGGCGTACCGCTTCAGCGTGCGCGGCGGCGCCCATTCGGCGCGGGCCTCGATCCAGGTGAACTCGCCGTCGCCGCGCACCCACACCTCCCCGGCCGGCGGGTGGACGACCTCCAGGTCGAGCAGCCAGGCCGCGCCGACGAGCGGGTGCCCGGCGAAGGGCAGCCGCAGCCCCGGGGTGTAGATGTCCACGATGCCGCGCTCGGGGTCGTCCACGAACACGGTCTCGCTGAAGCCGAGTTCCTTGGCGAGTGCCTGCCGGGACGCCTCGTCGGGGTGGCCGCGCCCGTCCCGTACGACGCCGAGGGCGTTGCCGTGCCGGCCGTCGCCCGCACAGAAGACCCGCAGGACGTCGATGTCAGTGACCGTCGTGTTCATGGCGGAATTGAAGCATCCAGACGCCGGGTCGTGCCGGGGCACCGCGAAGAGGCCGCACTCCCGGGAGGGCGTGCGGCCTCTTCGCGCGGGGAGAGGCCCGCGCGGAGGGTCAGGATCCGGCCGCCCGGCGGCGGACGGCGATCACGACGCCCGCCCCGGCCGCGGCGGCGAGGCCGGCGGCGGCCAGGAGGGGGCCGGTGGGGGCGTCCGCGCCGGTCGCCGCGAGGGCGGCCGAACCGCCCACGGTGCCGCCCGTACCCCCCGTGCCGCCGCCCGCGCTGCCGCCGCCCGTCGTCGTCGGCAGGCCGGCGCCCTTGGCCGTGGCCAGGCTCACGGTGACCGGGTCGATGGCGGTGCCCGCGGTGTAGAAGGCCTCGCCGTTCGGGCCCGCGAAGGTGGCCGCGCCGTCCTTGGTCAGCTTGGCCGGGAGCGCGGCGAGGGTGACGACGCCGTTCTTCGCCCTCCAGTCCGCCCTGCTCAGGTCGAGTTCGGCGAAGGCCACGTCGTTCCGGGTGCCCTTGGCGGTGGTGACGTCGGCGACGAGGGTGCCCTTCGTGCCGTTCGCCTTCACCTTCACGTCGCCGACGGTCCAGTCGATGCCGTGCCCCGCGCAGGCGAAGCGGAGGCTGCCGCCGAAGGCCGCGTCGGCGGTGCGGGCCGTGGAGTCGAGGGTGGCCCGGCCGAAGGCGAAGGCGTAGGCGGAGCCGTTGGACGTGGCGCCCCCGGACGGGGTGACCGTGCCGCCGCAGGTGGTCGTGACGTACTTCCGCCAGGACTCCTTCACGCCCCAGCTGAGCCGCCCGCTCCGGACTCCGGCCGGGTCCGGGGCGGTGGTGGGGGTGACGGCCGGCTTCGTCGGCGTGGAGGTGGCCGTGGGCTTCGGGTCCGGCTTCGCCGGCGGGGTGGTGCCGGTGCCGGGCGTGGGGGTGGGCTGCTGGGTCGGGGGCTTGGTCGGGGTGGTCGGGGTGGTCGGGGTGGTCGGCCCGGTGCCGCCCGGCGTCACGGTGAGGGTGGCGGGGTCGAGGACCTCGCCCTCCTTGTAGAAGCCCGCGAAGGCGGCGGCACCCTCCTTGGTGAGCTTGGCCGGTATGCCCGTGAAGACCATGGCGCCGCCGGTGCCGCCGCCCGGCCGGACGCCGGTCATGTCGAGCGCGGCGAAGGGGATGTCGTCGCGGGTGGTGAAGGTGCCGTCCTTCTCCTTGGCGACGACGTCGGCGGTGATCTCGCCGGTCGGCGCGGCGGCGCCCTTGGTCGACAGGCGCACGTCCGAGATCCGGATGTCGAGGGCGCCGTCGTGGGCCTCGAAGCGGACGCCGCCCTTGAAGGAGTTGGCGGTGGCGTGGCTGCCGGTGTCGTACGTGCCGGAGCCGTCGACGAAGGTGAAGATCCCGTGGTCCGGGGCCTGCCGGGCGCCGCCGTCGACCGTGGTGCGGCCCTTGGCGAAGGGCTTGGCCAGGTAGGAGCGGAAGGACTCCTTGATGCCCCAGTCGAGGGTGCCGTTCTTCAGCGGGACGGGGGGCGCCGCGTCGGCCGCGACGGCGGGGAGGGCGAGGGCGCCGGTGCCGAGGGCCACGACGGTGGCGAGGGCGGCGGCCCTGGTGACGGTGCGGAGGCTCAGGGGGGTGGCCATGGCTGGGTGTCTCCTGGTGAAGGTGCGGGGCCGCGCCGGTGTGACGGCGGGCCGGTGGGGTGGCGTGACGGAGTGGCGGCACGCCCGCGTGAGGGCGTGACGGGGTGACGGCGCCTGTGCGTCGGCGTGCCGGTGCGATGGGTGGTGGGGTGGTGGGGTGGTGGGGTGGTGACCTTGGGGGCGTGGGGCCCTGGGGGCATGGGGCCCTGGGAGGCATGGAACCCTGGGGGGCGTGGGGCCCTGGGAGGCATGGAGCCCTGGGGACGTGGCACCCGTGGGGGCGTCGTGCCGCCGTGGCGTGACGGCAGGTCAGCCGACGGCGGGCCGGCCGGGGGTGTGACGGTAGGTCAGTCGGTGGTGCGGGGGCGGCGCTTGCGCAGGGCCGCGCCGAGGGCGACTGCGGCGGCGAGCACCACGCCCGCGCCGAGGGCGATCCAGACCGTGGGGGCCGGGGCGCTGTCGGAGGCCCTCGCCGGGGCCGGCGCCGGCGCGGAGGTCGACGCGGGGGCCGGGGACGCGGGTTTCGCGTCCTCCCCGAGGTCCGGCAGCGGCGGCAGCTCCGCGGTGGCGTCGACGGCGACGGCGAGCGAGACCGGGTCCATGGCGGTGCCCGCCCTGTACATCCCGCCGAACGCCCTGGCGCCGCCCTCGGTGAGGGTGGCCGGGGCCTCGGCGACGGTGGCGAGGCCGTTCTCGGGCCGGAGGCCGCCGGCGGCGAAGGTGACGAGCGGGACGGCCTTCTCGGGCGGTCTCCCGGCACTGGTGACATCGGCGCTGAGGGTGCCGCGGCCGTCGGCGACCTCGACGGTGACGGCGCCGAGCGTGAGGTCGAGGTGGGCGCCGGTGAAGCGGACGCTGCCCGCGAAGACGGCGTCGAGGGTGCGCTTCTCCGGGTCGTACGTGCCCCTGCCCGCCGGGAAGCGGAAGAGCGCGCCGCCGTCCTGGGCACCGCCGGTCAGCG
Organism: Streptomyces showdoensis; assembly: GCF_039535475.1. Classification (NCBI taxonomy): domain Bacteria; kingdom Bacillati; phylum Actinomycetota; class Actinomycetes; order Kitasatosporales; family Streptomycetaceae; genus Streptomyces; species Streptomyces showdoensis. Next base: position 3,378,013 of record NZ_BAAAXG010000026.1, on the reverse strand, counting down.
CCCAGCGGCCCCGGGCGACGGCCCCGGTGACGTACTCGCGGAAGGTGCGGCGCACGCCCCAGTCGACGGCGGCCTCCCGGAAGCCGCCCGCGGGCCGTTCCGCCTCGGGCGCCCGGGTGGGGGCGGACGGGGCCGGCTTCGAGGCCTGTCCGCCGGCCGCCTCGAGGACGTCGACGGAGAGGGCGACCGGGTCGAGCGGGGTGCCCGCCGGGTAGTAGCCGGCGAAGGCGGTGGCGCCCTGCGCGGTGAGGGTGGCGGGCACGCCGGTGAGGGCGAGCGGGCTGCCGCCGCCGCGCATGTCGATGCCGGAGAGGTCGAGCGTGGCGAGCGGGACGCGGCTGCGGGTGGTCAGGACGCCACTGCCCTTGGCCTTGCTCGCCATGTCCGCGTAGAGGGTGCCCCGTCCGTCGCGGACGCGGACCCGGGGGCGGCTGACGGTGAGGTCGAGGGCGTTCCCGCCGCCGGCCTCGCGGTGGCCGAGGAAGCGCACCCCGCCGCTGAAGGCGGCCTCGAAGGCGCCGGTCGAGGGGTCGTAGGAACCCTGCGCGGAGTGGAAGCGGAACTGTCCGGAGCCGACCGTGGCGGCGCCGCCGGTGAGGCTCCAACTCCCTTGGGCCACGGGCCCGGTGACGTAACCCTGGAAGGAGGATTTGATGCCCCAGTCGAGCCGGCCGCCCTGCACGGTCCGGCTGTCCGCGCGGGCGGCGGCGGCCGGGAGGAGGACGGCGAGCAGCGTCGCGACGAGCGTCACGGCGGATGCGCGGCCGGGTCTGGAGAACGGCGGCATGGAACCCCTCCGAGTCGAGGAAACTAAGGTAAGGCTAACCTAAGCTACGACCCGGTCAAGACGTCCACGCCCCCGAGAGACAGGAACGCCCCCGGTGCGCAGACCCCGCCGCACACGCCCGCCCCGCCCCCTCCGCAGGGCCGGAACGCTCGTCGCGCTGCTCGCCCTCGCCCTCACGGCGAGCGGCTGCGGCCCGGCGTCGCCCGAGGGCCGGCCCGCCGTCGGCACCGCCGGCCGGAGCGGCCCGAGCGCCGGGAGCGAGGGGCCCGACCGCGTCGAGCCGCCGGCCGCCCCGGTGCAGCCCCGACTTCCCGTCACCGTCGCCTCGGCGGACGGGCGCAGGGTGACCGTGACCTCCACCGAGCGGATCGTCCCGCTCAGCGGCTCCCTCTCCGAGCTCGTCTTCACCCTCGGCCTCGGCCCCCGGGTGGTCGCCCGCGATGTCACGACCACCTTCGAACAGGCCGCGGAACTCCCGGTGGTGACCCGCGCCCACGACGTCTCCGCCGAGAGCGTGCTCTCCCTGCGGCCCACCCTGGTGCTCGCCGAGAGCACCACCGGACCGGCCGAGGCCGTCGCCCGGATCCGCGAGGCCGGCGTCCCGCTGGTCGTCGTCGCGCCCGCCAAGCGCCTCGCGGACGTCTCCGCGCGGATCGGCGCGGTCTCCGCCGCCCTCGGCGTCCCCGACTCCGGCACCGCCCTCGAACAGCGCACCGGGGACCGGCTCGACGCCGTACGGAAGACGGTCCCCGCCCGCGCGAAGAAGCCCCGGGTCGCCTTCCTCTACGTGCGCGGCTCGGCCGCCGTCTATCTGCTCGGCGGCGCCGACTCGGGCGCGAGCTCCCTCCTGGAGGCGGCCGGCGCCGTCGACGCGGGCAAGGAGTCCGGGCTCACCAAGGACTTCACCCCGCTGACCAGCGAGGCCCTGGCCAAGGCCGCGCCCGACGCGATCCTCGTGATGAGCAAGGGACTCGACTCGGTCGGCGGCGTCGACGGCCTCGTCCGGCTCCCGGGCGTCGCCGAGACCCCGGCCGGGCAGGACCGCCGGATCGTCTCCGTCGACGACGGGGTGCTCCTCTCCTACGGGCCGCGCACCGACCGGGTGCTGAAGTCCCTGGTCGACCAGCTGTACGGGGAGCCGAAGTGACGGCCGTACGGGAGGCGGCCCCGGTCGCCGTCGCCCGGACCCGCCCCGGCCGGACCCTCACCCTGACCGCGTGCCTGCTGGGCGCGCTCCTGCTGCTCGCCCTGCTGTCCGCCGGGCTCGGGGCGTACGAGATCCCGCTCGGCGACGTCCTCGCCTCCGTGCGGCACCGGGTGGGCCTCGGCGGGCATCCGCTCGACCGGTCCGCGGAGAGCGTGCTGTGGAACATCCGCTTCCCGCGGGTCGTCCTCGCCCTCCTGGTCGGCGCCTCGCTCGGCTGCGCGGGCGCCCTGATGCAGGGCGTGTTCGGCAATCCGCTCGCCGAGCCCGGCGTGATCGGCATCTCGGCGGGCGCGGCCGTCGGCGCGGTCGGGGCCATCGCGCTCGGCCTCTCCTTCCTGGGCGGCTGGACCGTGACGGCCTGCGCGTTCGCGGCGGGCCTGCTGACGGTGGGCCTGGTGTACGCGCTGTCGCGGTCCGGCGGGCGTACGGAGGTGGTGACCCTGATCCTGACCGGCATCGCCGTCAACGCCTTCGCGGGCGCGCTCATCGGCCTCTTCGTCTTCTTCGCGGACAACGCGCAGATCACCCAGATCACCTTCTGGCAGCTGGGCTCGCTGGCCCAGGCGACCTGGCCGAAGGTGCTCGCCGTGCTGCCCTGCGCGCTGCTCGGTCTGGCCGTCGCCCCGCTGTACGCCCGCCGCCTCGACCTGCTCGCGCTCGGCGAGCGGCCGGCCCGGCACCTGGGCGTGGACGTCGAGCGGCTGCGGGCGGCGCTGGTCCTGGTGGTGGCGCTGCTCACCGCGGCGGCGGTCGCGGTGGCCGGGATCATCACCTTCGTGGGCCTGCTCGTCCCGCACCTGCTGCGCATGGCGCACGGTCCGGGCCACCGCTTCCTGGTGCCGGGCAGCGCGCTCGGCGGGGCGGTGGTGCTGATGGCCGGCGACCTCGCGGCCCGCACGGTCGCGGCCCCGGCCGAACTCCCCCTGGGCGTCCTCACCGCCCTCATCGGCAGCCCGTTCTTCTTCTGGCTGCTGCGCAGGACCCGTCGCAGGCACGGTGGTTGGGCATGATCCTGGGCATTCCGAAGTTCCCCGGGCGCCGCACCCGCGCGCTCCCCTCCCCCGTCCCGCCCGGCGGGACCGTCGCCGAGGCGGTGGGCCTGCGGGTCGCGCTCGGGCGGCGGACCGTCCTGGACGGCGTCGACCTGACCGTACGGGCCGGGGAGGTGCTGGCCCTGGTCGGGCCCAACGGGGCCGGGAAGTCGACGCTGCTCGCGGCGCTCGCCGGGGACCTGGCACCGGCCGCCGGCGAGGTGCGGATCGCGGGGCGGCCCGCGGGCGCGTGGGCCGCCGCCGAACTGGCCCTGCGACGGGCGGTGCTGCCGCAGGACGCGGCGCTCTCGTTCCCCTTCCCGGTCGCCGAGGTGGTGTCGATGGGCCGGGCGCCCTGGGCCGGGACGGTCCGGGAGGCGGAGGACGGGGCGGCGGTAGCGGAGGCGCTGGCGCTGACGGAGACGGCGGAGTTCGCCGGGCGCCCGTTCCCCGCGCTGTCGGGCGGCGAGCGGGCCCGGGTGGCGCTGGCCCGGGTGCTGGCCCAGCGCACCGGGCTGCTGCTGCTCGACGAGCCGACCGCCGCGCTCGACCTGCGCCACCAGGAACTGGTCCTGGGGGTGTGCCGGGAGCGGGCGGCGGCCGGGGCCGCGGTGGTCGTGGTCCTGCACGACCTGGGCCTGGCCGCCGCGCACGCGGACCGGGTGGCGGTGCTGCACGGGGGCCGGGTCGCGGCGGCCGGGCCACCGGCGGAGGTGCTCGGCGGGGAGCTGCTGAGCCGGGTCTACCGGCAGCCGGTGGAGGTGTTCCCGCATCCGCGGACGGGCACCCCCGTCGTCCTACCCGCACGTAACCCGAATCCGGACAATCCGCCCCACTTGACCGGCCCTTGACCAAGCCCTGAAGTCCCCATGAGCCAGCCGTGACCGGGCCGTGTCCGGGGCGTCGGTCCTGAGAGCTGAATCACTGGACGGGTGGGTATGGCTGAGGTAAGCCTCGGTTAAGTTAGGTCCGCCTCACCCCGTCCCCAGCGCCGTGTCCCCGAGTGGAGCCCTCATGCGAGCCGTCCGTCTCACCGTCGTCACCGCCGCCGCCACAGCGGCGACCCTGGCCGCCGTCACGGGCTGCACGCAGAAGAGCGACGCGAAGTCGGAGGACGGCGCGGTCCAGGTGATCGCGAAGGACGACTCCTGCGAGGTCTCGAAGAAGGACTTCCCCGCGGGTCACCTGAAGCTGAACGTGGAGAACCGCGGCTCCAAGGTCACCGAGGTCTACGTCCTGTACCCGGACGACCGGATCGTGGCCGAGCGCGAGAACATCGGCCCCGGCACCAAGGCCTCCATCACCGCCGAGATCAAGGCCGGTGACTACGAGATCGCCTGCAAGCCCGGCATGAAGGGCGACGGCATCCGGCAGAAGGTCACCGCGACCGGTGCCGGTGCCGCCGCCGTCAAGCGCTCCCCCGAGATGGACGCCGCCGTCGCCGCCTACCGCCAGTACGTGCAGGCGCAGGCCGACGCGACCCTCCCCAAGGTGAAGGTGTTCACCGACGCCGTCCGCGCCGGGAACGTCGAGGCCGCCAAGAAGGCCTACGCCGACTCCCGCATCGGCTGGGAGCGCACCGAGCCGGTCGCCGAGTCCTTCGGCGACATCGACCCCAAGGTCGACGTCCGCGAGGACGGCCTGGAGGCCGGCCAGGACCCGGCGAAGGACTGGACCGGCTGGCACCGCCTGGAGAAGGCGCTGTGGCAGGACAAGAAGATCGGCGACCGCGAGAAGCAGCTCGCCGACCTCCTCGACAAGGACCTGGCCGACTGGGTCAAGCGGGTCGGCAAGGCCGACATCACGCCCACCTCCATGGCCAACGGCGCCAAGGAGCTCCTGGACGAGGTCGCCACCGGCAAGGTCACCGGCGAGGAGGAGCGTTACTCCCACACCGACCTGGTCGACTTCAAGGCCAACGTCGAGGGCGCCCAGAAGTCCTTCGAGCTGCTCAAGCCGGTCGCCTCCAAGAACGACCCCCAGCTGGTCGCCGAGCTCGACAAGCAGTTCGCCGCCCTGAACACGCTGCTCGACAAGTACCGCACGGACAAGACCAGCTACGTCTTCACCTCGTACGAGAAGGTCGGCAAGGAGCAGCGCAAGGAGCTCTCGGACGGCGTCAACGCGCTCGCCGAGCCGCTCTCCAAGCTGGCCGCCGCGGTTGTGAAGTAAGGGGGAACGGTCCGATGAGCGAGCAGTCGAGCGAGAACTCCGCGCAGAGCACCGAGCGGACCGGTGCCGGGCAGACCGGTGCCGGGCAGGGCGCCGCGCCCTCCCGCCGCAGCGTCATCGGCTGGGGCGGGGCCGGGCTCGCGCTCGGCGCCGTCGCGGCCGGCGGCACCGTCGCCCTGACCCGGGGCGGCGACGCCACCGTCCCCGTCGCGGAGAGCGGCGCGGCCGTCCCCTTCCACGGCGCCCACCAGGCCGGCATCGCCACCGCCGTCCAGGACCGGCTGCACTTCGCGGCCTTCGACGTGAAGACGAAGGACCGCGCCGAGCTCGTCCAGCTCCTGAAGGACTGGACCCGGGCCGCCGAGCGCATGACGGCCGGCCACGAGGTCGGCGAGGGCGCCTACGGCGGCCTCCCGGAGGCCCCGCCGGACGACACCGGCGAGGCGCTCGGCCTCAAGCCCTCCCGGCTCACCCTCACCATCGGCTTCGGCCCCTCGCTCTTCGACGGGCGCTTCGGGCTGGCCGGCAAGCGGCCCGGGGCCCTGGTGGACCTGCCCAAGTTCCCGGGCGACAACCTGGACCCGGCCCGCAGCGGCGGCGACCTGTGCGTCCAGGCCTGCGCGGACGACCCGCAGGTCGCCGTGCACGCCATCCGCAACCTGGCCCGCATCGGCTTCGGCAAGGTCGCGGTGCGCTGGTCGCAGCTGGGCTTCGGCAAGACGTCCTCGACGACCCCGGACGCCCAGACCCCGCGCAACCTGTTCGGTTTCAAGGACGGCACCCGCAACATCGCCGGCACCGAGACGGACCGCCTCGCGAAGCACGTGTGGGTCGCGGGCAAGGGCGCCGAGGGCCCGGCGGCCTGGATGGACGGCGGCTCCTACCTGGTGGCCCGCCGGATCCGGATGAACGTCGAGACCTGGGACCGCACCCCGCTGGCCGAGCAGGAGGACATCTTCGGCCGCGACAAGAAGGAGGGCGCGCCCGTCGGCAAGGCCAAGGAGCACGACGAGCCGTTCCTGAAGGCCATGAAGCCGGACTCGCACGTGCGCCTGGCGCACCCCGACACCAACGGCGGGGCGACCATCCTGCGCCGCGGCTACTCCTTCACCGACGGCACGGACGGCCTCGGCCGTCTGGACGCGGGCCTGTTCTTCCTCGCGTACCAGCGGGACGTCCGTACCGGCTTCATCCCGGTGCAGACCTCGCTGTCGCGGTCCGACGCGCTCAACGAGTACACCCAGCACGTGGGTTCGGCACTGTTCGCGATCCCTCCGGGCGTCCGGGACAAGGACGACTGGTGGGGCCGGGCGCTGTTCGCCTGAGGTCGCGTACAACCCCGTCATCCAAGAAGGGACCGACGTGTTCGGCAACTATCTGATCGGCCTGCGCGAGGGGCTCGAGGCCAGCCTGGTCGTCTGCATCCTCATCGCCTACCTGGTGAAGACCGGGCGCAGGGACGCCCTGCGGCCGATCTGGATCGGCATCGGCGTCGCCGTCGCGCTCGCGCTGGCCTTCGGCGCCGGCCTCACGTTCGGCTCGCAGGAGCTGACCTTCGAGGCGCAGGAGCTGCTCGGCGGTTCGCTGTCGATCCTCGCCGTGGTCCTGGTGACCTGGATGGTCTTCTGGATGCGACGCACCGCGCGGCACCTGAAGACCGAGCTGCACGGCAAGCTGGACGCGGCGCTGGAGATGGGCACGGGCGCGCTGGTCGCGACCGCGTTCCTTGCGGTGGGCCGGGAGGGCCTGGAGACGGCGCTGTTCGTGTGGGCGTCGGTGCGGGCCTCCTCGGACGGCACGCACGCGCCGCTGGTCGGCGTGGTCCTGGGGCTGCTGACGGCCGTGTTCCTGGGCTGGCTGTTCTACCGGGGCGCGCTGAAGATCAACCTGGCGAAGTTCTTCACCTGGACCGGCGGCATGCTGGTCGTGGTCGCCGCCGGCGTCCTCGCGTACGGCGTGCACGACCTGCAGGAGGCGGACTTCCTCGGCGGCCTGGCGAACAAGGCCTTCGACGTCTCCGCGACGATCCCCCCGGACAGCTGGTACGGCACGCTCCTCAAGGGCGTGTTCAACTTCCAGCCCGACCCGACGGTGCTTCAGGTCACGGTGTGGGCCGCTTATCTGATCCCGACGCTCGCCGTGTTCCTGGCCCCGGTAGGGTCGGGTCCGTCCAAGCGGGTGGCGAAGCAGAAGGCGACCGAGACCGATGAGAAGGCTGAGGCGACCGGCGTCGAGGCGACCGGCTGACACGCTCCTCGCGGCGGCGACGGCTTCCGTCCTCGCCCTGACCGCGAGCGGCTGTGTGACGGTGCACGGCGAGCGGGAGCTGATGCCCGCCGCGACGAAGGCCGAGGCCGAACAGGCCCTCAAGGACTTCACCGAGGCCTACAACAAGGCCGACAAGGCCTACGACCCGGCCCTCGACGCGGGCCGGGTCACCGGCCCGATGGGCGAGATCAACCAGGCGGGTCTGACCTCCCGCCAGAAGTCCAGCCCCGGCGGCAACCCGGACCACCGGCCGCTGGAGCTCACGGACGCGAAGTTCTCCATACCCCGGAAGGCCGGCTGGCCGCGCTTCTTCGTCGCGGACACCGACTCCAACCGGGACACCGACCAGGGGCCCGGCGACAACCGCTGGCTCCTGGTCTTCGTGCGTGGCGGCGCCCAGCAGCTGTGGGAGGTCGCCTACCTGTCGATCCTGAGCCCCGGCGACGTCCCCGCGTTCACGAGCGAGGCGGGGTACGCGGTGCCCGTCGGCACCGGCACCCAGGGCCTCGCGGTCGCGCCGCAGGAGCTGGGCGAGCGGTACGTGTCCTTCCTCAAGGAGGGCGCCGCCGGCGGGCCGGGGCCGTTCGCGGCCGGGCCGCACACCACCGAGTGGCGGGCCGAGCGGGAGAAGGACGCCAAGCGGCCCGGGCTGGTCACGCAGTACGTCGACCGGGCCGACAGCGCCGGGTCCTTCGCGCCGCTGGGGCTCGCGACGGAGGACGGCGGGGCGCTGGTCTTCTTCGCCACCCGCTACTTCGAGCGCCAGACGGCGGCGCGGGGCTACCGGCCGAAGGTCGGCAAGGACGTGAAGGCGCTGCTGACCGGCGAGGTCAAGAACACGGTCACCAAGCGGTGGGTGTCGAGCCAGACGGTGCTGGTGAAGCCGGCGGGCACGGAACGCGACGCGGTCGCGGTCGTGGGCCGGCTCCAGGGCGTGACGGCGGCGGAGGGGTCGTAGCCCCTCGCCGGCCGGGTCCGTCGTGGTGACGGCGGGTCGGCCCGCGCCGCCGCCGCGCTGAGGGCCTCGGGGCCTCGGGCCTTGAACCTCGGGCCTCGGGCCTCGGGAAGCCTCAGCGGCTGAGCGGCCAGGCCGGCTCGTGGTCCGCGGGCTCCCCCTGCTCGGCCTGGGCGGCCGCGTGGCGGGCGCAGGCGTCGGTGAGGGCCTCCAGGAGGTTCAGCGGCTCGGGCAGGGGGTGCTCGGGTCCGCGGACCCAGGAGAGGACCGGCTGGCTGCCCTCGTCACCGGGGAGCCGGGACGGCGGTACGAGGACGTAGCTGCCGCGGCAGTGCCAGCGGAGCCCCGGGTGCTCGTCCATGGTCTCGGGGTGGCAGTCCAGCTCGCAGGGCCACCACTCGTCCTCGTCCTCGGGGGTGCCGCGGGTGGCGGTGAAGAAGAGCATCCGGCCGTCGTCCGCGCGGTCCTCGGCGGCGCCGGACACGACCACGGGGCCGACCTCGACCTCCTCGGCGAGCAGCCGGTCCAGGGCAGCCCGGCCGGCGGCGTAGGGGACGTCGAGGACGTCGTGGACCATGCCGGTGGCGGTGACGAAGTTCGCCTCGGGCTGGTTGCGGGCCCAGCGCTCGATCTGGGCGCGGTCGGTGGTCGACTGGGTCTGCCAGGCGAAGGAGACGGGGTGCCGGGCGGGGGTCGGACAGCCGATCCGCTCACAGGAACACCGGTAGCCGACGGGGTACGCGGCGGGGGCCAGCGGCATCCCCGCGGCGGCGACGGCCAGGAGCGCGTTCTCGCGGTCGTTCTCGACGTCGGCCGCGCTCCGCTTGGGGCGCCTGCGCAGCCACTGTGCGAGTTTGCTCTCCGTGCCGCGGTAGCGGCCGATGCCGTCGCCCATCTATCCCCTCACACCTCGTGCTCGCCCGTTCGGTACCACGGGCTCTCCATGGTCCCACCATCCTGCGCCCCGGGTGACCGGAGTCGGGAACCGGGGGGCGGGCCGGTTCTCACGGACGGGTGCCGAGGCCGCGCAGCGCGTAGTCGACGAGGGTGTCCGCGTAGGCGTGGGTGAGCGGCAGGGTGCGGTGCAGCCAGCGGTGGTGCAGCGGTCCGACGAGGAGTTCGAGGGCGATGCGCGGGTCCACGGCGGGGTCGACGTCACCGGCGGCCTGGGCGGCCTCGATGCGGCGCACGTACTGCTGGAGCTGGGGTTCGAGGAGCCTGGCGGTGAACTCGGCGCCGAGGGCGGGGTCGACGACGCCCTCGGCGGCGAGCGCGCGGGTGGGGCGGTCGAAGGCCGGGTCGTTGAGCTCGTCGACGGTGGCCCGCAGGACGAGCTTGAGGTCGGCGGCGAGGTCACCGGTGTCGGGGATCTCACTTCCGGCGTCGCCGCCGAGGGCCTCGTTCGCCTGCTCGGCCAGGTCGAGGAAGGCCTCCATGAGGACGGCGGGCTTGGAGTTCACCGGCCACCAGCGGTAGATGGTCTGCTTGCCGACGCCCGCGCGGGAGGCGATGCCCTCGACGGTGGTCCTGGCATAGCCGTTCTCGGAGACGAGGTCGAGGGCGGCGGCGTAGATGGCACGGCGGGAGCGCTCGCTGCGGCGGGAGGAGTCGGGGGCCTTGGGGGGGCGCCTCGGAGCCGGGGGCCTTGCCGGGGGCTTCGGAGTCGGTCATGCGTCAAACCTAGCAGTGCCGAGACGCATCGTCTCGGCACTCCCCCGGCCACCGGATCGTCATCCGAACCACCCGAACGGTCCACTGCGCGCGGCCCCCGGAAAGCGGACCATGGGCTCAACGCTCAGCGACCGTAGAGGAGCCCTCTTTGCGCCACACTCCGCGCGAGGCCTCGCCCCGCCGTTATCTGATGTGCCCACCCACGCACTTCAAGGTGACGTACTCCATCAACCCCTGGATGGACCCGACGAAACCGGTCGACCTGCCGCTGGCCCTCGCGCAGTGGGAGGATCTGCGCGACCGCTACCGCGCGCTCGGCCACACCGTGGAACTTCTCGATCCGGTTCCCGGCCTGCCGGACATGGTCTTCGCCGCGAACGGCGCCACCGTGGTGGACGGCCGCGTGCTGGGCGCGAGGTTCGCCCACCCGGAGCGCTCGGACGAGGCGGCGGCGCACCTGGACTGGTTCCGCAGGAACGGTTACCCGGACGCCGACGTGCGGGTGCCGGAGCACGTGAACGAGGGCGAGGGCGACTTCGCCGTGACCGACGCGTGGATCCTGGCCGGCCGGGGCTTCCGCTCCAGCCCGCTCTCGCACGACGAGGCCCAGGAGTTCTTCGGGCGCCCGGTGATCGGCCTGGAGCTGGTGGACCCGCGCTACTACCACCTGGACACCGCGCTGTGCGTCCTGGACGACGCCCGGGACGAGGTCATGTACTACCCGGGCGCCTTCTCCCCCGGCAGCCGCTCCGTCCTGGAACGGCTCTTCCCGGACGCCCTGATCGCCACCGCCGAGGACGCCGCCGCGCTCGGACTGAACGCGGTGAGCGACGGCCGGCACGTGCTGCTCCCGCAGGCGGCGGTGGGCCTGTTCGGCCCGCTGCGGGAGCGCGGCTTCGAACCGGTCGGCATGGACCTGGGCGAGCTGCTCAAGGGCGGCGGCAGCGTGAAGTGCTGCACCCAGGAGCTGCGGCCCTAGGAGCCCTCCTCCGGCGGCCAGGAGTCGCCCCACTCGGCGTCACGGGCCTGCTTGTACAGGGGCCCGTGCCGCTTGGTGACCGTCTCGCGGGCGAGCCCGTCCGGCCCGCAGAGCTCCAGCAGGACCTGCCCCTTGCGGATCTGCGGGCGGCGGGTGATGCGGGAGGCGGCGGGGTCCGTCGGGAACCGCGCGGCGGCGACGTACGCGTACTTCTCGTCCTCGTACGGCAGCGAACCGCCCTTCACCTTGCGGTGCAGGGAGGAGCGGCTGACCCGGGCCGAGAAGTGGCACCAGTCGGTGCCCGGCACGATCGGGCAGGCCCCGCTGTGCGGGCAGGGCGCGGCGACGGTGAAGCCGGCGTCGACGAGGGCGGACCGGGCGGCGATGATCCGCTCGTACCCGTCGGGGGTGCCCGGCTCCACGACCACGACGGCCTGCGCGACGCGGGCGGCCTCGGCGACGAGCGCGGCCCGGTCCTGCTCGGTCAGCTCCTTGAGCACGTACGACACGGTCACGAGGTCCGCCTCGTCGAGGCGCAGCGCGGTGCCGACGCGCTCGCGCCGCCAGTCGGCGTCGAGGACCCCGGAGGCCAGCTCGCGCCCGAGGACGAGCGCGGGCTCGGCCCAGTCGAGGACGCGGGTGCGGGGCGCGGACCCGTCCCACAGGTCGGCGACGGCCCAGGTGGCGGCGCCGGTCCCGCCGCCGACGTCGGTGTGGGTGGCGGGCACCCAGTCCGGCGCGGCGTCGCGCAGCGCGGCGAGGGCGCCCCGGGCTGCCTCGAAGGTGGCGGGCATCCGGTAGGCGGCGTACGCGACCACGTCGGACCGGTCGCGCAGCACGGGCGCGTCGGTCGGGGTCGTCCCCCGGTAGTGCGCGATCAGGCGCTCGACGGCCCGGGCGGCCTGCGAGGACGGCAGCCCGTCGACGACCCCGGCGAGGGCGGCGCGCAGGGACTCGGCGGAGGCGGGGGATCCATTCACCGCACGATTCTAGGCGCCGGTACGGGCTCGGGCCCGCCGCGGGCCCTGCGGCCGCGGGCCCGGCGTCAGTGGGGCTTCGGCCGTGCCGCGCCGGATCCGGTGGAGCGGTCGGAGGGCGCCTCGGCCCACCAGACGTGCGTGACCCCCGGGGGTTGCGACCCGTCCCGGAAATTCCTCGTGCGATCAGGCGGCCGGCTGCTCCGGTGCCACGCGCCAGGGGCGGCACAGCAGCAGGAAGCAGGCGATGGCGGCGACCGCGCAGCTGACCTGGACGACCGCCATGGGGACGGCGGTGGTCTCGCCCGCGATGCCGACGAGCGGGGAGGCGACGGCGCCGATGAGGAAGGAGGAGGTGCCCAGCAGGGCGGAGGCGGAGCCGGCCGCGTGCGGGGTGCGCATGAGGGCCTGGGCCTGGGTGTTGGGCAGGGCGAGGCCCATCGCCGACATCAGCACGAAGAGTCCGGCGGCGACGGCCGCGAGGCCGGGCTCGCCGAAGACACCGGTGGTCATCAGGAGCAGGGCGACGGAGGCGAGCAGGATGATGCCGAGGCCCCAGCCGAGCACCTTGTCGAGGCTGACCCGGCCGACGAGCAGCCGGCCGTTGATCTGGCCGACGGCGACGAGTCCGACGGAGTTGAGCCCGAAGAGCAGGCTGAAGGTCTGCGGGGAGGCCCCGTAGATCTCCTGGACGACGAAGGGCGAGGCGGAGATGTAGGCGAAGAGCACGGCGAAGGCGAGTCCGCCGGCCAGCATGTAGCCGGCGAAGACCCGGTCGGCGAGCAGCCCGCGCATGGTGCGCAGGGCCACGCCGACGCCGCCCGCGTGGCGGCGCTCGGGCGGCAGGCTCTCGTGGAGGAAGCGCCAGACGACCAGGGTGAGGACGATTCCGACTCCGGTGAGGACGTGGAAGACGCCCCGCCAGTCGGTGATCCGCAGGATCTGTCCGCCGATGAGCGGGGCGACGACCGGGGCGACGCCGGAGATCAGCATCAGGGTGGAGAAGAACCGGGCCATCTCGACGCCGTCGTACAGGTCGCGGACGACCGCGCGGGCGATCACGATGCCGGCCGCGCCCGCGAGGCCCTGGAGCAGCCGGAAACCGATGAGGAGTCCGGCGGAGGGGGCGAGGGCGCAGACGGCGGTGGCGAGGACGTACACGACCATGCCGACGAGCAGCGGCCGACGGCGGCCCCACTTGTCGCTCATGGGGCCGACGACGAGCTGGCCGAGCGCCATGCCGGCGAGGCAGGCGGTCAGGGTGAGCTGGACGGTGGCGGCGGGTGCGCGGAGCACCTCGGTGACCTCCGGCAGGGCCGGCAGGTACATGTCCATGGAGAGCGGCGGGAGGGCGGTGAGACCGCCGAGCACGAGGGTCACGAGCAGCCCGGCCCTGCGGGCGGTGGCGGCCGGTGCGCCGGCTATGTGGGGTTTGGTGGTGGTCCGGCCGCTCTCCGGCATCGCTGCTCCGTTTCGTTGAATCCTTCCCTATGTTAGGCGGGGGTGAGTCCGGGGTCGCCCGCCTCGGTGACGAAGGACGCGGCGGTGGCGACCGGCGCGCCGGGGGTGGTCACGGCGGAGACCGTGCGGAAGTCGGCCCGCGCGCTGTCCCGCCCGAGCGCGACCGTCACGTAGCCGCGGCGCCCGTCGTAGAACTTCAGGTGCGGGTTGGCGCGGGTGAGGTCGGCGTGGTTGGACGGCCGCTGCGTCCCGTTCTTCCCGCTGCTGATCGAGGTGGTGACGATCTCGGTGCCGAGGGTCCGGGAGCCGGGGTCGCGGAAGTCGGCCTTGATGTCGAGGCCGTACGCGACGTGGACGTCGCCGGTGAGCACCATCAGGTTCTCCACCCCGGCCGCCTGCGCCCCGGCGAGGACGCGCTGCCGGGAGGCGGGGTAGCCGTCCCAGGAGTCCATGGACAGCTTGAAGGCGGAGGTGGGGACGTTGCGGCGCTCGGAGAGGACGACCTGCTGCGGCAGGACGTTCCACAGGGCGCGCGAGTCCCGCCAGCCGTCGATCAGCCAGCGCTCCTGGGCGGCGCCGGTCAGGGTGCGCGCCGGGTCCTCCGACTCCGGGCCCGGGACCTGCCAGCCGTCGCCGTACGCCTGGTCCGAGCGGTACTGGCGGGTGTCGAGGACGTCGAACTGCGCGAGCCGCCCGAAGCGCAGCCGCCGGTACAGCCGCATGTCCGGGCCCCGGGGGCGCTGGGGGCGGCGCAGCGGCTGGTTCTCCCAGTAGGCGCGGTAGGCGGCGGCGCGGCGGATCAGGAACTCCTCCGGCGGCACGTCGTTCTCGGGGGTGTCGCCCGCGTAGTTGTTCTCGGTCTCGTGGTCGTCCCAGGTGACGACGAAGGGGTGGGCGGCGTGCGCGGCGATCAGGTCCGGGTCGGACTTGTAGAGGGCGTAGCGCAGCCGGTAGTCGTCCAGGGTCGTGGTCTCCCGGTCGAACACGCCCGGCAGGACCCGGTCCGTGTAGGCCCGCGCGCCGCCGACCGCGTTCACGGCGTACTCGTACAGGTAGTCGCCGAGGTGGAAGACGACGTCGAGGTCCTCGTCGGCGAGGTGCCGGTAGGCCGTGAAGTAGCCGTCGTGGTACGCCTGGCAGGAGACGGCGGCGAGCTTCAGACGGGTGTTGTCCGCGCCGGGCGCGGGGGCGGTGAGGGTGCGGCCGACCGGGCTGGTCCAGGCCCCGGCGCGGAAGCGGTAGAAGTAGACGCGGCCGGGGGCGAGGTGGTCGACCTCGACGTGCACGGTGTGGTCGAACTCGGGGTGGGCGAGCGCGGTGCCGCGCCGGACCCCCCGCCGGAAGCGCTCGTCGTGGGCGAGCTCCCACTGGACGGTGACCCGACCGCCGGCGGGCAGGCCGCCGCCGGTCTCGTACGGGCGCGGGGCGAGCCGCGTCCACAGCAGCACCGAACCGGGCAGCGGGTCGCCGGAGGCCACCCCGAGGGTGAACGGGTCGTCGGTGATGCGGCGGGCGTCGAGCTCGGCGGCGGCGGCCGTGCCGGCGGCGGGCAGGTTCACCGCGAAGGCGAGCGCGGCGGCGGCACCGGTGGCCGTGAGGAAGCGGCGGCGTCCTAAGTGGCGCGCGACGGCGCGGAGTTCGTCGGCGTGGGTCTGCGTGGCGGTCATGTACCCCTCCCCTGACGGATGTTGTCCTTCCGTTTTATTGCAGGGGTACGGGACGACCTCACGTTGTCGGGTACAGAACATCCACGTGTCGGACGGATGAGTTCATGGGGCACGGGTCTGCCGTACGCTGCGCGCCCATGAGCATCGCAGTGGTGACGGGAGCGGGATCGGGCATCGGCCGGAGCGTGGCGCGGGCCCTGGCGGCGGCCGGCTGGTCGGTGGCGCTGGCGGGCCGCCGCCTGGCCCCCCTGGAGGAGACGGCGGCCGCCCTCCCCTCCGCCGAGGTGCTGTGCGTCCCCACCGACGTGACCTCGCCCGAGCAGGTGGCGTCCCTCTTCGAGGCCGTGCGGGACCGGTTCGGCCGGGTCGACCTGCTCTTCAACAACGCGGGTACGTTCGCGGGCGGCGGCGTCCCCGTGGAGGAGCTGGACCCCGAGACCTGGCGCGCGGTGGTGGACGTCAACCTGACGGGCGCGTTCCTGTGCGCGCAGGCCGCGTTCCGCGCGATGAAGGACCAGTCGCCGCAGGGCGGCCGGATCATCAACAACGGCTCCATCTCGGCGCACGTGCCGCGCCCCCACTCCATCGCGTACACGGCGACGAAGCACGCGATGACGGGCCTGACGAAGTCCCTGTCGCTGGACGGGCGTCCGTACCGGATCGCCTGCGGTCAGCTCGACATCGGCAACGCGGCGACGGAGATGACCGCCCGCATGCAGACCGGCATCCTCCAGGCCAACGGCGAGCTGGCGGCGGAGCCGGTCATGGACGCGGCGGACGTGGCGGCGACGCTGGTGCACATGGCGGGACTGCCGCTGGAGGCGAACGTGCAGTTCGCGACGGTGATGGCGACGACGATGCCGTACATCGGGCGGGGCTGAGCCCCGCCCGGGACCTCGTCAGGCCTGCCCGGTCTCGAACCGCGCGATCTGCCCGCCGTCGACGGTGAACCGCCAGGCGGTCCGCATCGCCCCCCAGGTGTCATTGGTGTACGTGGCCACCAGCGCCCGACCGCCGTCCGCCTCCGCCTCGACCTCCATGCGCCCGCCCGAGGAGAAGATCTCCCGCTCGGTCCAGTCGTTCACGTCCCGGTCCGACCCGTCGTCGGACATGGTGGCGCCGGGAGCGAGGACGGCGGCGAAGGCCTGCCGGTCATGGGCGTTGAGCGCGGTGACGAAGGCCCGCACGGTGGGATCACTGAGCTGTTCCACGGGAATGGTCATGCCCCACCGGTACACCGGGCACGGGCCCGCCCCCCGGACCGACACCACGACGGCCCCCACCCGGACCAACGGGCCGAGGCCCCCGTCGGAACGGGGGCCTCGCTCGCGTGTGAGGGGCAGACGAGTCGGGCTGTACGCCGGGTTCTGTACCCCGGGACCTCGCGGTCGTCGGGGTGACGGCCATCCATCTAGGACCGGCGTTGCCGCCGGCCTCGTGCGGTCTACCCGCGGACTCGGGCGGGCAGCCCTCGAACGTCCGCGCAGGAACACCGAGGCGTTCCCTTTTGACCTTGCTCCTGGTGGGGTTTACCGAGCCGCCTGAGTCACCTCAGGCGCTGGTGGTCTCTTACACCACCGTTTCACCCTTACCGAGGACCGAGGTCCCCGGCGGTCTGTTTTCTGTGGCACTGTCCCGCGGGTCACCCCGGGTGGCCGTTAGCCACCACCTTGCCCTGTGGAGCCCGGACGTTCCTCGGGAAGACCCGAAGGTCTCCACGCGGCCGCCCGCCCGGCTCGTCTGCCGTGCCGACCATGCTACCTGCCGATTCGGACGAAGTCGGCCGTCTCCAGGTCGAAGCCGAAGGGGTCGGGGGGAGCGAGGGCCTTGCCGAACGGCACGCGGTGCCGCTCGCGGTGGCCGCCGAGGAGAGGACGGGGGACGGTGATCCGGGACGGGCCGGGGAGGGCGGCTTGACCTTGTCGCAGCGTCAAGGTTTCTACTGGGGCCATGGGCAAGGGCATGCGTATCGGCGAGATCGCCGCACTCGTCGGGGTCACCCCGCGGGCCGTGCGGCACTATCACCACCTCGGGCTGCTGCCCGAGCCCGAGCGGCGGGCGAACGGGTACCGGGAGTACGGGGTCCGGGACGCCGTGGTGCTCGCGCGGATCCGGCGGCTGACCGAGCTGGGGCTCGGGCTCGACGAGGTGCGGGACGTGCTCGCGGACCAGGCCGGGCGGGAGCTGGTGGAGATCCTGGAGGAGCTGGACGGGGACCTGGCGCGCCAGGAGGGGGTGATCCGGGAGCGGCGGGCGCGGCTCGCGGAGCTGCTCGGGCAGGCGCGGGCGGGGCGGCTGGCGGCGGACGGGCCGGTGTCGGCGGAGCTGGCGGAGCTGCTCGCCGAACTGGGTGACGCGCCCGGACTGGCCGCGTCGCCGATGGCCGTGAAGGACCGGGAGCTGCTGACCCTGCTCGACACCGTGGTCCCGGCCGAGGAGCGGGCCCGGCTGATGGAGCTGATGCGGAAGGCGTCCGGGCACGCGCCCGCGGTGTACGCGCGGCTCGACGCCCTCGCCGACGCGGCGCCCGGCGACCCCCGGGTCGCGGAGGCGGCCGCGGAGCTCGCCGCCTGCCTGCCGGACGAGGCCGGGCTCGAGCTGCCCGAGAGCGGGCTCGCCGACGTCTTCTTCGGCGACCTCTCCCCGGCCCAGGCCGCCGCCGTGCGCCAGGGGCTGCGTCTGGTGTGGGAGCGGACGCGATGAGGTACGCCGCCTACGCCCTCCTCCCCGCCGAGCTGGTCCTCGTGGTCTGTCTCGTCGCCGGGGTACGGGTCCCCACGCCCGTCCTCGCCGTCGCCGAGGCGGCCGTGGCCCTGCTGCTGACCGTCGAGGCCGTCGCCTTCCTGCGGCTGCGGCGGCGCGGCCTGTCCGCCCGGGCCGCGCTCGAACGGCTCGTGCCGGAGCCGGTGCTGCGGCTGGTCGGGCACGAGCTGCGGCTGCTCGCGAGCCTGGCCCGCTGGGTGGCCCGGCGCCCGCACGGGGCCGGGCCGGGCACCACGGCGTTCCCGCACGCGCGGGACCAGGCGGCCCTCATGTACGGCTTCGCCTTCGTGTGCGTCGTGGAGACGGTCGGCATGTCGTACCTGCTGGCCGACTGGCCCGCGGTGCACGCCGTCGTCCTGGTGCTCGACGTGTACACCGTGCTCTTCGTGCTCGGGCTGCACGCCGCCTCCGCGACCCGGCCGCACCTCCTGACCGGGGACGCGCTGCGGGTGCGGCAGGCGGCCCACGTGGACCTGCGCATCCCGCTGGAGCGGATCGCCGCCGTCCGCCACGAGTCGCTGTTCTCGCACGAGAAGGCGGAGGGCGAGCTGAACCTGGCGGTGGGTTCGCAGACCTCCCTCACGCTGGAGCTCACCGCACCCGTGCCCGCGCCCCGGCTGTTCGGCGCGCCCCGGCCCGTGCACACCGTCCGGCTCCACGCGGACGACGCCCGGGCGCTCGTACGGGCGCTGCGCGGGGCGCTCGACCCGGCTACGCGGGCGCGAACAGCACCTTCGCCCGTCCAGGATCCGCCTTCGTCAGCCTGACCCGCAGCGGGTCGCCGAGCGGCAGCGGCGCCCCGTCGGCCTCGACCCGGCCGATCACCGCCGGGTCCGGCAGGTGCACGGTGCCGACGTCGGGCTCGTGTTCCTGGACGTCGATGACGACGGAGTCGAAGGTCTCGCCGATCCGGTGGCTCATCAGGGCCGCCTCGACGATGTCGACGCTCTCCCGCTCGGCCTTGTTGGCGAGCTTCGTCCCCCTCGCCATGTCCTGGGGCAGCGTGTCGAGCGCGCTCAGCACCCACTCGGGCGGCGCCGTGCCGGCGGCCGCGGCGAGGCTCAGCTCGCCGGTGTAGCGGTCGATGAGCCGGCGCAGCGGGGCCGTGCAGTGGGTGTACTCGTCGGCGACGGCCGCGTGGACCGCCGGGGTGGGGACGTGTCCGCCGGTGAAGGGGGTGTAGTCGGAGCCGCGCAGCAGGCTGGTGGCGTCCTGGAGGAAGGCGGCGTGCCGGGGGTTGTCCGGGTCGAGGGAGCGGATGAGCTCCGCGTACGAGACGTGGTGCGGCCAGTCGATCCCGAGGGCCTTGGCGGAGAGCCGCAGCCTGGCGACGGCCCCGTCGGGGGCGGGCGGCAGGGTGCGCAGCACGCCGGTGCCCGCGGCGATCATCAGGTCGGCGGCGGCCATTCCGGTGAGCAGGGAGATCTGGGCGTTCCAGCCGTCGACGGGCAGCGGGGCGCGGTAGTGGAGCGTGTAGGTGCCGCCGGTCTCGACGACCTCCTGTTCGGGGACGTTGAGGGAGACGCCGCCGCGTTCGATCTCCAGCTGCTCGCGCAGCGGTCCGATGTGCGCGAGGAGGGCGAGCGGCTCCTCGGCGGTGCCCGCGTCGATCAGGGCCTGCGCGCCCGCGTAGTCCAGCTTGGTGCGGCTGCGGACGAGGGCGCGGCGCACGTCGACGGCGACCTGCCGGCCGTCGGCGTCGAGGTCGATGCGCCAGAGGAGGGCGGGGGCGGTGTTGCCGGGGAGGAGGCTGGCCGCGCCCTCGGAGAGCACGGCGGGGTGCAGCGGCACCTTGCCGTCGGGGAGGTAGAGGGTGGTGACCCGCTTGTGCGCCTCGGCGTCGATCGCGCCGCCCGGGGCGACGAAGGCGGCGACGTCGGCGATGGCGTAGTGGACGCGGTAGCCGCCCTCGGGGCGGCGGGCCAGGTGCATGGCCTGGTCCAGGTCCCGGGAGGTCGGCGGGTCGATGGTGAAGAAGGGGATGTCCGTGGCGTCGTAGCCGGGCAGGTGCGGCGCCGCGGCGGCGGCTTCCGCCTCGGCGAGGACCACCGGCGAGAAGGCCTCGGGCAGACCCAGATCGGTACGGAGGGCACGCAGGGCGGCCGACAGCGGAGCGTCCGCTGCGGCGGTCACGTGGAGGTGTCGGCGGGGCATGGACCGAGCGTAGGACGGGGGGGTGGGGGGCGGCACCTCGTCGCGGGCGGCGGCGCCGCGGCCCCTTCGCCACCTCGTACCCTGGGGCCCGGGGCCGCACCCCCACCCCCCGTACGTACGAAGGAGAACCGCCGTGCTCGTCCTGTTGCCGCCCTCCGAAGGCAAGGCCCCCTCGGGGAGCGGGGCGCCGCTCAAGCCGGAGTCGCTCTCGCTGCCGGGGCTCGCGGAGGCGCGGGCCGCGGTCCTCGACGAGCTGGTCGAGCTGTGCGCCGCCGACGAGGAGAAGGCGCGCGAGGTGCTGGGGCTGAGCGAGGGCCTGCGCGGCGAGATCGCGAAGAACACGGAGCTGCGGACGGCCGGCGCGCGGCCCGCGGGCGAGGTCTATACGGGGGTCCTGTACGACGCGCTGGGCCTGGCGACGCTGGACGCGGCGGCCCGGCGACGGGCGGAGCGCTCGCTGCTGGTCTTCTCGGGGCTGTGGGGCGCCGTTCGGGTGGGCGACCGGATCCCGTCGTACCGCTGCTCCATGGGCGTGAAGCTGCCGGGTCTCGGCGCCCTGGGGGCGCACTGGCGCGGGGCGATGGCCTCGGTCCTGCCGGAGGAGGCCGGGGACGGCCTGGTGCTCGACCTGCGCTCCTCGGCGTACGCGTCGGCGTGGAAGCCGAAGGGCGAGGTGGCGGGGCGTACGGCGACGGTGCGGGTGCTGCACGCGCCGACCCGGAAGGTGGTCAGCCACTTCAACAAGGCGACGAAGGGGCGGATCGTGCGGAGCCTCCTGGAGTCGGGCGCGGCGCCCGCGGGCCGGGAAGAGCTGACGGAGGCGCTGCGCGACCTGGGGTACGTGGTGGAGGAGGGCGCCAAGGCGGGCGTGCTGGACGTGCTGGTGGACGAGATCCACTAGCCGCGCGCCGTCCGGATCCTCGGGGGCGGCGGATTCTCGGGGCGCCGGGTCCTCGGACCTCGGGGCGCCGGGTTCTCGGACCTCGGGGTGCCGGGTTCTCCCGGTCTCCCGGTCTCCGGGTCTCCCGGCCTCCGAACTCCCTACCGTTGCAACATACGCAACGCTCGTTGCACAGCCCGCTCACCGTCGGCAGGATGGGGCCATGACGAGCGTGCTTGACCTTGCCCCCGCCGCCCCCGTCGTCCCGGTCGTCGTGATCGAGGACGCCGCCGACGCCGTACCGCTGGCCCGCGCCCTGGTGGCCGGCGGGCTGCCCGCGATCGAGGTGACCCTGCGCACCCCGGCCGCCCTCGACGCGATCCGGGCGATCGCGGCGGAGGTCCCGGAGGCGGTCGTCGGCGCGGGCACGGTCGTGTCGCCCGCGAACGCGGCGGACGCGGTCGGCGCGGGGGCGCGCTTCCTGGTGAGCCCCGGGTGGACGGACGCCCTCCTGGCGGCGATGCGCGGCTCGGGCGTGCCGTTCCTGCCCGGTGTCTCGACGACCTCGGAGGTCGTGGCGCTGCTCGAACGCGGAGTGACGGACATGAAGTTCTTCCCGGCGGAGGCGGCGGGCGGGGTGCCGTACCTGAAGTCCCTCGCGGGCCCCCTCCCCCAGGCCCGCTTCTGCCCGACGGGCGGCATCTCCCTCGCCTCGGCCCCGTCCTACCTCGCCCTGCCCAACGTCGGCTGCGTCGGCGGCACCTGGATGCTCCCCACGGACGCCCTCGCGGCCCGCGACTGGGGCCGAATCGAGACCCTGGCCCGCGAGGCGGCGGGCCTGCCCCGCGCGGACGCGCGTCAGGCCCAAGCGACGGCGCTGCGGTCGCCGAGCGGCCGGTAACCGAGCCGCTGGTAGAGCGCGTTGCCGGTGGGGTTCGCCAGGTCGGTGAGGGGCAGCACCTCCCCGGCACCCGCGTCGGGGGCGGCACGGCTGACGGCGACGGTGACGGCGCCTCCGGAGCCGCGGGCGCGGTATCGGGGGGGCCGGGTCCAGCGATTTCCCGGGCCCCGCCCACCGGCTCACGGCCGTCGGCTCACGGCCGCCGGCTCACAGCAGTCGGCTCACCTCAGGTGCGAGGTGTCGTTCAGGAGCCGTACCGACGCGTTGCCGTCCGCGTAGTAGGCGACCGCCGAGATCGATGCCGCCGAGAGTTCCATGCGGAACAGGGACTCCGGCGGGGCGCCGAGGGCGAGGCGGATCAGGGTCTTGATGGGGGTCACGTGGGTGACGAGCAGGACCGTGCGGCCCGCGTAGGCGGCGGTCAGGCGGTCGCGGGTGGCGGCGACCCGGCGGGCGACGGTCGCGAAGCTCTCGCCGCCGCCGGTCGGGGCGGCCTTCGGGGAGGCGAGCCAGGCGTCGAGGTCGTCCTTGTACCGCTCGCGGGCCTCGGCGAAGGTGAGGCCCTCCCAGGCGCCGAAGTCGGTCTCGCGCAGCCCGTTCTCGATCCGCACGTCCAGGCCGAGGCGGGCGGCGACGGCCTCGGCGGTCTGGCGGCAACGGGTGAGGGGCGAGCTGACGATCTCCTGGATCGTGCCGCGCGCGGCGAGCGCGGCGGCCACGGCCTCGGCCTGGCGGCGGCCGGCCGGGGACAGCTCGGGGTCGCCGCCGCCGCTGCCGGAGAAGCGCTTCTCGGGGGTGAGGGCCGTCTCGCCGTGCCGCAGCAGCACGAAGGTCGCCGGGGCGCCCATGTCGGGGGCCGCCCAGCCCGGGGCGGCCGGGGCGGCGGGGGGCCTGCGCGTGGGCCGCCTCCGCCTCGAAGTCGCCCGTCGCCGCCTCGCGGTCCGCCGCCGCGGCGGCGCTCAGGGAGGCGCGGGCCTGGGCGGCCACGGCCTCGTCGGGGGCGAAGAGGCCCTCGTCCGGGGTGACGGCCCCGAAGGCGGGGGCGGCCGAGTCGCCGGCGGGGGAGGTCGGACGACCGGACGCCGAACCACCGGACGCGGCACCGCCCGGCGCCGAACCACCGGACGCCGAACCGCCGGACGCCGAACCGCCCGCGGCACCCGCGCCCGCCAGGGCCGCCCGCGCCCTGGCCGCGCCGGCCGTCGCGTCGCCCGCCGCCTTGCGGGCGGCGGCCAGGTCGGCCGTCAGGTCCAGGGCGGCGGTCGACGCGGCGGGGCTCCACTGCTCGCCCCGGCGCCCCGCGTCCATCGCCTCGTTGGCCAGCCGGTCCGCGTGCTTGTTGCGCTCGCGGGGGATCCACTCGTAGCGGACCCGGCCCGGCGGGAAGGCGCGGGCGGCCTCGGCCGCCAGCGGCTTCATGTCGGGGTGCTTGATCTTCCAGCGGCCGGACATCTGCTCGACCACCAGCTTGGAGTCCATGCGGACGTGGACCGTGCAGTCCGGGAACAGCTCCCGGGCGGCCGTCAGACCGGCCACCAGGCCCTTGTACTCGGCGACGTTGTTCGTCGCGACGCCGATGAACTCGGCCCGCTCCGCCAGGGTCTCCCCCGTCACCGGGTCCAGGACCACCGCCCCGTAACCGGCGGGTCCCGGGTTGCCCCGGGAACCCCCGTCGGCCTCGACGATCAGCTCCCTCGACTGCGTCATGACGGACGGTCCCTACAGGCCGGACTCGGACGTACGGACCAGGATCCGGCGGCAGTTCTCGCAGCGCACCACGGTGTCGGCGGCGGCCGCGCGGACCTCGTTGAGCTCGGTGATGTTGAGCTCGATGTGGCAGCCCTCGCACTTGCGCTGGTACAGCCGGGCCGCGCCGACGCCGCCCTGCTGCTCGCGCAGCTTCTCGTAGAGCTTCATCAGGTCGGCCGGGACGGAGCCGGCCACGAGCTCGCGCTCCTTGGCGACGGAGGCGCTCTCGGCGTCCAGCTCGGTCTGCGCGGTGTCGCGGCGGGTGGTGGCGTCGTCGGCCTTGGCCTGCACGGCGGCGACCCGCTCGTTCAGCTCGGCCACGCGCTCCTGGGCGGACTCGCGGCGCTCCATGACCTCCAGGACGATCTCCTCGAGGTCGCCCTGGCGCTTGGCGAGCGAGACGATCTCGCGCTGCAGGCTCTCCAGGTCCTTCGGGGAGGAGACGGCACCGGAGTCGAGCCGCTGCTGGTCGCGCGCGGCGCGCTGGCGCACCTGGTCGACGTCCTGCTCCGCCTTGGTCTGCTCGCGGGCGCAGTCGCTCTCCTCGGTCTGCGCGGCGACGAGCAGGTCGCGCAGCTGGGTGAGGTCCTTGTTCAGCGACTCGATCTCGGCGTGCTCCGGCAGCGACCTGCGCTTGTGCGCGAGCTGCTGGAGGCGCACGTCCAGGGCCTGGACGTCGAGGAGTCGGATCTGGTCGGCGGGCGCGGCGTTCAGTTGGGGGCTCCAGGAGAGGTGGGTTCGGAAGGGGCGCTCGGAGCGCTCCCGGGGAAGGCGTCGGCCGGGCCGACGTGGGCCGACCAGGGGTCCGTGACCGTCTTGGAGACGTGCACGCGCAGGTCCCAGCCGTGGCGGTCGGAGATCGTGTCGAGCTGGGCGGCGGCCTGCTCGCACCAGGGCCATTCGGTGGCCCAGTGGGCGGCGTCGACGAGCCCCAGCGGGGAGTGCTGGGTGGCCTCGGAGACGGGGTGGTGGCGCAGGTCCGCGGTGAGGAAGGCGTCCACGCCCGCGGCTCGCACGGCGTCGAAGAGGCTGTCGCCGGAGCCGCCGCTGACGGCGACCCGGCGCAGCACCATGTCGGGGTCGCCGGCGACGCGGATGCCCTGCGCGGTGGCGGGCAGCCGCTTGGCGGCGCGGGCGGCGAACTCGGCGAGGGTCTCGGGGTGGTCCAGCTCGCAGATCCGGCCGAGGTTGTTCTCGGGGACGAGCGGTCCGGTGACCCGGAGGTCGAGCGCGCCGGCGAGGGCGTCGGAGACGCCGGGGTCGGCGGTGTCGGCGTTGGTGTGGGCCACGTGGAGGGCGATGTCGTGCTTGATCAGGGTGTGCACGACCCGGCCCTTGAAGTGGGAGGCCGCGACGGTCGTCGTACCGCGCAGATAGAGCGGGTGGTGGGTGACGACGAGGTCGGCGCCGAGGGCGATGGCCTCGGCGGCGACCTCCCGTACGGGGTCGACGGCGAAGAGCACGCGGGAGACCTCGGCGTCGGGGTCGCCGCAGACGGTGCCGACGGCGTCCCACTGCTCGGCCCGCTCGGGCGGCCAGAGGGCGTCGAGCTCGGCGATGACTTCAGACAGACGGGGCACGGAGCAAAGGCTACCTGTCCTCCGTGCCCCGCCGTCCTGACCTGTGGACAACCCTGCCCGGCCGTGGCACCCGGCGGCCCTACTTCGTGACGAGGTCCCCGCGCAGGTCGTCCAGGACGCTGTTCGCGGCGGTGACGCCGAGGCCGAGGTACCAGGTCTCGTCCGGGACGTCCTTGGCCTGACCGGCCTTGACCGCCTTCAGGTTCTTCCACAGCGGGTTGGCCTGGGCGGTGTCCCGCTTGGTGGCCTTGGGGTCGCCGTAGACGCCGGTGAAGATCCAGTCGCCGTCGGCCTGGTCGATCTTCTCGGGGCTGACCTCGACGGCGAGGTCGTTCACCTGCTGGTTGGCGGGCCGGGGCACGCCGACGTCCTCCAGGATGGTGCCGATGAAGGAGGCCTTGGCGTAGAGGCGGATCTTGCCCGGCAGGTAGCGGACCATGGAGACGGTCGGCTTGTCGGGGCCGAGGTCCGTGCCGAGCCGCTCCGCCTTGGCCTCGTAGGCCGCCAGCTTCTCCTTCGCCTCGGCGCTCTTGTCCAGGGCGGCGGCGTTGAGCAGGTAGTTCTCCTTCCAGGTGAAGCCCGGGCGGATGGAGAACACGGTGGGGGCGATCTTCGAGAGCTCGTCGTACTTGTCCGCGGCGCGCAGCCGGCTGCCGAGGATGAGGTCGGGCTGGAGGTTGGCGATCGCCTCCAGGTTGAGGTTGTTGATGGTGCCGACGGACTTGGGGCTGCCGGCGTCCTTCTTGAGGTAGCCGGGGATGCCGTCGTCGCCCTCGGAGGGGGCGTAGCCGACGGGCTTGACGCCCAGGGAGACGACGTTGTCGAGCTCGCCGACGTCGAGGACGACCACGCGCTTGGGCGCGGCGGGGATCTCGGTCTTCCCGAGGGCGTGGGTGAGGGTGCGCGGGAACTGCCCCGGCTTCGCGTCCGTCCCCATGGCGGCGGTCTTGGCGGCCGCGTCGCCGAAGTCCTTGCCGCCGACGGCGACGTCCTTCTTCTTGCCGCCCTCGTCCTTCTTGGCCCCGTCCGATGAGCCGTCACCGCCTCCGCAGGCCGCGAGGGTGAGCGCGGCGGCGAGGCTGAGGGCGGCGGCAGCGGTGCCACGACGGCGGAGGGACATGAGGGATCTCCTGTACGCATGCGGGGACGGCTCGCGACCCTCACAGCGGAGCGCCAGATTCCACTTAGGGTCGCCTTACCTTACCTACCCTGCGCCCCACCAGCACAACCCGCCCCCTCCGCTCAGCGGAACCCGAGGACCGCCACCCTTTGGGGTGAAGTGGGGTGGCTCGCGTTGTTCGGCTGGAAGTGCGAAAACTAGCTTCGTGGCCGGAGGTGACGAGTCGATGACAGTCTGTGCCATCGAGGCGGCGGCCGGGGACGGCGGCCCGACGTGGTCCACGCCCCCCGGCCACGGGGCGTTCACGATCACCGCGAACGGGGCCTACGCGGCCCGGCTCGCGGGATCCGGGGACGCGCTGTACGTCGAGCGGTGGACGCTCGACGGCCCGGAGCCGTACGCCGTGCCGCTGCCGCTCGCCCAGCCCGAGGAACGCGGCACCCCGCTGCTCCCGCTGGCCGACGGGCGGGTCCTGGTGGGCCGGCGGGCGGACGGGCGCCGCCGCACGTTCTCGCTGCTGTACCCGACCGGCCCCGGCACCGGCGAGCTGGTGCTCGGCGCCGTGGAGGCACCCGGCTCCGAGGACCTGGTGCTGCTCCCGCCGTCGCCGGACGGCATCTGCGCGTACGCCCTGTGCGTCGGCCCGGACACGAGCACGCTGTGGCTGGTGGCGGGCGGCGCCTTCGGGCCCGAGCAGGTCGCCGAGGTGAAGGGCCGCTGCTCGGGCGGCGTCTGGCTGGACCGTACGGGCCGGATGCTGGCCCTCGACCGGAGCCTGGACGGCGGCCCGGTGAAGGCGGTGGCGGTCGACCTGGAGCGCGGCGGCGAGGTGACCCCGCTGCTGCAGATCACCGAGGACAGCCACGACCGGCTGCTGCTCGCGGACCCGGACAGCGGGCTGCTGCTGATCCGCTCGGACGCGCCCTCCCCGGGCCACGACCGGCTCGGCTGGGGGGGTCCTGGGGAGCCTGCTGCCGGTGCGGTTCCCGGACTGCCTGCGCCTCGACGACGCGGCCGTGACGCCGTTCGCCGTGCAGCCGGGGCAGGCGCTCCTGCCGGAGGGCTGCGGGGTGGCGCTGCGGATCGACGCCGCCGCGGGCAGCTGGGTGGGCATGTGGCGGCCCTCCGCGCGCCGGATGCACCAGCTGGCCGTCCCCGCGGGCTGGCTGGCCGGAGCGGGCCTGTGGACGCCCGAGGGAGTGCTGCGGCTCCCGTACGCGACGCCCGGAACGCCCTGCGGGCTCGCCGCCCTGGAGGAGCCCGACGACCCTCCCGTACCGGAACCGGGGCCGGCCGGGGCGGGGACCGCGGCGGGGACCGGGGCGGGGACAGGGACCGGGGCCTTCAAGGTCTGCCGCCCTGTGCCGTTGCAGCAGGCTCCGCTGACGGACCGCAGGCCCGCTCGTTAGAATCACGGGTCGCAGAGCAAGTAGCGATATCTACGGGGTGAGTTCCACCATGAGCAACACGGACGCGCAGGAGTCGAACGGCTCGGGCAAGCACCGGGGCGACGCCGCGCCTTCGGAGGAGCAGGCGTCGTCGGCGTCCCAGCCGCACGGCCGCCACCGCCGGGACGACGGGCAGTAGCGGCCGGACCGGCACGACCGAGCACGGCAGCAGGAAAGCAGTGGCACGTACGCGGCACGCGGCAACCGCCGCGTGAGCGCGCGACGGCCCCCGGGATCCCTCCCGGGGGCCGTCCGCGTTCCCCGACCACACACCCCCGCGCGGTCAGCCCTTCTTGAGGCCCAGCACCTCCGCCGCCGCGAAGGTCTCCCCCGCCGGACGCGCCGCGTAGTGCGGGGTGAGCAGCCCGTCGAGCTCCTCGTAGGTGAAGGCGTCCTTCGCCGTGTCGAACTTCGCGGCCACCTTCGGGCGGTCCACGATGGCCACCATCCCGCCGTGGACGACGAGCAGCTGGCCGTTGACCCCGGCCGCGGCCGGGGAGGCGAGGTAGCCGACGAGCGGCGCCACGTGCTCCGGCGACAGCGGGTCGAGCTGGTCCTCGGCGGTCGGCTCGGCGAAGCCGGCGAAGACGTCCTCGGTCATGCGGGTGCGCGCCCGCGGGCAGATCGCGTTCGCCGTGACGCCGTACTTGGCGAGGGCGAGCGCGGTGGACGTGGTCAGGCCGACGATCCCGCCCTTGGCCGCCGCGTAGTTGGGCTGTCCCGCCGAACCGGCGAGGAAGGCCTCGGACGAGGTGTTGACGATCCGCCCGTAGACGCCGCTCTCACCCGCCTTCGCCCGGCCGCGCCAGTGCACGGCAGCGTGGTGCGTGGTGTTGAAGTGGCCCTTGAGGTGGACCCGGATCACCGAGTCCCACTCCGCCTCGCTCATCGAGAAGACCATCCGGTCGCGCAGGATGCCCGCGTTGTTGACCAGGACGTCCAGCTTCCCGAACTCGTTCACGGCCAGGTCGACCAGGCCGCGGGCGGTCTCGAAGTCGGCGATGTCGCCGAGGTGGGCGACGGCCCGGCCGCCCGCCGCGCGGATCTCGGCGGCGACCTCCTCCGCGGGGGCCGCCGACGCCTCGCCGGAGCCGTCCCGTCCGGGCTGGCCGAAGTCGTTGACGACGACGGCCGCGCCGAGCCGGGCCAGTTCGAGCGCCTCGGCCCGGCCGAGCCCGCGGCCGGCGCCGGTGACGATCGCGCTCAGTCCCTCAAGAGGGAGTGACATGGGGCAGGTCCTCTCAGGTGTGGGTGCCGGGTTCCGGGGTCCGCGGAACGTCTCCCCGGTCCGCGGAACGATTCCGGGGTCGGCGTGGCGTTTCCCGGGTCCGCGGATCGTTTCCGGAGTCCGCGGATCGTTTCCGGGGCGGCGTACCGTTTCCCGGGGCGGCGTACCGTTTCCCGGGGCGGCGTACCGTTTCCCGGATCGGCGTACCGTTTCCCGGGTCGGCGGATCGCTTCCCGGTCAGATCTCGATGCAGGTGCGCAGCGCGACGCCCGTCCGCATCTGCTCCAGCGCCTCGTTGATCCCGGCCAGCGGCACCCGGTGGGTGATCAGGGACTCCAGGTCGATGCGGCCGGCCCGCCAGAGCGCGATGGCCCGTTCGTACGAGCGGAGCACGTCCCCGCCCCCGTACATCGACGGCAGGATCCGCTTCTCGTCGAAGAACAGCTCGAACATGTTGAGCTGGAGGTGGTCGTCGAGGGCGCCCGCGCCGACGACGCAGAGGGTGCCGCCGCGGCGGGTGGTCTCGTAGGCGGTGCGGGCCGTGGCGGACTTGCCGACGACCTCGAAGACGTAGTCGAAGCCCTCGCCGCCGGTGATCCGCTGCTTGGCGTCGGCGAGGGCGTCGGGGGCGACGGCCTCGGTGGCGCCGAAGCGGAGGGCGGCCTCGCGCCGGGACTCGACGGGGTCGACGGCGACGATCTCGGCCGCGCCCTGGAGCTTGGCGCCCTGGATCGCGGAGATGCCGACGCCGCCGCAGCCGATCACGGCGACCGACGAACCGGCCTCCACCTTCGCCGTGTTGATGGCGGCGCCGAGCCCGGTGGTGACGCCGCAGCCGATGAGCGCGGCGATGTCGAAGGGCACGTCGTCCGGGATCGGGACGGCGCAGCCCGCGTCGACGACGACCTCCTCGGCGAAGGTTCCGGTGCCGGCGAAGCCGAAGACGTCGCCGCCGGGGCGCTTGAAGTTGGGGATCCCGGCGTTCATGAAGCCGGCCAGGCAGAGCTGGGTCTGGCCGCGCTTGCAGGCCGGACAGCTGCCGCAGGCGGGCAGCCAGCAGAGCAGCACGCGCTGCCCCTCGCTCAGCCCGGTGACCCCGTCGCCGATGTCGATGATCTCGCCCGCGCCCTCGTGCCCGGGGATGAAGGGCGCGGGCTGCGGGAGCACGCCGCTCATGGCGGAGACGTCGGAGTGGCACAGGCCGGTGGCCCGGACCCGGATCTTCACCCGGCCGGGGCCGAAGCCCACGGCCTCGACGTCGTCGAGCACTTCGAGCTTGTCCTGGCCTATCTCGTGCAGTACGGCTGCGCGCATGGTGCGGCTCCCCTCGGGGGTGGTGTCAGGAGTGGTCCACGACGGTGTCGGCGAGTACGGGCGCGTCGTCCCGCTCGGCGGCGGTGACCGTGATCTGGATCCGGCCGCCCTCCTGGCGCCACATCCGGATCCGCAGGGTCTCGCCCGGGAAGACGATCCCGGCGAAGCGGGTGCGGTAGGCGCGGACGCGGGTGACGTCGCCGTCGAGGAGGGTGTCCACCGCCGCCTTGAGGGTCATTCCGTACGAGCAGAGGCCGTGCAGGATCGGCCGGTCGAAGCCCGCCAGCTTGGCGAACTCGGGGTCGGCGTGGAGCGGGTTCCAGTCGCCGGAGAGGCGGTAGAGCAGCGCCTGCTCCTCGCGGATGGGCCGCTCGACGGTGGCGTCGGGCGCGCGGTCGGGGAGTTCGAGGCGCTCGGAGGGCCCGCGGTCGCCGCCCCAGCCGCCCTCTCCGCGGACGAAGATCTGGGCGTCGCTGGTCCACAGCGGGCCGTCCGCGTCGGCGGCCTCGGAGCGGAGCACCAGGACGGCGGCCTTGCCCTTGTCGTAGACGGCGGCGACGCGGGAGGTGGAGACGGCCCGGCCGGAGACGGGCAGCGGGCGGTGCAGGGTGATCGACTGCCCGCCGTGCAGGACGGCGGCCAGGTCGATGTCGATGCCGGGGGCGGAGAGCCCTCCGACGACCCCCATGCCGGCGCCGGCGACGGTCGCGAAGCTGGGCAGCACGTGCAGCCGGGATTCCAGGGTGTAGCGCAGCTCGTCGGGGTCGGTCGCGGGGACGCCCGCGCCCAGGCCGAGGTGGTAGAGCTGGACGTCCTTGTGGTCCCAGCCGATCTCCGCGCTGCGGGGCTCGGCGGCGACGGCCTTGGCGGCGTCAATGGGCATCGGCTTGCTGCTCCTTGGGATCCATGGTGAACCGTGGAGTGGAAGACCTCGGTGCGGTCGTCCGCACCGTCGACCGCACCGAGGCCGTGCGGGGACCGATTCCGGAACGGAAGCCCCAGAAGCTAGAACCTGTTCCAGTTCGGTGACCCCCATGTATAGCGGGTGGGTGTGCCGTTGGGAACCCTCCTGACGGCATGTCAGATCCAGTCGCCTCCAGGGATCGTCCCCCACCCGGGACATTTGTCACGGCCAGGTCCGTACATGCGCTCCTGCCGGGACCCGCCCCCCGCTCCGTAGCGTCGTGGTCATGACGAAAGAGCCGACGAAAGAGCCGACGGACGAGCCGATCGACGAGCCGATCGACGAGCCGATCGACGAGGCGGTGAACGAGCCCGCGGTCGTCTTCGAGGCGGCCGCCAAGAGCTACGGCCCGGTCCGCGCCGTGGACGGGATCGACCTCACCATCCACCGCGGCGAGACGGTCGCCCTGCTCGGCCGCAACGGCGCCGGGAAGTCCACCACCATCAACCTCCTCCTCGGCCTCGACGCCCCCGACAGCGGCCGGGTCCGCCTCTTCGGCGGCACGCCGGCGAGCGCGGTCGAGGCGGGCCGGGTCGGCGCCATGCTGCAGGACTCCCGCCCGGTCGCCCGGGTCACCGTCCGCGAGCTGGTCTCCTTCGTCGCCCGCACCTACCCCTCGCCCATGCCGGTCGCGGAGGCCTTGGAGCTGGCGGGCCTGACCGAGTTCGCGGACCGCCGGGCCGACCGGCTCTCCGGCGGCCAGGCGCAGCGGGTCCGCTTCGCCGTGGCCCTGGCCGGCAACCCCGAGCTGATCGTCCTGGACGAGCCGACCGCCGCCCTGGACGTCGAGGCCCGGCAGGTCTTCTGGGACGCGATGCGCGCCTACGCGGGGCGGGGCAACACGGTGCTGTTCTCCACCCACTACCTGGAGGAGGCCGACACCAGCGCCGACCGGATCGTGGTCGTCGACTCGGGCCGGGTGCTCGCCGACGGCACGGCCGAGCAGCTGAAGCGGCGGGTCGGCGGGACGCTGGTCTCCTTCGACCTGGCCGGCGGCCCGACGGACGGGCTGAGCCTGCTGCCCGGCGTGACCTCGGTCGAGGTCCGCGGCGACCGCGCGCACCTGCGCAGCGACGACTCCGACGAGACCGTCCTCGCGCTGGCGGCGCTGCACGCGGTCCGGGGCCTGGAGGTCGCACCGGTCTCCCTGAACGACGCGTTCCTGGCCCTGACCTCAGGAAACGCCCCCTTCGCAACCGCTCCCCCCGGAGTCACCCCCCTCGACGTCCACCAGACGATGGAGACGGCCCGATGATCACCGCCTATGTCCGCCTCGAAGTCCGCCGCACCCTGCGGGACGTCGGCTTCGCGATCTCCTCGGTCGCCGTGCCGGTGATGATGTACCTGCTCTTCACCAACCTCGGCGGGCGGGACGGCTCCGACTTCAGGGCCTCCGCCATGGTCGGCATGGCCGCGTACGGAGCGCTGGGCGCCGCCCTGTCGCTGGGCACCGGCGTCGCCGAGGACAAGTCCTCCGGCTGGCTGCGCCAGCTGCGGATCACCCCGATGACCCCGCGCCAGGTGGTCACGGGCCGCGCCCTGACCGGCACGGTCGTGGTGCTGCCGGCGATCGCCGCGGTGCTGCTCGCGGGGGCGCTCGTCAACGGCGTACGGCTGGACGCCTGGCAGTGGGCGGCGGTCGCCCTCGCCCTGTGGGCCGGCTCGCTCCCCTTCACCCTGCTCGGCCTGGGCAACGGCTACCGGCTGTCCGCGCAGACGACCGGCGTGGTCAACGTGGCCTGCAACCTGGGGCTCGCGGTGGTCGGCGGCCTGTGGTTCCCGGTGAGCCTGTTCCCGCACTGGCTGGCGACGATCTCCTCGTACACGCCGACCAACCGCTTCGCCGAGCTGGGCCGGGCGCTGACGGAGGGCACGATGCCGGGGGCGGCGACGCTGATGATCCTCGTGGCGTGGGCGGTGCTGTTCGGAGCGTACGCGGCGGTCTCGTACCGTCGTTCGGCACGGACGGTCTGAGGGATCCGAAGGAAGGGCTGGAGGAGGAGTCGACATGCGCAAGCGACGCGGGGACCGTTCCCCGGAGGAGATGGGCCCGCCGAACGGCTTCGCCCTGCTGCCCTGGCTGCTGATGGGCATGGGAGCGCTGTCCAACCTGATCCGGGGCGAGACCCCCAACCCGTGGATCGGCGCCCTCGGCCTGCTGGCCTTCAACTCCCTCTACGTCACGATCGTCTTCCGCGCCTTCGACCGCACCAGGCGGGAGGCCCCGGCGACCTGGTGGCTGCTGGCCGCGATCACCGCGGTCACCCTGGCCCTGGCCATCGCCTACGGCGGCCCGTACCTGCTCTTCTTCCCCCTCCTGGGCCTCGCCGTGGGCTCGGTCGTGCGCGGCCGGATGCTGGGCCGGGTCGTGCTCCCGCTGTGCGTGGTCGCGGGCACGGTGTCCGGGCTGCGGGACGGGTGGGCCGCGATCAACGTGGCGTACGGGACGTTCATCTCGGCCATGGTGACGGCGGCGGTGCTCACGCTCTCGGAGACGGTGAAGGAGCTGCGGGCCACCCGCGAGCAGCTGGCCCGCACGGCCGTGGAGAAGGAGCGGCTGCGCTTCTCCCGGGACCTGCACGACCTGCTCGGCCACACCCTGTCGGTGATCGTGGTGAAGTCGGAGGCGGCCCGCCGCCTGGCGCCGCGCGACCTGGACGCGGCGCTCTCCCAGATCACGGACATCGAGTCGGTCGGCCGCCAGGCCCTGACCGAGATCCGCGAGGCGGTCACCGGCTACCGCGAGGTCCCGCTCGCCGCGGAGCTGGACCGGGCGCGGGACGCCCTCTCCTCCGCCGGCATCGAACCGGTGGTCCGCCGCTCGGGCCCGCCGCTGGAGCCGCAGACGGAGGCCCTGCTGGGCTGGGTGGTCCGGGAGTGCGCGACCAACGCGGTGCGCCACAGCCGCGCGACCCGCTGCGAGATCGAGCTCGGGGGCACCCCGGAGCGCGTCCGCCTGACCGTCACGGACAACGGCCGCGGCGCGGGCGAGGGCACCCCCGGCAGCGGCCTGAAGGGCCTGCGCGAGCGCGTGGAGGCGGCGGGCGGCACCCTGGAGTCCGGCCCGGGCCCGCGCGGCGGGTACCGGGTGACGGCGGAACTGCCGGTGGAGGCGACCACCACCGAGCTGGCGGGGGGCGCCGCCGGGGCTCTGGGCCTGTAGAACTCCGGACTCCGGGACTCCGGACTCCGGACTCCGGGACTCCAGGGCTCCGCAACTCCCGGACTCCGGGACTCCCGGACTCCAGGACGGGCACCTCAGATGATGTGCCCGGTGTTCACGCCCTCCACGGCCACGAGCGGCTGGCGGAGGACCAGCTCGCCGACCCCCTTGTTGACGTCGCCGCCGACACCTTCCGAAGTGACGTCGGCATGGTCGCCACGGCTCACCAGACCGCTGCCGCCCGGTCCGTCCGCGTACGAGGTGCCGGCTGTCGAGAGAGCGGCCCCCGCGAGGGCCACGACGGCGAGAGTGCGCTGTGCGATCTTCATGCACGGCACAACGAGTGCGGCCGCACACGGATGCGCGGCCCGCTCGCATCGGCCGTCCCGTCGACGGTGCGGCTTCTCGTGGACCTCCGGGGCGTCCACCCGTAGGCGCGGTCGACTGCCGTCGGAGGTGGTGGCGTACTCGCCGACGACGCCGTCGCCGCGGCTGGAGACGCCGGTGGAGCTGCCGTGGCCAGCGGCCGTAGGCCGGCCCCTCGCCGCCCCTCCCCGGGGTCGGCTCCCGGGACTAGCTCCCGATGCTCTGCTCGGAGGCGTTCCCCCCGACGACGGCGTTCTGGGCGTCGCCGCTGACGGGGGTCGCCTTGTCGTGCTGCGCCTTGTCGTGCTGCGGCGCCCCCAGCACGTCGGTGAGGCCGCCGACGGGAGCCGGGAGGGGAAGGGGGGGCGGCGTGCGCGGAACCGGACAGCCCGAGGGCCGTACCGGCGGCGAGGAGGAAGGAGGCGGCGAGGGCCCGCTGGGGGCCGCGGAGGTTGCTCATGCGCTGCCAACGAGGACGGCCGGGCC
Organism: Streptomyces showdoensis; assembly: GCF_039535475.1. Lineage (NCBI taxonomy): Bacteria > Bacillati > Actinomycetota > Actinomycetes > Kitasatosporales > Streptomycetaceae > Streptomyces > Streptomyces showdoensis. Next base: position 3,342,722 of record NZ_BAAAXG010000026.1, on the reverse strand, counting down.
GGGGATGCGGCGCTTCCCCAGCTCGCGGACCGCGGCATGAGGTGACGGGCGGGCACGTCCAGCGCCTCCGCCACCTCCGTCAGGCGCTGCGGGTCGTCGGAGCCGGGCGCTGCGGCGAGGGACGCGCCCCAACAGGCCACCCGCCCTACCCTGTTCCTCGTGAACGAGATGCCGCAGGACCATCGGCCGCTGTCCCGTACGAGAGTCCTCCTCGCCGAGGACCAGGGCATGATGCGCGGCGCGCTCGCGCTGCTGCTGGGCATGGAGCCCGACATCGAGGTCGTCGCGCAGGTCGGGCGCGGGGACGAGATCGTGGACGCGGCGCTGCTGTCGCGGCCCGAGGTGGCGCTGCTGGACATCGAGCTGCCGGGGCGGTCCGGGCTCGACGCGGCCGGGGACCTGCGGGACCAGGTGCCGGACTGCCGGGTGCTGATCCTGACGACGTTCGGGCGGCCCGGGTACCTGCGGCGGGCGATGGAGGCGGGGGCGGCCGGCTTCCTGGTCAAGGACGGGCCCGTCGAGGACCTGGCGGAGGCGATCCGCAAGGTGCTGCGCGGCGAGACCGTCATCGACCCGGCCCTCGCCGCCGCCGCGCTCAGCGCGGGCCCGAACCCGCTGACCGCCCGCGAACGGGACGCCCTCGGCGCCTCGGTGGACGGCGCCACGATCTCCGACATCGCGGAGGCCCTGCACCTCTCCGAGTCGACGGTGCGGAACTACCTGTCGTCCGCGATCGGGAAGACGGGCACCCGGAACCGGATGGAGGCGGTACGGGCGGCGCGTCAGCAGGGGTGGCTGTGACCCCGGGGGGAGTAGAAGGCGAGTTCGCCGACGGCAGCCCGCCGTACACCGATCGGCGGGCTGCCGTGCGAGCGGTCGGGTGCGGGGGTGTCAGCCCAGCGGGAGTTCCAGTCGGGCCTCGCTGCCGGTCGCGGAGCCGACCGTGGTGGTGGTGAGGGCGGGGAGGTCCGAGCCCGCGTAGGAGTAGAGCGGGTCTCGGCCGTTGACGACCAGGGCGAGGCGGTGCCCGGCCGGCAGGTCGTAGGAGGCGGCCTGGAGGCGCCAGGCGAGGGTGGTGTCGGTGTTCGGGGTGAGGCCGGTGGCCGTGTACGGCTCGTGGGTGATGATGCGGGCCGTGCCGTCCGGGGCGACGTCGTACAGGTAGGCGATCACGGTGGCGGCGTCGACGCTGCTGCGCACGGTGAGCCGCACGCCGGCGGCGCCCCGGATCCGGCGGGCCACCTCACCGGGGCCGGTCAGCGGGTCGGTCGACCAGACGAGCAGGTGGTCGCGCTCGAACTCCGCGAGCTTGTACGGATCGGGGTTGCCGAACCACTCCCGCTGCCCGGCCTTGAGCAATTCGCCGGCCAGGGAGGAGGTCAGGGCGCCGGCCTGGAACTCCCGCGACCATCCGGCGGCCGGCTTGTCGGTCAGCGAGCCGTCGGCGGTGGCACCGGCGCCGGTGAGGTACCAGGTCTCGCGGCCCGTGGTGGCCTCGTCCCAGGACGCGTACGTCTCGCGGCGCGCCGGGACGGTGATCCGCCTGGTGCCGCCCGGGACGGCTGCCGTCTCGTAGGTGAACATGCTCTGGCTCTTCACCGGCTGCCAGTCCGGCACGTCGTTGGCGACGCCGAGCAGGTGGTGGTCCAGCCACTCGTAGGCCTCCCGCGTCGGCTCCGCCAGTCCGGGGAACGGCACCCCGAGCACCAGCCCGGCCAGGCCGGGGCCCTCGGGGGCGCCGTGGTCGCCGATCCACAGGTTCAGCCGCTTCGGGACGGTGAGCCGCTCGAAGAGGTCGAGCACCGGGTTGACCGGGAACAGCGTCTCGTGCCAGGTGTTCGAGAAGAACGTCGGGATGCCCCGCGCGTTCGTCTGGTCGACGTAGGTCTCCGGGGAGCGCTCGGTGCCCCACGCGACGACCTCGTCGAGGTTCCGGCCGCTCAGGAAGTCCTTGAGGAGCTGCTGGGCCCCGTCGTCGAACTTCTCCTCCAGCGGGCCGCCGGTGAAGGCGATCAGCGCCTGGACGGCCTCCAGGTGCCGGGTGCCGTTGTCGTACAGGCTGGTGGCGAGGTTGCCCCAGGTGCTCAGCGCGACCACGGCGTCGACCCGGGCGGCCGGGTCGTGCGCGGCGACCAGCTGGCTGATCCCGGAGCCGTAGGACTCGCCGAGGAAGCCGACCCGGCTGGGCTCGAAGGACTCCTGCGCGTAGTCGATCACGGACGAGCCGTCGGCCCAGTCGTTGGGCCCGGCCACGTCGACGAAGCCCTCGGAGGTCGACGGCCAGCCCTTGATGCCGATGCCGCGCGGCGAGTAGGCGAGCACGTGGTAGCCGCGCTGCGCCAGCTTGAGGTACGCGTGGAGGAAGGGCAGCCAGCCGTACGGGTTCCAGCCGGCGGGCACGATCACCACGGGGCGCGGGGCGTCGCCCTTCAGCTTGATGCTGAAGGCGGACAGGCGGATGCCGTCGGACGCGGTGATGCGCGGGAGGCCGGTCGTTCCGATCCGCCGCACCTCCGCCACCAGCTCCGAGAGCTCCGGCGGGAGTTCGACGCCCTCCTCGCCCTGAAGGGAGGCGAGCAGCGCCCGGGACACGTCGACGACGGCCGGGCTGATGCTGTGGCCCGGGCCCCAGATGCCGTGGGTGGCGATGTCGGTGAGCGTCGCTTCGGTGACCGACGGAGTCTGGTCACTGGTCATTCGGAACCACCTTCTCTGTGAACGGATGCCCCGAGCGGCATCATGATCAGAGGAGGAGGAACCAAACTGAGACGTCGTCACGTTCGCCGGATCCGGTGACGTCGCTGCGACATGCACGCAAGTGCACCCCGTCTGCGCTACGGAACGTGCGCGTGCCGCACCGGCGCTTTCAGGCCGCCTTCCGCTCCCGCCCCGGCAGCCAGAGCGCCATCAGCACCGCCGTGCCCAGCAGCACGCACGCGCCCACCCGGAACGCCGCCGCGTAGCCCTCCGTCAGCGAGGCGGGGGTCGGGGTGCCGGTGGTCGTGAAGGCCGCCGCGACGGTGGAGAGGATCGCGAGGCCCAGGGCTCCGCCCATCGTGCGGGAGGTGTTGATGAGTCCCGAGGCCAGGCCCGCCTCCGAGGGCGGGGCGCCGGTGGTGGCGAGGATGGCCAGGGGGGTCGAGCCGATGCCTATGCCGAACATGATCAGGACGCCGGGGATCAGGATCGACGGCACGTACGAGCCGTCCGGGGTCATCGTCGACTGCCAGGCGAAGCCCGCCGCGCCCAGCAGGATTCCGGCCACCGCGACCGCGCGGGCGCCGAAGCGGGGCAGCAGGCGGGGCGCGAGTTTGGAGCCGGCGATGACGCTGACCGAGCTGGGGACCAGGGCGAGGCCGGCCTGGAGCGGGGTGTAGCCGAGGACGTTCTGGGCGTAGACCGTCATGAAGAACCACGAGCCGAAGGTGGTCGACGCGCAGAGCGCCATCGTCGCGTTGGCCGCCGACACCGCGCGGGTGCGGAAGATGCGGAGGGGCATCAGGGGGGCCGGGGCCTTGGTCTCCCAGGCCACGAAGGCGGCCAGCAGGAGCAGGCCCGCCGTCAGGGGCACGAGGGTCTCCGGGGCTCCCCAGCCCGACTCCTCCGTCTGCACGATGCCGTACGCGAGGGTCGCCAGGCCGCCCGTCACCAGGACCGCGCCGGGCAGGTCCAGGCGGTGGCGGCCGTCCGTGACCCGGCTCTCGGTCAGCCACAGGCAGGCGCAGGCCAGGACGAGGGCGCCGATCGGGACGTTGATGAGGAGGACCCAGCGCCAGGAGAGGAGGTCGACCAGCGCGCCGCCCACGAAGCCGCCGGCCGCGCCGCCCGCCGCGCCCACCGCCGTCCAGGTGCCGACCGCCCGGGTGCGGGCCGGGCCCACCGGGGCGGCGGCGGTGAGCAGGGTGAGCGTGGACGGGGACAGGATCGCCGCGCCCAGGCCCTGCACGGCGCGGGCCGCCAAGAGCTGCCAGCCCTCCTGGGCCAGCCCGCCCGCGACCGAGGCCAGCGTGAACAGGCCGAGCCCCAGGACGAACATGCGCTTGCGGCCGAACAGGTCCGCCGCCCGGCCGCCCAGCAGCATGAAGCCCGCGAACGCGATCGAGTACGCGTTGACCACCCACTGGAGACCCGAGGCCGTCAGCCCCAGGTCCGTCCGCATCGACGGCAGCGCCACGTTCACCACCGACACGTCCAGCACCACCAGGAACTGGCCCGCGCAGGCGATCAGGACCACCAGCCAGAGCCGGGAGGGCGGGGGTGACGAGGGTATGGACGGGTCTGCGGTGGGGGTGGCTTTACCCGTGTCGGTTCGCGGCATGGGCGTCATGGTCGCAGACCCGGCCCGACCCGTACATCGACTAGGCGCGGCGCAGCAGCGTCACCACCGCCGCCCCGCCGAGGCCGATGTTGTGCGCCAGGCCCACGTCCGCCCCCGGCACCTGCCGGGGGCCCGCCTCTCCGCGCAGCTGCCAGACCAGTTCCGTCGCCTGCGCCAGGCCCGTCGCGCCCAGCGGGTGGCCCTTGGAGATGAGGCCGCCGGACGGGTTGACCACCCACCTGCCGCCGTAGGTCGTCGCGCCCGACTCGACGAGCTTGCCGGAGGCGCCCTCCTCGCACATGCCCAGGGCCTCGTAGGTCAGCAGCTCGTTGACCGAGAAGCAGTCGTGGAGTTCGATCACGTCGACGTCCTCGATGCCCAGGCCGGAGGCCTCGTAGACCTGCCGCGCCGCCGCCCGGGACATCGGGCGCCCGACCACGTCGATGCAGCTGCCCGAGGCGAAGGACTCCTCGGTGTCGGTGGTCATGGCCTGGGCGGCGATCTCCACCGCCCGGTCCCGCAGGCCGTGCTCCGTCACGAAGCGCTCGGAGACGACCACGGCCGCCGCCGCGCCGTCCGAGGTCGGCGAGCACTGGAGCTTGGTCAGCGGGCGGTGGATGGTCTTGGCCGCGAGGATCTCCTCGACCGTGTACACGTCCTGGAACTGGGCGTTGGGGTTCTGGGACGAGTGCCGGTGGTTCTTGGCGGCCACCGCGGCGAGCTGGGCCTCGGTCGTGCCGTAGCGGTCCATGTGCTCGCGGGCCGCGTTGCCGAAGATCTGGGCGGTGGGCGGGGACATCTCGAAGCCGTGCCCGGCCGCCATGATCCCGTAGTGCCGGGCGACCGGCGAGGTCTTGAAGTCGCCGCCGTCCGAGCCGCCGCCGAGCGCGCCGCGCGCCATCTTCTCGAAGCCCAGCGCGAGGACGCAGTCGGCGATGCCGCCCTCCACCAGCTGCCGCGCCATCATCAGGGCGGACGAGCCGGTCGCGCAGTTGTTGTTGACGTTGTAGACGGGGACCCCGGTCAGGCCCAGTTCGTAGACCGCGCGCTGGCCGGCCGTGGAGGCCTGGAAGCAGTAGCCGACCGGGACCTGTTCGACGAGCCCGTACGGGATGCCGGCGTCGGTCAGGGCGGCGGTGCCGGCCTCCTTCGCCATGTCCCAGTACTGCCAGTCCCGGGTCTCCGGCTTCTCGAACTTCGTCATGCCCACACCGACGATGTACGACTTCATCGAAGCCTCTCCCTCAGTCTCTCGGCAGGCCGAGCAGGCGCTCGGCCACGACGTTCAGCTGCACTTGGGTGGTGCCGCCCGCGATGGTCAGGCAGCGCGACATCAGCAGTCCGTGCACCGCCCGCTCCCCCGCCCCCTCCCGCAGCGCGCCCTGCGCGCCCAGGAGTTCGACGGTGAGCTCGGCGAGCTTCTGCTGGTGGACGGTCTGGACGAGCTTGCGGACGCTCGCCCCCGGTCCGGGTTCGAGGCCGGACACCTGGAGCAGGGTGGTGCGCAGCCCGATGCAGGCGAGGGCGTGGGCCTCGGCGACGAGGGCGCCGATCCGGGCCCGTACGGCCCCGTCCTCGCCGACCGAGGCCTCGATGAGCGCTTCGAGGCCGGTGTCGAAGGCGACCTGGTCGGCCATGTGGACGCGCTCGTTGCCGAGGGTGTTGCGGGCGACCCGCCAGCCGCCGCCGACCTCGCCGACGACCGCGTCGGCGGGCAGCAGGGCGTCGTCGAACCAGACCTCGTTGAAGAGCGACTCCCCGGTGATCTCCTTCAGCGGCCGGATGTCGATGCCGGGGGTGTTCTTCATGTCGACGACGAAGTAGGTGAGCCCCTTGTGCTTGGGCGCGTCGGGGTCGGTGCGGGCGAGGAGGATGCCGTAGTCGGCCCACTGGGCCGCGCTCGTCCACACCTTCTGTCCGGTGATCCGCCAGCCCGTGCCGTCGTCCGTCCGCTCGGCCCGGGTGCGGAGGGAGGCCAGGTCCGAGCCGGCCTCGGGCTCGGAGAAGAGCTGGCACCACTGCTGTTCGCCGCGCAGGGTGGGCGCGAGGTGCCGTTCCTGCTGTTCCGGCGTCCCGTACGCGAGGAGCGAGGGGACCACCCAGGTGGCGATGGAGAGCGGGCTCAGCACGACCCCCGCCGCCTCCATCTCGCGCTGTACGGCGAGCTGTCGCACCGGCCCCGCGCCGAGCCCGTACGGTGCCGGGAGGTGCGGCGCCGCGTAGCCGGTGCCGGCGAGGACGCGGCGGGCGGCGCGCGGGTCGAGCCCGACGGCGGGCGCCAGCGCCTCCCGGGCCTCGGCGCGGAACGCCTGGGCCTCCTCGGGGAGTTCGAGGCGCAGCTCGCGCCGGATCCCGGTGGCGGCGTGCCGCACGGCGGCGAGCCGGTGGGTGTCGCCGGAGCCGAGGAGCTGGCGGGCGACGAGCGCGCGGCGCAGGTACAGGTGCGCGTCGTGCTCCCAGGTGAAGCCGATGCCGCCGAGGATCTGGATGCAGTCCTTGGCCAGGCCGTACGCGGTGTCGAGCGCGGCCCCCGCCGCGAGGGAGGCGGTCAGCGAGCGCACCTCGGCGGCGTCCTCCCGGGCCGCGCGGGCGGCGTCCCAGGTCAGCGCCCTGGCCTGTTCCAGCCGGACCAGCATGTCGGCGCAGAGGTGCTTGACCCCCTGGAACTGTCCGATGGGCCTCCCGAACTGCACCCGCGTGCGGGCGTGTTCGGCGGCGATGTCGAGGACCCGGGCGGCGGTCCCGCAGGCGTCGGCGGCGAAGAGCACGGCGGCCAGGTCGGCGACGAGCGCCGCGTCCACCGCCCCGACCACCCGGCTCGCGGGCACGAGCACCCCGTCGGCGGCGACCTCGGCGGTCGGCCGGGTGGGGTCGGCGCTCTCGTGCGGGCGCACGGAGAGGGTGTCGGCGTCGACGGCGAGCCACACGGTGCCGTGCAGGGCGCGCGCGGGGAGGATCAGCAGCTCGGCCTGCGCCCCGCCGAGCACCGGCGGGGCGACCCCGTCGAGCACGAATCCGTCGGAGGCGAGGGCGGGCGCGGCGGTCAGCGTGCCCGGCCCGAGGGCGACGGCCCCGATGCGCTCCCCCGTGGCGAGCGCGCCGGCGTCCTCCCCCCGCCCGGCGCGGTGCAGCAGCTCGGCGGCGAGGACCGTGGGGAGGTACGGGCCCGGCAGCAGCGCCCGCCCCGCCTCCTCCAGGACCACGGCCAGGTCGACGAGACTGCCGCCGCCCCCGCCCTCGCACCCCTCGGGGAGGTGGATGCCGAGCAGCCCCTGCGCGGCGGCCCCGTCCCAGTACGCGGGCCGTCCGGCCGCGCCGCCGGGCGCGTCGAGGTGTTTGCGTACGTCCTCGGGGGGCGCGGCGCGCGCCAGCCACCCGTGGACGGACCTGGCCAACTCCCGCTGTTCGTGCGTGATGGCGATGCCCATGGCACGGCAGACTAGAACACGTTCCAATCTGACGGAAGGTCAGAAACGGTGTCGGTTGCCGCGGGGTGCGGCCGGGCGCGCGGCCGGGCGGACTCGGAGGACCGGACGGATCCCGAGCCGGGAGGCAGGGGCATCCACCGAAGGCGCAGGCCGCCGATGGCCGGCGGGAGGCGCGGCGCGAGAGGATGCCCGCCATGGCCGCTGACCAGACCTTCACCCCACCGCGCTCGACGCGCTCGATACCCCTGACGTTCTGCGCGGGGGCGGCGATCGGCGTCCTGGGCGGGATGATCGGCCTGGGCGGTGCGGAGTTCCGCCTGCCCCTGCTGATCGGACTGTTCGGGTTCGCCGCGCTCTCCGCCGTCATCCTCAACAAGGCCATGAGCCTGGTGGTGGTCCTGACCGCGCTGCCCGCCCGCATGGCGGCCGTGTCCGCCGCCGACCTCGCCGCCCATTGGCCCGTCGCGGTCAACCTGCTGGCCGGGAGCCTGCTGGGCGCCTGGGCCGGAGCGTCGTGGGTGGTGCGGATGCGCTCGGACACCCTGTACAGGGTGCTGGCCGGCCTGATGGTGCTGATGGCGGCGGCCCTGCTGTTCACGCACTTCGCGACGCTGGACGCCCTCGGCCTGGTTCCGTGGGCCCAGGTGGCGCTCGGGGCCGCCGCGGGGTTCGGGATCGGGGTGGTCGCGGCCGTCATGGGCGTGGCCGGCGGCGAGCTGCTGATTCCGACGATCGTGTTGCTCTTCGGGCAGGACATCAAGACGGCGGGAAGTCTGTCCCTGCTGGTGTCGCTGCCGACGATGCTGGTGGCCTTCGCCCGCTACAGCCGCGACGGCAGCTTCGCGGTGCTGGGCGCCAACCGCCGCTTCGCCCTGGTCATGGTCGCGGGCTCGGTCGCCGGAGCGGTGCTCGGCGGGCTTCTGCTCGGCGTGTTCCCGGACGTGGTCCTCATCCCCGCGCTGAGCGTGGTCCTGCTCGTCTCCGCCGTCAAGCTCGCCCGTCACGAGTGATCCCGCGCGCGGGGGCCGCACCGCGAACCGACCGCTCCGGCCGAAGCCGCGGCGTTGTCAGTGGCGGGTGCCAGCATGAGGAACAGCAGTCGGGCACCACCGGCCCGGCACCGAGCGAGTGAGCGAGTGAGCGAGCTGACCATGGGCACCTGGGACATCGGCCCCTTCGACAACGACTCCGCCGCCGACTTCTCCTACCAGATCGACCAGGCCGCCGGCGCCGACGACAAGGCGGCGGTGTTCCTCGCCGCCTTCCGCGACGTCGCCGAGACCGGCGAGGACGCGTTCCTGGATTCGTACTACTCCGTCAAGGCCGTGGCCTCCGCTGCCCTCCTCGCCGCGCAGTGCCCCGGCGGCGAGCCCGTCACCACCTCGTACGCCCCGAAGGACGCCATACCGGTCCTCCCTGCCACCCTCCGCCCGCTCGCCGTCGCCGCCCTCGACCGCGTGCTCGGCCCCGACTCCGAACTCCTGGAGCTCTGGGAGGAGTCGTCCGAGAGCGAGGAGTGGAAGGCGGGCGTCCTGCGGCTACGCGCCGTGCTCGCGGGCGCGGACGCGTAGCACCACGGCGGCGCCCGCCGCCACGACCGCCGTCACCGCGAGGGCGAGCAGCGTCGGGTTCAGCCAGCCCGGGACGACCTCCTCGCCCGCGCACACCAGGCTCACCGGCAGCATCCCCGAGGAGTCCGGCGAGACCTTGATCCCGGCGTTGAACCAACACGCGTCCTCGGGGAAGAGATACGGCAGGTACGACAGCCCGTACGCGTGCACGGCCGCGCCCGCGACCAGCGCGAGTACGGCGACCCAGGCGGCCGGCTTGGCGGGCGAGGGCGCGGTACGGACCCTCCGGCCCCGCCCACCCCGCCGGGCCCACCCCACGACGGCGATCCCCGCCCAGGTCAGCAGCGCCAGGGCGAGGATCACCATGCCCAAGCGGTCCATGACCGGTCAGCGCCCGAAGCGACCCTCGGCGGCGGCCGTCACGAAGGCCGCGAACGCGGCCGGGGCGGCCAGGAAGACGGGGCCGGCGGGGTTCTTGGAGTCCCGGACGGCGACGTGGGCGGTGAGGTCGGCGACCTCGATGCATTCGCCGCCGGTGTCGGAGCTGTAGGAGGCCTTGCGCCAGGCGGCGGGGCCGAGGGGGGGCGCACTCGACGCACTCTCCCCCGGTGTCACCGCTGTAGGAGGACTTACGCCATTCAGCGCCCGTCAGGTTCAGGTTGGTCCCCATACTGTTCCTCCATCACACGGGCGATCAGTGCGGCCGATTCCTCCACCGAGAGGGCAGCAGCCCTCAAGTGATCGTAACGGAGGGACCCTTCCCTGAAGGCGGCCGCATCGGCGGTCATGTGCCCGCGAACGAAGTCCTCGGTGTAGACCAGATCGGGGTCGTCATCGAAGCGCAAGAGGGTGAACGAGCCCGGCAGTCCCGCATGCGCACCCGCCTTGAACGGCAGGATCTGGATCTTCACCCACTCCCGCTCCTGCATGGCCAGCAGGTGAGCGAGTTGCTCCCGCATGACCTCGCGCCCGCCGATCTCCTGCCGCAGCACCGCCTCGGACAGCACCACCCACAGCAGGGGAGGCGTCTCGCGGTCCAGGATGCGCTGGCGTTCCATTCGGGCCGCGACCTTGCCCTCGACGTCCGCTTCCGTCCTCGCGCCCAGAACCGCCCGGGCGTAGGCCGGGGTCTGAAGCAACCCGTAGACCAGTTGGGACTGGTACGTCGAGATGTACGTCGCCTTCGCTTCCATCTCCGCGTACGGCTGGAACCAGTTCGGCAGCTGGCTCTTCAGGACCAGGCCGATCAGGCGCGTGAACAGACCGCCCGTCATCAGCGCCGCGTCCAGCCGCTCCGAGAACTGTCTCGTCGGCAGCTTCTTCGCGGTCTCGATCTGACCGACGAGCGAGCCCGTGCAGAAGAGGATGTCGCCCAGCTGGTCCTGGCTGAGCTTCGCCTCCTCCCTCAACCGGCGTAATTCCGAGCCGTAGTAGTCCAGCGGCGAGGCGCTGGGATCGAGGTTACGGATGTTGGCCACGGCGAGGTCACCCCCAAACTCACGCTCTCAGGCGTTGAATCCAGTCCGTAGCCGAGCGTAGCGATGCCGCTCCAACCTGGAGGCATGAATCAGGCAACAGACCTCTACCCTGCGGAACTTGAAGCGAGCTACCGGATGGGCTTCACCGTGGGTGAGCACTCCGCCGGTCACATGCGCCGCATCCTCCGCATGTTCCTCGCGCGGTGGGGGCTCGACCGGCTGGCCGACGCCGCCGGGCTCGCGCTCACCGAGCTCGTCGCGAACGTGGTCCGGCACGTGCCGGGGCGCCGGTGCACGGTGCTGATCCTGCGCGAGCCGTACGGGCTGAGGGTGGAGGTGTCCGACCGGGTGCCGGGGCCGCTCGTGGCGAAGGCGGCGGGCCCGCTGGACGAGGGCGGGCGCGGGCTGGCACTGGTGGAGGCCGTGACGGACCGGTGGGGGGTGCGGGAAGGAGGCGACGGGAAGACGGTGTGGTTCGAGTGCGACGGGTAGGGCAGCATGGGCGCCCGTAAGCGCGTACCCGCCAGTAGGAGGAGCCGACCATGGTCGCCACCGAGCCCACCCCCGAGATCCTCGCCGCCTTCGAGGCCGCGAAGGGCTTCATGCCGGTCAAGGAAGGGCTCGCGCTGTACGCGGCGGCTGCCGAGGCGGCGGAGCTGGGGCTGCCGCTGCTGGAGGTCGGCACGTACTGCGGGCGCTCGACGATCCTGCTCGCGGACGTCGCGCGGGCGGCCGGGACGGTCGCGGTGACCGTGGACCACCACCGGGGCAGCGAGGAGCAGCAGCCGGGCTGGGAGTACCACGACCCGAGCGTGGTGGACCCCGAGGTCGGCGCGATGGACACGCTGCCGACCTTCCGCCGGACGCTGCACAAGGCGGGTCTGGAGGAGTACGTGATCGCGGTGGTCGGGCGCTCGCCGCAGGTGGCGAAGGTGTGGGCGGGGCAGCTCGGCTTCGTCTTCGTGGACGGCGGGCACACGGACGAGCACGCGACCAACGACTACGAGGGCTGGGCCCCGAAGGTCGCGCCCGGCGGCATCCTCGTCATCCACGACGTGTTCCCGAACCCGGAGGACGGCGGCCAGGCGCCGTACCGGATCTATCTGCGGGCGATCGAGTCGGGCGAGTTCGAGGAGATCTCGGTCACCGACTCGCTGCGGGTGCTGCGCCGGCGGGGCTGACGCGGCGGGGCCGGAGGGGGCCGGAAACCGCCCCCGATTCCCGTACGGGCGAATGCGCCGAAAACGCCTTCGCGCGGCCTCTTCCGCTGCGAGGATGGCGGCCCTCGGTCGACCGGCCATCACAGTGGCCCCGTGCGCGTAAGAGGTCCCCAGGTGCAGTTACTCGACGACCCGGTCATTCACTCGGCACTGTGGGCGGGCGGCGTCACGTACGTGGTGGCGTGCCTCGTGGCGGCCGCGGGCGGGACCCGGGCGGAGGCCCGGGAGATGTCCGGTCAGCTGCCCGTCGACGGTCCACGCAGGATCCGTGACCACTTCTCCGAGCAGTCGAGAAGGCTCAGCACCAGCTTCGGCCAGGGAGCCACCAACCTGGCGCTGGCGGTCGCCTGCTGCGTGATGGCGCTCAGCGGTCCGGCCGGCACCATCGGGCACTGGCTGCCCATGATCTTCACCGATCGCCAGGCCACGCTGAACAGCCTCGCCGAACGCCTGTCGAACGGATCGCTGATCCTCCAGCTCACCACCATGGCCGTCGGCGTGACCGTGCTGATGCGGCACATCAGCTTCCTGCGCACGCTCTTCGGACACGACGGCAGCACGGCGGAGCTCTGGAAGAAGCTGCGCCAGCTCCTCATCACCAACGCCCAGGGCGGCGTCTTCCTCGCCGCCCTCACCATCATGTGGCTGCTCAGGGGGCACGGGCTCGACGGCCTCTGGATGACGACGCTTGCCTACGTGTTCGCGTTCTTCATCGACGACTGGATCATCATCAGCGAATACAGCATCCGCTTGGACGTCCCGTCTCTGACCTTCCATCGATGGCGGCTCCGGCTCGCCTACCTGTGCCTGCTGGTGCCCAGCGTCGGCCTCGCCTGGGACGCCTTCGGAGGGTGGGGCGTCGGGGTCATGGTCTGGTACGCCGCGTCACTGTTCACCGTGGCCCGGTCGCACCGCCGCGGCCCCGAGCGTCGGCGCCCGAAGGTGCCCCTCCCCGGCCAGCGCCGGCAGGAGGACCCGGAGGCTACCCGCCCACGTTCCCGGCCATCCTCATGACCCAGCGGCGCGAGGCGTCGTTGTCGCAGCTGAACTGGACGAGCCCCACGTTGTTGTCGGTCGACCGGCCGCCCGCGACCGTCGCGCACAGGCCCGTCCGGACGTTGACGAGCTGGTAGGAGTTGCCGTTCCAGTTGGCCACCCGCCAGCGGCGCGAGGGGTGGTCGTCGCAGTCGAACTGGACGAGCGGCTTGTTGTTGCCGCCGCTGCCGCCCGCGACCGTGGCGCACTTGCCGGTCTGCCGGTTGACGAGCTGGTAGGACTCGCCGTTCCAGTTGGTGACCCGCCAGCGGCGCGAGGGGTGGGTGTCGCAGTCGAACTGGACGAGTTCGACGTTGTTGTCGGTGGACTCGCCGCCGGCGAGCGTCATGCACTTGCCGGTCTGGAGGTTCCGGACCTGGAACGAGGCGCCCGAGATCCGCGCCTCGGCGGAGGTCGAGGAGCCGGTGTCCGCCGCGGGGTGGGCGACCGCGGGGACGGGGAGGAGCATGACGCCCCCCGCCATCAGAATCGTCGACGTCGTCACGAGGCGACGCGACCGCGTGTCCTTGCGCATACGCATGGGAACGCTCCTCTCTAGCGCAGGAGCGGTGCAGGAGGAGGAAGAGGAGGGGGCCACGACACCCCTCGGTCCTCACTATCCGCGCGTGGGCCGGGCCCCGCAAACGCAGGGCCCGGCCGTGGACACGCTCGGTGACCTTTCCGGGAGTTTCAGAACCCTGAGGTCACATAGAGGCAGTTGGTGTAGCTGTAGCCCGACTCGATCTTGGCGTTGCTCGGCTTCTTCATGCCGGCCGAGGTGCCGGTGCCCTCCCGCTTCTGGAGCATCTGGTAGCTGCCCGGGGGCAGTGTCAGGGTCCGCTTCGGGTACTTGGAGGAGGGGCCGGAGCAGGGCTTGACCTTCTCCCCGACGGGCAGCAGGAGGGTCGGGTAGCTCTTGCAGCTCGCGCAGGACGGGATGGTGAGGCGGCCGGTGACCGGGCCGGTGTAGAGGAGTTCGACCTCGCCAGGGCCGTCGTTGCTGATGACCATGACCTGGCCCGAGCCGTCGACCGTGGCACCCGAGGGCACCTTGTTGCCGGCCGCCGGGGTCTCCTCGGCGATCTCGGCGGCGATGGCGATGTTGCGCGCCTGGGCGGCCTGCGGGCTGTCCGGGTAGGTCTTGGCGTAGTCGGTCATCGCCGTGGCCGCCTCGCTGAACTCCTTCTTCTTGAAGCGGTCGAGGCCGCAGCCGAACTCGCCGCGCTGGATGACCCGCTTGGTGTCCGTGCCGAGGCTCGCGTAGGTCTCGCTCGGCAGCATGCCGACCGTGGTCCGGAAGCGGCCGATCTCCGCGAGGCCGTCGCAGGGGGCGACGCCCAGGGCCTTCTCGCGGGTGCGCAGGCCCTCGCGGAGGGTGGGCTCGATCTTCGGCGTGAAGGGGGACTGCGGGAAGGTCTTGGTGAGGTCGTTGAGGTAGTCGCCCGAGGTCTTCTCCTGGCCGGCCGAACCGATCGTGGTGGTGCCGCACTGGAACCAGGACTCGGCCAGCGGCTCGTCGGCCTTGCCGACCAGGCTGCCGAGCAGTCCGCGGTCGACCTTGCCGGGCAGCGCGCGCAGGTGCTTGAGGCCCGGGACGGCCGCGCAGTAGTCCTTCTTCGTGTACGGGAGGGAGACCGAGGTGTAGTAGGCGGCGAGCCGGGCGGGGACCAGCTTCCCGGCGCGCGAGCCGGCGTGCTCGGTGCCGATCCTCTGGTAGGTCGCGAGGACCGAGTTGTAGGTCACCTCGACGCTGGTGAAGGACTGGCCCTCGGCCTGCTTCACCAGCCCGTCGGCGGCGGTCAGGGTGTCCATGAGCTGCTGCTCGATCGCCTCGTCGCGGGCCGCGCCGTAGGCGAACGTGCCGCCCGCCGGGACGACGAGCAGGAGCGCGAGGGCGACGGGCAGGACCAGCTTGCGGCGGCCGGGGGGCTCCAGGGCGGCGGGGGTGGCGCGCAGTCCGCGCCGGTAGCCGTCGGCGGCGACGGCCAGGAGGAAGACGCCGTACGCGACGAGGACGCCGAGGGGGATGCCGTCCGGGTCGGCCGGCAGGGCGACGACGAGCAGGGCGACGGTGGCGGCCCAGCAGAGGGCCGCGGACTTCCAGTGCCTGAGCAGGACGTAGCCGAGGCCGAGGCAGGAGAGGTTCAGGAGGGCGACGGCGGCGGCCTGTGCCGGGTTGGGCGGGCCGGGCGGCGGTCCGGGCGGCGGCGGTGGCGTCGCGACCATCACCGGCGGCTGGTCGGGGGGCACGGGCGGCTGCCCGTACGGTCCCGGCTGCGGCTGCGGCGGTAAGCCGGAGTCCGCGTACGGGTTCGGGCCGGGCTGGACGCGGGGGTCCGGCGGTCCGGCCGCCGCTCCCGGCCGCTGCGGCGGGCCGGGCGGCTGCTGCGCCCCGGGTCCCGTCCATTCCCAGGGCGACGGCTGCCGGCCCCGGTCGTCGTCTGCGCTGTTGCGGTCTTCCCCCGCCACAGGTTCCCCCTCTGTGGTCGCTGCTGCAGTGCCCCCCACATACCCTTCACCCTCTCCCCACACACGTCCAGCGATACGGGCAATCCGGCGCCGGAACGCCTACAGTCGCGGGGTGCCGTACGACCGGAAACTCCTCGCCCTCCCCCTGGCCCTGACCGCCTGCGCCGCCCTCGCGGGCTGCGGGGGCTCCGCCGAGTCGGCGACGCAGGCCCCCCGTACCGCCGGAGCCGAGCGGACCGGCGCCCCGTCGGGCGCCCAGGCGAACGCCCAGGCCACCGGCCCCGGCAGCGGGGCGATCCCGGCCGGGCCGCCGCGGAAGGTGCTGCCGCTCGCCGGGCGGACCCTCGTGATCGACCCCGGGCATAATCCCGGCAATTTCCGCCATACCGCGGAAATCAACAAGAAGGTGAACATCGGGACGAACCGCAAGGAGTGCGACACCACCGGCACGTCCACGAACGCGGGGTACACCGAGGCCGCGTTCACCCTCGACGTCTCGCACCGCCTGCGCGACCTCCTCGCGGCGCAGGGCGCCAAGGTCGTCCTGGTGCACGACGCCGACCGCGCCTTCGGCCCCTGCATCGACGAGCGGGCCCGGATCGGGAACGCCGCGAAGGCCGACGCCGTCGTCTCCGTCCACGCGGACGGCTCCGCGGTCGGGAACCGGGGGTTCCACGTGATCCTGCCCGCGCGGGTGCAGGAGGGCGGCGCCGACACCACGAAGATCGTCGGGCCCTCCCGGAGCCTGGGCGAGAAGCTGGTCGCGCGGTTCGGGCGCGCGACCGGCACCCACCCCGCCAACTACATCGGTTCCGGTACCGGGTTGGATGTGCGGAAGGATCTGGGGGGCCTCAACCTCTCGACCGTCCCCAAAGTCTTCATCGAATGCGGCAACATGCGTGATCCGAAGGATGCCAAGCTGCTGACCGAGGCCGCGTGGCGACAGAAGGCCGCGCAGGGCATCGCCGACGGCATCGGGGCCTACCTCAAGGGGTAGGGCCCGGCGTCCCGGGGAACGGACGATAGATTCGCTCCGTACGATGCTCCGTACGATGGGGCCGCCCCCGTGATCCGCGCCACCCCGACGAGACGACCCGACGAAGGATTCTTACGTGAATATCCGCTCCCTCACCCGAGGCGATGGCGTGCTGATCGGCGCAGCGGTGGTGCTGTTCATCGCCTCGTTCCTCAGCATCTCCGGGTGTGACGCCAGCGCCGCGATCTGCGACAAGGTCGACCTGCCGAACTCGTGGGAGGTGTCCCCGCTCGGCTGGGGCTCCTTCTTCCTCGGCATCGCCGGCGCCGCGCTCGTGGTCCTCTCGCGCGCGCTGCCGCAGGCGCAGCCGCGCAAGGTGGCCGGTCTGGAGTTCGGCCAGGTCGGTGCCGCGTTCGGCATCGCGTCCGCCTGGACCCTGCTGATGTGGGTCTTCGAGTCGGAGAACGCCGGCGCGGGCCTCATCCTCGGCCTGATCGCCTCGCTCGTGCTGGCCGGCGCGGCCGTCGCGGCCCCGCTGGTCCCGGCCCTCGGCGGCCCGCTCCTCGGCGCCCCGAAGCCGCAGACCCCGCAGCCGTACGGCATGCAGCCGGGCCAGCAGGGCGTCCCCGGCGGCTACGGCTACCCGGGCGCCCAGCAGCAGCCGCAGCCGTACGGCGGCCAGCCGGACCCGTCGCACGGTGCCGGCCAGCCCTTCGGCGCGCAGCCGCAGGCCCAGCAGCACCAGGCCCCGCAGCCGCAGGCCCCGCAGCCCCAGCCGCAGCAGTCCGCCGCTCCGGCGCCCGCCGCGGACTTCGCCCCGTTCTGGTTCGCCGTCCCGGTGGCCCGTCCGCTGTACGCGGAGGACGGCTCCCAGGCGCCCATCGCCGAGCTGGCGCCGGGCACCTGGTACCTCGCGGTCGAGCAGCGCGGCCAGGCCCTGGTCGCGCAGACACAGGACGGCCGCCGCGGCGTCCTCCAGGACACCACCGGCATCCAGCGCGGCTGACCCGCCCCGCCGGCAGGCCCTCAGCGGCCCCTCGCCCTTCCGGGCGGGGGGCCGTTGTCGTACAGTCCAGGCCGACCCACAGATCTGACGCTTCGTCAGGAAGGCTGGCCGTCATGCGCCTTGGACTCGCCCTCGGCTACTGGGGCCGCGGCCCCTCCGCCACCCACCTCGAACTCGCCCGCGAGGCCGAGCGGCTCGGCTACGACTCGGTGTGGACCGCCGAGGCGTGGGGCTCCGACGCCTTCACCGCGCTCACCTGGATCGCCGCGCACACCAGCCGCATCCGGCTGGGCACCGCCGTCGCGCAGATGGCCGCCCGCACCCCCACCGCCACCGCCATGCACGCGCTCACCCTCGACCACCTCTCCGGCGGCCGGATGATGCTCGGGCTCGGGCTCTCCGGGCCGCAGGTCGTCGAGGGCTGGTACGGGCGCCCCTTCCCGCGCTCGCCGCTCACCGCGACCCGCGAGTACGTGGACGTGATCCGACAGGTGCTGCGGCGCGAGGGGCCGGTGACGCTCGACGGGCGCCACCACTCCCACCCGTACACCGGCGCCGACGGCACCGGGCTCGGCAAGCCGCTGAAGCCGATCACCCACCCGCTCCGGGCCGACCTGCCGGTCCTGCTGGGCGCCGAGGGCCCGAAGAACATCGCCCAGACCGTCGAGATCGCCGACGGCTGGCTGCCGCTCTACTGGTCGCCCGGGCGCTGGGCCGAGGTCTACGCCCTGCCCGAGCGGCTCCGCGAGGGCTTCCTGGTCGCCCCGATGGTCCGCGCCCAGCTCTGCGACGACGTCGCCGAGGGCCTGCTGCCGGTCAAGGCCATGCTCGGCTTCTACATCGGCGGCATGGGGCACGCGGCCCGCAACTTCCACGCCGACCTCATGGGGCGCATGGGGTACGAGGCGGAGGCGCGGCACATCCAGGAGCTGTTCGCGGCCGGGCGGCGCCAGGAGGCCGTGCTCGCCGTGCCGGACGCCTTCGCCGACGAGATCTCGCTGGTCGGCCCGCGCGAGCGGATCGCCGAACGGCTCGCCGCATGGCGCAAGGGCCCGGTCACCGACCTGCTGGTCACGGCGCCGGACCCCGCCACGCTCCGGGTCCTCGCGGAGCTCAACTCCTGACCCGGCCGGTCAGCCGCCGCTCAGCTGGGACGTGCTGGGCACCTTGTCGACGACCTCGGCGCCCGCGCTCTTCCCGGCCTCCTTCACCTGGTTGATGATGCTGTCGAAGGAGCCGATGTCGGCGTCGGACGCCTCGCCCTTGCGCAGTTTCGTCCCGAGCTCCTTCAGCGAC
Source organism: Streptomyces showdoensis (assembly GCF_039535475.1). Taxonomy (NCBI): domain Bacteria; kingdom Bacillati; phylum Actinomycetota; class Actinomycetes; order Kitasatosporales; family Streptomycetaceae; genus Streptomyces; species Streptomyces showdoensis. The sequence goes on along the minus strand of NZ_BAAAXG010000026.1, from coordinate 3,323,925 downwards.
TCGATGCCGGCGGTGAGCGGTACCACCGCCTTGGAGAGCAACGGGTCGCCCTTGGCGTTGTTCACGGCCGCCTTGAGCCGGTTGTAGGTGAAGGCGCCCGCCAGGCCCGCCTTCACGAGAGCGAAGGTGCGCCCGTCCGCGCCCTTCTTGAACTTGCCCTCGCGGTAGGGCTTCACGATCCACTGGTACGTGGCACCCGCCGCGAGACCCGCGTTGGCGACGAACCGGGTCTTGGCCAGCCGCTGCTGCTCGAAGCTCGCCGAGCCGCTCGGGGTCGCGTCGGAGCTCGTGGTCATCGACTGCGAGCCGTCGCCGCCGCAGGCCGCGGTCGTGGTGAGCAGCGCGCCGGACAGGAGGAGAGCGACGACGGCGCGCCGCGCGCGGACGAGGCTGGGCACGAGGGACCTCCGTGGGGGCTGTGGCGCCGGGCCTTGATCCGCCGGGCAGGCCCCAGCCTCACCCGGGGCACCGGGGTGCGCCACCGGGGTGACTCCGTACGGGTTCCGCCGGTGCTCAAATCCGCGCTCCTCCATCCCTTCCTCCGGTCATCCCCGCAGGTCAGAGCCGTGGGACGTCCCACCGTGTCCCTGGGACGCCGTCGCCCCTGGCCCGCCCCGCGGGCCGGTCGGAGAGTGGATCACCGGCCCGGGACGGTTCCGGGCAGGGGAGGTACGGGACTTCGATGGTGAGACGCCGCGTGTGTACGGGGGGCGGACGGTGTCAGTGGTTCTACGGGGCGCCGGACGCCCGGCTGGGACGGGGGATCGGCACGTACCGGGGGTTCCGGTCGGCGGCGGGGGTGCCGCAGGAACGGCTGGTGGTGCCGAGCGGGCGGGTGTCGCTGCTCATCGGCTTCGGCGGCGAGCTGCGGATCCGGGACGCGGGACGGCACACGTCCCTGGTCTCGGGGCTGCACACCCGGGCGCGGGTGCTGGGGCACGGCGGGGACGTCCAGGGCGTGGAGCTGGCGCTGGCCCCGTGGGCGGCGCGCCGCTTCTTCGGCGGCACCGCGCTCACGGAGCTGACGGACACGCTGGCCGACCCGGCGGACGTCATGGGCGCCCGGACCCGCGACCTGGCCGAGGCGCTGGCGGAGGCCCCGGGCTGGCCGGAGCGGTTCGCGCTGCTCGACGAGACGCTGCTGCGCTGGTCGGCGGAGGCGGAGGCGGCCGGGGACACGGGGCCCGCGCCGGCCGTCCTGGAGGCCTGGCGGCTCCTGGAGCGGTCCGCGGGGGCGCTGCAGATCCGCGAGGTGGCGGCGGCCACGGGGTGGAGCCAGCGGCACCTGGAGACCCGGTTCCGCGAGCAGATCGGGCTCGGTCCGAAGCGGCTGGCCCGGATCCTGCGGCTGAACCGGGCGATCCGGCTGCTGACCGAGGGCGACCGGCCCGCCGAGACGGCCGCCCGCTGCGGCTACTACGACCAGGCGCACCTCAGCCGCGACTTCACGGCCCTGACCGGCCTGCCGCCGGGCCGCTTCCTCGCGGACCGGGGGACGTCCAGCGCCTGGATCGCGGGCTGAGCGGCAACGTTCCGACCCGGCGGTTTTTTCCAATACGGCACCGGGCGCCGGGTGCGAGCCTGACGTCCGCGTGCGGTTGCGTACGCAATGCCGAACAGAAGGATCGACTTTCATGCGCATGACCACGGGGCTCCGCAGGAAGGCCGCGGCCGTCGCGGCGACCACCGCCCTCCTCGTCGGCGGCGGCATCGCCACCGCGAGCCAGGCGTCCGCCGGCTACATGTGCGGCGCCGGCTACCACTGCGTCTACTGGGGCAACCTGGGCGACAGCGCCGCGCACGACTTCTACAACAGCGACCGGAACTTCACGGACGACTGGTTCAACAAGAACCCGGGCACGGGCGGCTACGGCACCAACGTGAACGACGCCCTCTGGTCGGCGAGCAACTCCAGCACGGGCGGCTACGAGAGCCACTACTACCGGGACATCGACTACAAGGGCGGCCTGCTCTTCTGCGTGAACCCGGGCAGCGAGGTCTTCGGTTCGCAGCTCAACGACTCGCAGCGCAACGCGGCCAGCTCGCTGGAGCTGCGCCCGTCGACGACGATCCGCTGCTTCTGACCCTCACGCCCCGCGCGTGAGCGGGGGCCCGGTGCTACAGGGGTGCACCGGGCCCCACCCACGCCGACCGCGTACCGACGAAAGGCACCCGCCACCATGCACCGGCCGAGCCGCCGCGTCCTGCTCGCCCTCACCGCCGTCCTCGCGGGCGGAGCCGCCGTCGCCGGGGGGACGATGCTGACCTCGGCCTCCGAGGCGGCGCCGGCCCCGTCCGACGGGACCCTCGCCTCGGCGGAGGCCCTGGAGCGTCTGCACCGGCTGCCGCCCGTCACCGACCGCGTCTTCGCCTGGACCGACGCGCACTACCGCGGCGCCGAGGCGCAGCGCCGGTACGCCATCGACTGCATGGCCCGGCAGGGCTTCCGTTACGCCCCGCCCGCCACTCCGGCGGCCTCGGACGAGGACGAGGACCAGCGGCCCCGCCCCTTCGGCCTGGAGACCGCCCCGTCCGCGGCACCGCCCGCCCAGGCGCCGCCCGGCGAGAAGCCGCCGAAGCCCGGCAGCCCGGAGGCCTCCCCCGCGTTCGCCAAGGCGCTCTTCGGCGACCAGGGCAAGCGGGTCACCGCCGTCGGCGCGAAGGGGATGAAGGTGTCCAGGCCCGGCAACGGCTGCCTCGCCGACGCGGAGAAGCGGGTCCTGGGCGACGGCCGGATGCGCTGGCTCCAGGTGCGGATCATGCTCTTCGAGGCGCAGGAGCAGGCGCGCACGGACGTGGAGAAGGACCCGGCGTTCCGGAACGCCACCGGGCGCTGGCAGCAGTGCATGGAGCGGGCCGGATTCCCGGGGCTGCGCGATCCGCTGGCGCTGCCCAAGGCCCCGTCCGGGGCCGTGCTGAAGGCCGATCTGCGCTGCAAGAGCGAGACCGGCTATCTGACCACCGCGTACACCCGGCTCGCCGCCGTCCAGCAGCGCTGGCTGGACGCCAATCCGGCCGTGGTGAAGGACTGGACGGCGCTGCTGGCCCGGCAGGACACGAGCTCGCGCGAGGTGCTCGCGGGCACGGCGTGAGCGAGTGGAGCGCCCTCAGGGCTGGTGCGACTCCGCGCTCGGGATGAAGCGGCCGGTGCAGGTCGGCACGCTGTCCTTGCCGTTCTTCTTCGGCAGGGCGGCGCAGACCCAGACCGAGCCGTCGTCGGGGGCGGCGATCAGCGGGGTGTAGACGTCGCGGTCGTAGTGGACGACGTCGGCCTGGGCGGCGCCGTCGGAGTTGTTGACGACGACGGTGGCGCCGACCTCGGCGAAGGAGATGCGGCCCCAGGCGGCCTTGCAGGCGCGGCTGTAACGGAGCTCGATGACGAGGTCCTTGGGGATCGAGCCGGTGCGGACGGTGACCGCGTCGGCGCCGCAGTTCATCTTCTTCGGGTCCTTGCCCTCGCACTTCGTGAGGGTGCAGCCGGTGGCCGGGCCGGCGACCTTCACCGGGGGCTTGGGCTTGGCCTGCGGTTCGCCGGAGCCGGAGAGGGCGACGGCGGCGTAGGTGGCCGCGCCCGCGACCAGGAGGACGGCGAGGACGAGCGAGACCCAGAGGGTGCGGCGGCCGCGGGCCGGGGCGGCGTCCTCGGCCGCGGCCTCCGTCCCGTCCGGGTCGGCCTCGGGCGCGGCGCGCCGGGCCTCCTCCTCGTCCCAGAGGGCCAGCAGCGGCGCCGGGTCGGTCCCGCAGAGCTTCGCGAGGCTCTCGACCGCGTCGCGCGGCGGGAACTGCTTGCCGTTGACCCACCGTTCCCACGACGACTTGGCGTAGTGGGTCTTCTCGCTGAGCTGGGCGAAGCTCGACCCCGACGCCTTCTTCAGCGCGAGCAGTTCGCCAGCAAGGTCTGTGACCGACCCCGCACGGTCCATTGTGTCCGATTCTCCCTGATATGCATGTCCATGCCAGTCATGGACGTGGACATACTAGAGCCGCTCGAACGACCGCTTTTACGTGCATCGCGCACGGATCAAGGGGCGTTCAGGCGCAGCAGTCGGGGTCGAGTCCGCGCGGCAGCCGCTCGCCGCCGAAGACCGCGACCGTCGCCTCGTCGCCGCCGAGCGCCGCCACCGCGAGCAGCAGCGAACCGGAGGTCCAGGTGGTCTGCTCCTCGGGCCAGAACGCCTGCTCGCCCTCGAAGACGTACCCCGTCCAGTAGGTCCCGTCGGCGGCCCGCAGGTGCCGGATGGACTGGAGGATCTCCAGGGCCCGGTCCGACTCCCCCATCGCCCACAGGGTGAGCGCCAGTTCGCAGCTCTCGCCGCCGGTGACCCAGGGGTTGGGCACCACGCAGCGCACGCCGAGGCCGGGGACGACGAACTCGTCCCAGCGCCCGTCGATCCGAGCCGTGGCCTGCGCCCCGGTCACCGCGCCGCCGAGGACCGGGTAGTACCAGTCCATCGAGTAGCGGGACTTGTCGAGGAAGCGCTCGGGGTGGCTGCGGATCGCGTGACCGAGCGCCCCGGCCGCCAGCTCCCAGTCGGGCTGCGGCTCCTCGCGCTCCTCGGCGATCGCCAGGGCGCAGCGCAGCGCCTGGTGGATCGAGGAACTCCCGGTCAGCAGCGCCTCGTCCACCGGGGTGCCGTCGGCCTCGCGCTTCCAGCCGATCTCGCCGCCGGGCTGCTGCAGCCGCAGGACGAACTCGACGGCCGCGTAGACCACCGGCCACATGCGGTCGAGGAAGGCGTCGTCGCCGGTCGACAGGTAGTGGTGCCAGACGCCGACCGCGATGTACGCGACGAAGTTGGACTCCAGGCCGCGGTCGGTGACGTCCTCGGGGTCGCCGTCCCGGTAGGCCGCGTACCAGGAGCCGTCGGCGTTCTGGTGCCGGGCCAGCCACGCGTACGCGCGGGCCGCGGCCTCGTGCTCGCCGGCGGTGTCGAGGGCCATGGCGGCCTCGGTGTGGTCCCACGGGTCCAGGTGGTGCCCGCGGAACCACGGTATGGCGCCGTCCTCGCGCTGCACGGCGAGGATGCCGGCCACGGTCTCGGCGGCCTGTTCGGCGGTCAGCACGCCCGGCAGGACGAGGTGCTCGGCCATCCGCTCGGGAGAGGTCACTGGGCGGCGTCCACGGGCTGGGGGTGTCCCCCGCGGAGCGAGGGGGAGTGGGGCTTGGTCGCGTAGGCCACGAAGCTCTTGCCGACGACCGGGTTGAGCAGCTGCTCGGCGATCCGGGTCACGGCGGGCTTCTTCATGATGTCCCAGACCAGGAGCTTGTGGTACGCCTTCACCGGCAGCGCCTTGTCGTTGTCGACGCCGAAGGCGCACTTCAGCCACCAGTACGGGGCGTGCAGCGCGTGCGCGTGGTGGGTGCCGTACGGCTTGAGGCCGGCCTGGCGCATCTTGGCGAGCAGCTCGTCGGCCTTGTAGATGCGGATGTGGCCGCCCTCGACCTCGTGGTACTCGTCGGAGAGCGCCCAGCAGACCTTCTCGGGGCCGTAGCGCGGGACGGTGACGGCGATCCGGCCGCCCGGCTTGAGCACCCGGACCATCTCGGCGAGCACGCCCTTGTCGTCCGGGATGTGCTCCATGACCTCGGAGATGATGACGACGTCGAAGGACTCGTCGGGGAAGGGCAGGTTGAGCGCGTCGCCCTCCATGGCGGTGGCGGTGGCGCCGGCCGGGGCCTCGCCCGCCTCCTTCATCGCCGCGAACCACTTGGCGACCTCGCGGATCTCCTCGGCGTTCTGGTCGAGGGCCACCACCTGTGCGCCGCGCTTGTAGCACTCGAAGGCGTGCCGACCCCCGCCGCAGCCCAGGTCGAGCACGCGGTCGCCGGGGGCGAGCGGGAAGCGGGTGAAGTCGACGGTCAGCACGGGTTCCTGCTTTCGCGGTGGAGGGAGGCCTGCGCGCCCTGCGCGGCGATCGCGGCACGGTACAGCTCGGCGGTGCCCTGGGCGGCCCGCGCCCAGGTGAAGCGCTCCAGGACCCGCTCGCGTCCGGCCGCGCCGAGCCGCGCGCCGAGCGCGGGATCGCCGAGCACCCGCCCGAGGGCCGCGGCCAGCGCGCCGGCGTCGCCCGGGGGGACGGCCAGACAGGTCTCGCCGTCGGCGCCCGCGACCTCGGGGATCGCGCCGCCGGTGGTGGCGACCAGGGGGGTGCCGGTGGCCATGGCCTCGGCGGCGGGCAGCGAGAAGCCCTCGTACAGGGAGGGGACGCAGGCGACCCGGGCGGACCGGTAGAGGTCGACGAGCTCGGCGTCGGTGACGCCCTTCACGAACTCGACGGCGCGCTCCAGCCCGTACCGCTCGATGGCCTGGGCGACCGGCCCGTCCTCGGCGCGCTTGCCGACGACGACGAGGTGGGCGTCCGGGTGCTCGGTGCGCAGCTTGGCGAGCGCCTCGATCAGGTGGACCAGGCCCTTGAGCGGGACGTCGGCGCTGGAGGTGGTGACGATCCGGCCGGGGACCTCGGCGACGGAGGGGTCGGGCGACCACAGGTCGGTGTCGGCGCCGATGTGGACCACGCCGATGCGGTCCGCGCGGACGCCGAGGTGCTCGACGATCTCCTGACGGGAGGTGCCGGAGACGGTGAGGACGGAGGGCAGCCGGCGGGCGACCCGCTTCTGCATGCGGGTGAAGGCGTACCAGCGGCGGACGGAGGCGCGGCGCTTCCAGTCGGCGGCGGCGTCCAGCTCCAGCTGCCGGTCGACGGTGATCGGGTGGTGGATCGTGGTGACGAGCGGGGCGCCGAGGGCGCGCGGGCCGCCGAGGAGTCCGTAGCCGAGGGTCTGGTTGTCGTGGATGACGTCGAAGTCGCCGCGGCGGGCGGCGAGGGCGCGGCGGGCGCGCAGCGAGAAGGTCAGCGGCTCGGGGAAGCCGCCGGTCCACATGGTGGCGACCTCCAGACCGTCGATCCAGTCCCGGTACTCCTCGCGCTTCGGGGTGCGGAACGGGTCGGGCTGGCGGTAGAGGTCGAGGCTGGCGATCTCGGTGAGCGGGACGCCCTCGTCGAGGGTCGGGTACGGCTGGGAGCCGAGGACCTCGACGCTGTGCCCGAGGCGGGCGAGCTCGCGGGAGAGGTGGCGGACATAGACGCCCTGACCGCCGCAGAACGGGTTCCCCTTGTACGTGAGGAGAGCGATCCGCAACGGACGGTCACCGCCCGGCCCGACACCCTGCCGGGGGCTTGCCTCTATGGCCTCCGCGGTCATGTGCGACCCCCTTCGAGCGTGTATTTCGCGGGAGCGTAACCGCCCGCGCTAATCTAGAACAAGTTACAGACTTGATCGTTCATGATCTTCTGGCTTGATCTTCTTGATCCTTCAAGGAGCACAGAATCTACCGGCAGGTAGCTCCGGCGCGAGAAGCCGGATCGGGTGATTCGCGCCACGGCCGGAGCCCCGCGATACTGTCGCTCCTCCACCGCACGGAACGGGGCCTCATGACCGTGGAAGACAGACCGGCGTCGCCGCCTCTGACGGAGCGCCAGGAGGCGCGCCGACGGCGCATCCTGACGGCGAGCGCGCAGCTCGCCGGGCGGGGCGGGTTCGAGGCCGTGCAGATGCGGGAGGTGGCGGAGGCGGCCGGGGTCGCGCTCGGCACCCTCTACCGCTACTTCCCCTCCAAGATCCATCTGCTGGTGGCCACCATGCAGGACCAGCTGCAGCACCTGCACACCACGCTCCGCAAGCGTCCGCCGGCCGGCACGGACCCGGCCGGGCGGGTGGCCGAGACGCTCATGCGGGCCTTCCGGGCGCTCCAGCGCGAACCGCAGCTCGCGGACGCGATGGTCCGCGCGCTGACCTTCGCGGACCGCAGCGTGAGCCCCGAGGTGGACACGGTGTCGCGGCTGACCACGGCGATCATCCTGGACGCGATGGGCACCGAGCACCCGACGCCGGCGCAGCTTTCGGTGGTGCGGGTGATCGAGCACACCTGGCACTCGGCGCTGATCACCTGGCTGTCGGGACGGGCCTCGATCGCACAGGTGAAGATCGACATCGAGACGGTCTGCCGGCTGATCGACCTGACCGCGCCGGGGGCCGGCGAGACCCCCGGACGCGGCTGAAGCCCTCGGGATCAGGACTTCTTGTTCTTGGCCTTCTCCTTCTCCAGGTCGGCCTTGAACAGCTCCTCGCACGCGGGCGTGGTGTCGCTGGCGATGAAGAGCACCATCTTGAACTCGCCCATGGTGTGCTCGCTGGCCTTCAGCTTCCACTGGCTCTTGGTGAGGGGCACGAACCTCGACTCGCCCTGGTCGACACCCTGCCCCTCCTTCCAGCCGCCCTTGCCGAGCGCGTCGAGCGTGTCCGTGTAGGACTTCTTGGGGTTGACGGCCTTCTCGGTGTCGGGCGTCCAGGAGACCATGCAGTTCTCCAGCCCGGCCGGCACCGCGTCGCCGGTGGCGTCCTGGGTGAACCCCGCGGCGGTGGCGGCGGTCTCGATCTCCTTCTTCACGGCGGCGGCCGAAAGCCCGCCGCCCCCGGCCGCGCCGCCGCCCTTCCCGGGAGCCGCCTCGTGCGGCGCCCCGCCCTCCGAACCAGCACTGCACCCCGCGACCAACAGCACCGCACCGGCGGCCACGGCCACCCAACTCGCCTTGCGCACAACACTCCTGCTTCCCCGTGCACGAGGGCACGTCGCCCTCGCGATCAAGGGAGTAGTTTTGCACGCGGGAACGGGTGCGCGAGCCAGGGCCGCCGCCTACTCCTCGGGAGGGAATACCGTCTCCCCGCCGTCCACCAGGGTGATCGAGATGGCCTCCACCGGACACCCCTCCGCCGCCGCCAGGACCCGTTCGTTGGCGTCGAGTTCGGCCTCGTGCGGGTGGGACTGGCGGGCGGTGTCGAGGCGGAAGCCCTGGGGGGCGTGGTTGACGCACATGCCGGAGCCGATGCAGACGGTGCGGTCGACCTCGACGTGCCAGCGGTCGCCCATCACGCGCCACCCGGCCCCTCGTACCCCGCCGGCAGGTGGATCATCTTGTGCTCCAGGTACTCGCCCAGGCCCTCGGGGCCGAACTCGCGGCCGACGCCGGAGTTCTTGTAGCCGCCGAAGGGGCCGAGCATGTCGAGGCTGAAGGTGTTGACGTTGAAGGTGCCGGTGCGGACCCGGCGGGCGAAGTCGACGCCGTGCTCGGCGTCACCGGTCCACACGCTGCCGGACAGACCGTAGTCGGAGTCGTTCGCCACCCGCAGGGCCTCGTCCTCGTCCCCGTACGGCAGGAGGCAGATGACCGGGCCGAAGATCTCCTCGCGGGCGATCCGCATGGAGTTGTCGACGCCTCCGAAGAGGGTCGGCTCGACGTACCAGCCGCGCTCCAGGCCGGCCGGACGCCCGCCGCCGGTGAGGACCTTGGCGCCCTCGGCCTGGCCGATGGAGATGTAGTCGAGCGAGCGCTGCTGCTGGCGGCGGGCGACGAGCGGGCCGACCTGCGTCGCCGGGTCCAGCGGGTCGCCGACCACGAGCGCGCCGGCCGCCGCGGCGAAGGCCTCGGCGATCTCCTCGTAGCGGGAGCGCGGGGCGAGGATGCGGGTCTGGGCCACGCAGGCCTGCCCGTTGTTCATCCAGGCGGCGGGGACGATCCCGGCGACGGCCGCGTCGAGGTCGGCGTCGGGCAGGATCACGGCGGCGGACTTGCCGCCCAGTTCGAGGGTGACCCGGGTGAGGTTGCGGGCGGCGACCTCCATCACGCGCTTGCCGGCCGCGACCGAACCGGTGAAGGAGACCTTGTCGACGCCGGGGTGCCCCACCAGGTACTCGCTGACCTCGCGGTCGGCCGGCAGGATCGAGAGCACGCCCTCCGGCAGCCCGGCCTCGGCCGCGATCTCGCCCAGGATGTACGAGTCGAGGGGCGACTCCGGCGAGGGCTTGAGGATCACCGTGCAGCCGGCCAGCAGCGCGGGGCCGAGCTTGGCCGCGGCGGTGAACTGCGGCACGTTCCAGGGCACCACCGCCGCGACGACCCCGACCGGCTCGCGCCGCACCAGCAGCGGTCCGAGGACCCCGGCGCGCCGCTCCTCGTACGCGTAGCCGCGGGCCACGGTGATCGCCGAGTCCCAGACCATCATCGCGCCGAGCGCCTGGGCGAGGACGGACCAGGAGTACGGGGAGCCGTTCTGCGCGCTGATCGAGCGGGCGATCTCCTCGTGCCGGACCGCGATCGCGTCCTTGATCCGCCCGACGACCTCGATCCGCTCCTCCAGCGTCATCCGCGGCCAGGGACCCTCGTCGAAGGCCCGGCGGGCGGCGGCGACGGCCCGGTCGACATCGGCTTCGGCGGCGTGCGGGACGCGGCCGATGACCTCCTCCGTGTGGGGGGAGATCACCTCGATGACCTCGCTGCCGAGCGGGTCGGTCAACTCGCCGCCGATGAACAGTTTTCCGTGCTCCACAAGCTCGGTCATGACCGACTGCCTCCCGGAACCACGCGCCGATGCCGATATCTGGACGTCGATATCTGACTGTGTTTCAGAACTGATACCAGTTCTAGTTCTGCTTGGCCAGACTCGGGACCGGCAGGCGTGACGGAGCCCGCTGTTCTAGACTTCGAGGAGGAGCGGGAAGAACCCGCGGCCCGCGCGCGCACCCCGGCCGCCGATGTCACCGCTCCCCCACGCCCTGAGGAGCAGCCATGCGTACCCTCGCGCGCTCTCATCCGCACCGGGCCCGCCGCGCGACCGCCGTCGCGCTGGCGTCCGTCGCCTCGGTCGCCCTGATCGTGCCGGCCGCCGCGGCGGCCCCCGCGCCGGCCACGCCGGTCGCACCCGAGACCCTCTCCGTCGTCACGAAGGCGCCCGACCCCTTCCTGTTCCAGTACACCTTCAACCACCATCTGAAGATCGGCGGCGGCAACTTCACCGTCGGCGGCCGGGTCACCCTCCTGGTGAAGCTCAACAACGGCACCGTCGTGTTCCGCCAGACGGTCATCGCGCAGACGCACTCGATCACCCCCGGCGGCGCGATCTACGTGGAGACCACGGTCAGTTCGCCCTGCGCCCCCGGCAACAACGGCTACGCCCGCGCGTACGACCACACGACGGAGACGTGGTCGCCGCGGCTGCCCGTGCCGGTCTGCCAGCGGATCGACTGATCGGATCGACTGATCGGATCTCCCGAAGTCGATCCCGTCAAGCCGTTCTGACGCTACGTCAGTTCTCGTTATAGTGCTGCGACGGCCGTACCCGTACGCAGAGACGAGGGCGCTCATGACGCAGCCGACCGACCAGGTGACCGAGCACGGCGGCGGCGTCTGGTCGCTGCGGGTGCCCATCCCCGACAACCCCCTGGGCCACACCCTCGTCCACGTCCTGGACACCGACCGCGGCCCCGTCCTGATCGACACCGGCTGGGACGACCCCGCCTCCTGGAACGAACTCACCTCCGGGCTCGCGGTGCTGGGCCTCGACGTCCGAGAGGTCCACGGCGTCGTCGTCACCCACCACCACCCCGACCACCACGGCCTGTCCGGACGGGTCCGGGAGGAGTCCGGGGCGTGGATCGCCATGCACGCCGCCGACATCGCCGTCGTCCGGCGCACCGGCAGCGCCGAACCCGGCCGCTGGCTGGACTACCTGGCCCGCAAGCTGGCCGCCGTCGGGGCCCCCGAGGAACACACCGCCCCGCTGCTCGCCGCCCGCGCCGCCGGCCGGATGCGGACCCTGCCCGGCCTGTCCTCCGCGCTCCCCGACCGGGAGATCGTCCCCGGCGAGCTGCTCGACCTGGCCGGCCGCCGGCTGCGCGCCGTCTGGACCCCCGGCCACACCCCCGGCCACGTCTGCCTCCACCTGGAGGAGGCCCACCCGGCCGGGCTGCCCGGCCACGGCCGGCTCTTCTCCGGCGACCACCTGCTCCCCGAGATCAGCCCGCACATCGGCCTGTACGAGGACCCCGACGAGACCACCACCGCCGCCGACCCCCTCGGCGACTACCTCGACTCGCTCGAACGCATCGGCCGGCTCGGCGTCGCCGAGGTGCTCCCCGCCCACCAGTACGCCTTCCCCGACGCCGCCCGCCGGGTCCGCGAGCTCCTCGACCACCACGAGGAACGCCTCGCCGGACTGCTCGCCCTCCTCGCCGTCCCGCTCACCCCCTGGCAGCTCGCCGAGCGCATGGAGTGGAACCGCCCCTGGGAACTGATCCCGCACGGCTCCCGCAACATCGCCGTCAGCGAGGCCGAGGCCCACCTCCGCCGCCTGGTGAAACAGGGCCGCGCCGAGCCGCTCGCCGGCACCGACCCGGTCGCCTATCAGGCGGTCTGAGGGCCCCCGGCCCCGCCCCGGTGTGACGCACGGCGCCCCGGCCGGGCCGGTCGCGGCCGGTAGAGTGGGCGGTCGTCGTCATGCCCGTACAGGGGGAAGCCGGTGGGAATCCGGCACTGACCCGCAGCCGTGAGCCACCCGCGGGTGGCAAGTCGGAATGCCCGGTACGGGACGTGAGCGCCGGCACCGTCGAGGAATACGGCGCCGGAGGCTGGCTCCCCGGGTGCCGGTGTCCGGTGCCCGCAGGAGAGGGACCCATGATCAGCGTTCGCCGTGTCGCCGCCGCACTCGCGGCCGGTGCCGTGCTCAGCACCACCGCCGCCGGAGTGGCCGCCGCCGCACCGTCGCCGACCCCCTCCCCCGCGAAGATCCCGGCCGGTCTCTACGGCACGAAGGACCCGACCTACGACGGCGTCTGGCGCCAGTCGCTCGCCTTCCTCGCCCAGCGCACCTCCGGCATCCAGCCCGCCGACCAGGCCGTGGACTGGCTGCTCGGCCAGCAGTGCGACTCCGGCGCCTTCGCCTCGTACCGCCCCGACCCGGCGAAGCCCTGCGCCGCCACGACCATGCTCGACAGCAACGCCACCGCCGCCGCCGTGCAGGCGCTCGCCGCGGTCCAGCGCCAGTCCGCCGCCCCCGAGAAGGCCGCGAAGGCCGCCAAGGCGGGCGCCGCCTGGCTCAAGAGCGTGCAGAACAAGGACGGCGGCTGGAGCTACGTCCCCGGCGGCCCCAGCGACGCCAACTCCACCTCGATCGTCGTCAGCGCCTTCGTCGCCGCCGGCGAGCGCCCCGGCGACGTGAAGTCCGCCGACGGCAAGAGCCCGTACGACGCCCTGCTCACCTTCGCCCTGCCCTGCACGGACAAGGACGGCGCGGGCGCCTTCGCCTACCAGCCCGACAAGACCGGCAAGCTCTTCGCCAACGCCGACGCCACCGCCGCCGCCACCCTCGGCGCGCTCGGCAAGGGCATCACCGCCCGCGGCGCCCAGCCCGAGCAGCCCCCGGTCTGCAAGGACCTGCCGAAGCAGACCGCCGACCGGGCCGCCCTCAACGGCGCCGCCTACCTCGCCGCCCAGCTCGCGAAGACCGGCCACCTCACCGCCCCGCCGATGCCCGGCGCCGCCGAGACCGCCGAGCTCCCCGACTACGGCAACACCGCCGACGCCGTCGTCGCGCTCGCCGCGGCCGGCGCGAAGAAGGAGGCCGCCGGCGCCCTGGCCTGGCTGGAGAAGAACTCCGCCAAGTGGGCCGAGGAGAGCGGCCCCGCCGCCTACGCCCAGCTGGTCTTCGCCGCGCACGCCATGGACACCGACCCGCGCAGCTTCGGCAGCGCCGACCTCCTGGAGCAGCTGAACGCCACCGGCCCCGCCCCCAAGGCGCCGGACAACTCCCAGGCCTCCACCACCGCCGAGGACGACGAGTCCGGCTTCGACATCTGGTGGGTCATCGGCATCGGCACCGTCGTCGGCGTCGGCATCGGCTTCCTCCTGAGCGGCCGCAAGAAGTGAAGGCCCGCACCGGCCTGGCCGGCGCCGCCGCCGGCCTGCTGATGCTGCTCGCCGCCGCGCCCGCCCAGGCCGCCGGCTACCGCTACTGGTCCTTCTGGGAGGGCGAGGGCAAGGGCGGCGGCTGGGCCTACGCCACCCAGGGCCCGGCCACCGCCCGGCCCGCCGACGGCGGCGTCATCGGCTTCCGCTTCGCGGTCAGCAAGGACTCCGCCGACGCCTCCAAGCCCTCCGCCACGCCCGACTTCGGGCAGATCTGCGCGGGCGTGGAGAAGCAGGACGGCACCAAGCGGATCGCGGTCGTCGTCGACTTCGGCGGCCCCGAAGACGCCCCGCCCGGCGAGACCCCGCCGGCGAAGGGGCTCAGGACCGGCTGCCCGCAGGTCCGCGAGGACGCCACCGCCGCCGAGGCGCTGGCGGCGGTCGCCAAGCCGCTGCGGTACGACGCGAGCGCCATGCTGTGCGGGATCGCCGGCTACCCGGCGAAGGGCTGCGGCGAGCAGGTGGAGGTGCCGGCCGACCCGTCGGCCTCCGCCCAGCCGTCCGCCGGGACCGCCGCTCCCGCCGCGAAGCCGTCCGGGCAGCCCGCCGGGACCGCCGCCGAGGAGTCGTCCGGCGGGCCGTCGTTCGGGCTCGTCACCGGCGGTGCCGCCGTGCTGTTCCTCGGCATCGCCGGCGTCTGGCAGGCCCGCCGCCGCCGCGGATGACCCTCCCGAACCGGCTGCGCGCCCCCGAGGCGAACCGCTCGAACGCCCTGCACCCCGGAGCCTGGTGGCTCTGGGCGCTGGGCCTCGCCGTGGCCGCCTCCCGCACCACCAACCCGCTGCTGCTCGGCCTGATCGTCGGCGTCGCGGGCTATGTCGTCGCGGCCCGCCGCACCGACGCGCCCTGGGCCCGCTCGTACGGCGCGTTCGTGAAGCTGGGCCTCTTCGTCGTCGCCCTGCGGGTGGTGTTCTCGCTGGTCCTGGGCTCGCCGATCCCCGGCGAGCGGCTGCTGTTCACGCTGCCCGAGGTGCCGCTGCCCGACTGGGCCCAAGGAGTGCGGATCGGCGGCCGGGTCACCGCCGAGCAGCTGGTCTTCGCCGTGTACGACGGGCTGAAGCTGGCGTCCCTGCTGATCTGCGTCGGCGCGGCGAACGCGCTGGCCAACCCGGCGCGGCTGCTCAAGTCGCTGCCGGGCGCGCTGTACGAGGTGGGCGTCGCCGTCGTCGTCGCGATGACCTTCGCGCCGAACATGGTCGCCGACGTCGTCCGGCTGCGCACCGCCCGCCGGCTGCGCGGCCGCCCCACGGGCGGGGTGAAGGCCCTGCTCCAGATCGGGCTGCCCGTCCTCGAAGGCGCCCTCGAGCGCTCGGTGGCCGTGGCCGCCTCCATGGACGCGCGCGGCTACGGCCGGACGGCCCAGGTGCCGCGCGCCGTCCGGCGCACCACCGCCGTGCTCACCCTCGGCGGGCTGCTCGGCGTGTGCGCCGGCTCGTACGGGCTGCTCGCCGCGCAGGGCGCCGGGTACGGCCTGCCGCTCCTCGCCGCCGGGCTCCTCGCTGCCGTCGCGGGGCTGCGGCTCGGCGGCCGGCGGACGACCAGGACCCGCTACCGGCCCGACCGCTGGGGCCTCCGGGCCTGGCTGGTCGCCGGCTCGGGCATCGCGGTGGCCGTCGCGATGATCTGGGCCGCGTCGGCGGCACCGGAGGCGCTGCGCCCCGGCGTCGTGCCCCTGCGGGCGCCCGAGCTGCCGCTGTGGCCGGCGGCCGCGGTCCTGATCGGCCTGCTCCCCGCCTTCGTGGCCCCCGTTCCGAAGGAGACCTCCCGATGATCCGCTTCGAGAACGTGACGGTGACGTACGAGGACGGGGCCGCCCCCACCCTGAGCGGCCTGGACCTCACCGTGCCCGAGGGCGAGCTCGTGCTGCTCGTCGGCCCCTCGGGCGTCGGCAAGTCGACCCTGCTGGGCGCGGTGTCCGGGCTCGTCCCCCACTTCACCGGCGGCACCCTGCGCGGCCGGGTCACCGTGGACGGCCGCGACACCCGCCACCACCCGCCCCGCGAGCTCGCCGACCTGGTCGGCACGGTCGGCCAGGACCCGTCGGCCCACTTCGTCACCGACACGGTCGAGGACGAGCTCGCGTACGGCATGGAGTCGCTGGGCCTGGCCCCCGCGGTCATGCGGCGGCGGGTCGAGGAGACCCTGGACCTGCTGGGCCTGGCCGAACTCCGCGACCGGCCGATCGCCACGCTCTCCGGCGGGCAGCAGCAGCGCGTCGCGATCGGCTCCGTGCTGACCCCGCACCCCAAGGTCCTCGTCCTCGACGAGCCGACCTCCGCGCTCGACCCCTCCGCCGCGGAGGACGTCCTGGCGGTGCTGCAGCGCCTCGTCCACGACCTCGGCACGACGGTCCTGATGGCGGAGCACCGCCTGGAGCGGGTCGTGCAGTACGCGGACCGGGTCCTGCTGCTGCCGGACGGGGTGCTGGGCGCGCCCGCCGACGTCATGGCCGTCTCGCCGGTGCACCCGCCGGTGGTGGCGCTGGGCCGCCTCGCCGGGTGGGACCCGCTGCCGCTGTCGGTGCGGGACGCGCGGCGGGCGGCGGGGGCGCTGCGGGAGCGGCTGGAGGGCCGGGAGCGGCCGGAGCCCGCGAACCCGGCCCCGCCGGCGTTCGGGGCGCGGGGGTCCGGGGGCGGGGCCACCGGTTCCGTGAAGGGGCGGGGTGGGGGAATCTCCCTCTTCCGGCGCCGCGCCCGCACCACCGCCCCCGTTCCGTCCCCCGACGCCCCCCTCGTCCACATCGACCGCCTCGCCGTCCGCCGCGGCCGGGTCGAGGCGCTGCGCCAGGTGACCCTCCGGGTCGCCGCCGGCGAGACCGTCGCGCTCATGGGGCGGAACGGGGCCGGGAAGTCGACCCTGCTCGGCACCCTCGTCGGCATGATCGCCCCCACCTCCGGCACCGTCCGCGTCGCCGGGCTCACCCCGCACGCCACGGACCCGCGCGCCCTGATCCGCCGGGTCGGGCTCGTACCGCAGGAACCGCGGGACCTGCTGTACGCGGACACGGTCGCCGCCGAGTGCGCCGCCGCCGACGCGGACGCGGGGGCCGAGCCGGGGAGCTGCCGGGCGCTGGTGTCGGAGCTGCTGCCGGGGGTCGCGGACGAGACGCACCCGCGGGACCTGTCGGAGGGGCAGCGGCTGGCGCTCGCGCTCTCCGTGGTGCTGACGGCCCGCCCGCCGCTGCTGCTGCTCGACGAGCCGACCCGCGGTCTGGACTACGCGGCCAAGGCCCGCCTGGTGGCGCGGCTGCGCGGGCTCGCGGCCGAGGGGCACGCGATCGTGCTGGCCACGCACGACGTGGAGCTGGCGGCGGAGCTCGCGCACCGGGTGGTGATCGTCGCGGGCGGTGAGGTGGTGGCGGACGGGCCGACGGCGGAGGTCGTCGTGTCCTCGCCCGCCTTCTCGCCGCAGGTCGCGAAGGTCCTCGCGCCGCAGCCGTGGCTCACCGTCGAACAGGTGGAGGGGGCGCTGTGAGCGCGCGCGCCGCCCGGCCGATCCGCCTGGGGGCCCGCTCGGTCGCGGCCCTGGTCCTGGTCTCCGTCGTCGGGCTGATCGCGATCGGCTGGCCGCTCTTCGCCGACGCGGGCTCGGCGCTGACCGACCACGCCGCGGACGCCCCCTGGTTCTTCGCCCTGCTGCTCCCCCTCCTCATCGCGGTCGTCGTGGCGACGATCGCCGACTGCGGGATGGACGCGAAGGCGGTGGCGATGCTGGGGGTGCTGGCCGCCGTGGGGGCGGCGCTGCGGCCGCTGGGGGCGGGGACGGCCGGCCTGGAGCCGATGTTCTTCCTGATGGTGCTGAGCGGCCGGGTCCTGGGGCCGGGCTTCGGCTTCGTCCTGGGCGCGGTGACGATGTTCGCGTCCGCCCTGCTCACGGGCGGGGTGGGGCCGTGGATGCCGACCCAGATGCTCGCCATGGGCTGGTTCACGATGGGCGCGGGGCTCCTGCCGGGGCCGATGGGGGTCCCCCCCGCCGGAGCGAGGCCGGGAGCGTGGGGGAGGCTGCGGGGGCGGGCCGAGCTGCTGATGCTCTCCGCGTACGGCTTCCTGGCGGCCTTCGCGTACGGCACGGTCACCAATCTCTACGGCTGGGTGACGGTCGGCGGCATGGGTCAGGCGATCTCCTTCCGGCCCGGGGAGCCGGTGCGGGAGAACCTGGTGCGCTTCCTGGCGTACGTGGCCGCCACCTCCCTCGGCTGGGACCTCGGCCGGGCGCTGCTCACCGTGGTCCTCATCCTCACCGTCGGCGGTGCCCTCCTGAAGGCGCTGCGGCGGGCCACGCGGCGGGCGAACTTCGAGGCCCAGGTCACATTCGAGGCCCCCGAGAAGGCCCTCGCGGGTGAGGCGCCTCATAGGACCCACGTCACGTACGACCGGAAATAGTAGGCGGTCACGGGTCGACCAAATCCCCCCATACGCGGGCGTGACCTGCGCAAACGGGGCAGAGCTCGCTCCGGGACCTGTGGCCGGGGTCCGAACCTCCCTCGTACTGGGGGTGATTGCGCCGCCGCTCCCCGGCTGCTTCTCTGGTGGACGTCGCCAGGCAGCCGGTGCTCACCGCAACGGCACGGCCGGCCGGTTCCCCCCAGTTCCCGGGTCTCCCGGGCTCTGGTTCCGGCTTGCCGAAAACCCTGGCGCGGCCCCAGTCCCCGACGTTAGGTATGACGTTTTGTTCCGCTCGATCGCCACTCGCGCCACCTCCCGCAAGAAGTCCTTCGCCGTGACCGCGGCGGTTCTGCTCGGCGCCTCCGGTGCGGTGCTCGGCACGACGGGTACGGCCTCCGCCGCGACCCCCCAGGAGATCGCCCGACAGATCGTTCCGCCGGCGCAGTTCGCCTCCTTCAGCAAGATCGTCGAGCACGAGTCCGGCTGGAACCACACCGCCACCAACTCCTCCAGCGGCGCCTACGGCCTGGTCCAGGCCCTGCCCGGTTCGAAGATGTCCTCGGCCGGCTCCGACTGGAAGACCAACCCCGCCACGCAGATCAAGTGGGGTCTGGACTACATGAACGAGCGCTACGGCTCCCCGAACGGCGCCTGGACCTTCTGGCAGTCGCACGGCTGGTACTAAGAGTCACCACGCCGCACCGCGCACACCCGCAAGGCCCCGCCCTCCGCATGGAGGGGCGGGGCCTGCGGCGTTGGTGGGCAACCTGGTGTCGAACGCGGTGCGGCACACCCCGGCGGGCGGGTCGGTGACCCTGGCGTACGGCCCCGGGGACGCCGGGGGGACCGTGATCGAGGTGGCCGACACGGGCTCCGGGATCGCCCCGGAGGGCCTGCCGCAGGTCTTCGACCGCCTCTGGCGGGCGGACAAGTCGCGTTCGCGGCGGACCGGCGGGAGCGGTCTCGGGCTCGCGATCGTCCGGAAGCTGGTGGAGGCGCGCGGCGGCGCGGTGGCGGTGCGGAGCACGCCGGGCCGCGGCACGGTCTTCACCGTGCGCCTCCCCGGGGGTCCGGCGGCTACAGCCGCTGGATGATCGTGCCGGTCGCCAGAGCGCCGCCCGCGCACATGGTGATCAGCGCGAACTCCTTGTCGGTGCGCTCCAGTTCGTGCAGGGCGGTGGTGATGAGCCGGGCCCCGGTGGCGCCGACGGGGTGGCCGAGGGCGATGGCGCCGCCGTTGACGTTGACCTTCGCGAGTCCGTCCAGGTCCCGGTCGAAGACCTGGGCCCAGGAGAGCACCACGGAGGCGAAGGCCTCGTTGATCTCGATCAGGTCGATGTCCTTGAGGGACATCCCGGCCTTGCCGAGCACCGCGCGGGTCGCGTCGACGGGTCCGTCGAGGTGGTAGTGCGGGTCGGCGCCGACCAGGGCCTGGGCGACGATCCGGGCGCGCGGGCGGAGCTTGAGGGCGCGGGCCATCCGCTTGGAGGCCCACATGATCGCGGAGGCGCCGTCGGAGATCTGGGAGGAGTTCCCGGCGGTGTGGATCGCGGTGGGCATGACGGGCTTGAGCCGCCCGAGCCCCTCCAGGCTGGTGTCGCGCAGGCCCTCGTCGCGGTCGACGAGCCGCCACATGCCCTGGCCGCCCGCCTGCTCCTCCTCGGTGGTGGGGACCTGGACGGCGAAGGTCTCGCGCTTGAAACGCTCCTCGGACCAGGCGGTCGCGGCCCGTTCCTGGGAGAGCAGGCCGAGGGAGTCGACGCGCTCGCGGGTGAGGCCGCGGCGGCGGGCGATGCGCTCGGCGGCCTCGAACTGGTTGGGCAGGTCGACGTTCCACTCGTCCGGCCAGGGCTTTCCGGGACCGTGCTTGGACCCGGAGCCGAGCGGGACCCGGGACATCGCCTCGACGCCGCAGCTGATGCCGATGTCGATGACGCCGGCGGCGACCATGTTGGCGACCATGTGGCTGGCCTGCTGCGAGGAGCCGCACTGGCAGTCGACGGTGGTGGCGGCGGTCTCGTACGGCAGGCCCATGGTGAGCCAGGCGGTGCGGGCGGGGTTCATGGACTGTTCGCCGGCGTGGGTGACCGTGCCGCCGACGATCTGCTCGACGCAGTCGGCGTGGATGCCGGTGCGGCCGAGGAGTTCGCGGTAGGTCTCGCCGAGGAGATAGGCGGGGTGGAGGTTGGCGAGCGCGCCTCCGCGCTTGCCGATGGGGGTGCGTACGGCTTCGACGATGACGGGTTCCGCGGCCATGAGCTCGTCCTCTCCTCGCCCGCCCGGGGTGTCCCGGCACTCCGGTGCGGACTCACATCCGGAACTGGTACGCGTTCTAGTTCTGAGTGCAGTCTTATGACTGCTACCGCGGGTACGCAAGGGTCCGGAACGCAACAGTTCCCGTGCCATGCCTTGCCTCTTGTAGAACTCGTTACTACCTTTCCCGGCAACTTCTGATGGGTCGTCAGACATCGGATCCGGCCACGGATCCGACAGGATCAGACAAGGACGTGTTGCCGATGCCCTGCCCGCATCTCTCCGAAGGCTTCGACGCCACCGACCCCGATCTGCTCCAGGACCGGATACCCCACCCGGAGTTCGCGCAACTGCGGCAGACCGCACCCGTCTGGTGGTGCGCCCAGCCCCCCGGCGTCACGGGCTTCGCCGACGAGGGCTACTGGGCCGTGACCCGGCACGCCGACGTCAGGTACGTCTCGACCCACCCCGAGCTGTTCTCCTCCAACGAGAACACCGCCGTCATCCGCTTCAACGAGCACATCAGCCGGGACCAGATCGAGGTCCAGAAGCTGATCATGCTCAACATGGACCCGCCGGAGCACAGCCGGGTCCGCCAGATCGTCCAGCGCGGCTTCACCCCGCGCGCCATCCGGAGCCTGGAGACCGCGCTGCGCGACCGCGCCCGGGCCATCGTCGAGGAGGCCAAGGCCGCGGCGGACGAGGGCGGCGGCTTCGACTTCGTCACCAAGGTCGCCGTGGAGCTGCCGCTCCAGGCCATCGCCGAACTCATCGGCGTACCGCAGGAGGACCGGGCCCGGATCTTCGACTGGTCGAACAAGATGGTCGCGTACGACGACCCCGAGTACGCCATCACCGAGGAGATCGGCGCCGAGGCCGCCATGGAGCTCATCGGCTACTCGATGAACCTCGCCGCCGCCCGCAAGGAGTGCCCCGCCAAGGACATCGTGAGCCAGCTCGTCGCCGCCGAGGGACAGGGCAACCTCTCCTCCGACGAGTTCGGCTTCTTCGTGCTGCTCCTCGCGGTGGCCGGCAACGAGACCACCCGCAACGCCATCAGCCACGGCATGCACGCCTTCCTCACCCACCCCGACCAGTGGGAGCTCTACAAGCGCGAGCGGCCCGCGACCGCCGCCGAGGAGATCGTGCGCTGGGCGACCCCCGTCGTCTCCTTCCAGCGGACCGCCACCCAGGACACCGAACTCGGCGGGCAGCAGATCCGCAAGGGCGACCGGATCGGCCTCTTCTACTCCTCCGCCAACAACGACCCGGAGGTCTTCGAGAACCCCGAGACCTTCGACATCACCCGCGACCCCAACCCGCACCTCGGATTCGGCGGCGGCGGACCCCACTTCTGCCTCGGCAAGTCCCTCGCCATCAAGGAGATCGAGCTGATCTTCGAGGCGCTCGCCGACGAACTGCCCGGCCTGACGCTCGCGGGCGACCCGCGCCGGCTCCGGGCGGCGTGGCTGAACGGCATCAAGGAGCTCCGGGTCAGAGTGGCCTGAAGCCCGGGGAGGCGGGGTCCCACCCCCATGCCGACGGCCCCGCCTCCCGAACGGACTCACCCCGCGCGAGGACCGGTGTACGTTCGGTGGCATGAGCAACGACCAGGATCAATGGACCTCCGTCGACCGCTACTTCACCGAGCTCCTCGCCCCGGACGACGAGGCGCTCGCCGCCGCGCTCGCCGACTCCACGGCGGCCGGCCTGCCCGAGATCGCCGTCGCCCCCAACCAGGGCAAGCTGCTGAACCTGCTCGTCCGCACCCAGGGCGCGAAGAGCGTCCTGGAGATCGGCACCCTCGGCGGCTACAGCACCATCTGGCTCGCCCGCGCGCTGCCCGCGGACGGCCGGCTGATCAGCCTGGAGTACTCACCCGTCCACGCGGACGTGGCCCGCGCCAACATCGCCCGGGCGGGCCTCGACAAGCTCGTCGAGGTGCGCACCGGCGCGGCCCTGGACACCCTGCCGACACTGGCGGAGGAGGGCGCGGGCCCCTTCGACTTCGTCTTCATCGACGCCGACAAGGTCAACAACCCGCACTACGTCTCCTGGGCCCTGAAGCTCTCCCGGCCCGGCACGGTGATCGTCGTCGACAACGTGGTGCGCGGCGGCAAGGTCGCCACGGCCCACCCGGACGACCCGGCGATCACCGGCACCCGCGCGATGTTCGACCTGGTCTCCGCCGAGCCCCGACTCGACGCCACCGCCTTCCAGACGGTGGGGACGAAGGGACACGACGGGCTGCTGATCGCCCGCGTGCTCGATTAGGTCGTGTCCGGAAAGTAGCGCCGTCTGCCCGCAGGGCAGGGCGGGACTTTCCGGACACGACCTCGGTCGTGTCCTTCGGATCAGGTCGGACCGGGGCGGGCGGGGAGCCTCACGCGACGCCGGAGCGCCAGCCGACGAACAGCGGCAGTTCTCCGGCGCCCGCACCCGCCAGCACGACCACCCCGAACGGGCGGTCGAAGGCGATCCGTTCCACCGTGAGGCGGGCCGGCGGGGCGGCCGAGCGGGTCATCGCCACGGCGGTGACCGCGGCCGCCTCCACGCCCTCCTCGGCGATCTCGACCAGCGCCTCCTGGACCGCGGCCGACACGTACAGCGGCTGCGGCGAAAGGCCCGAGAAGTCGGCGCCCGGCCGGAGCGCCCTCCGGACGCCGAGCCCGGGCAGCCGCGCGTGCACGTCGGTGACGGTCCGGAGGGTGAAGCGCGGCAGGGCGAGGTCGACGGCCTCGGCCCGGACCGCCTCCCGCCCGGCGGGCCCGGCCCAGGCCGCCGGCAGCACGGCGGCCGGCCCGTCCCCGGGCGCACCCAGCACGAACCGCACCCGGACGGCCCCGTCACCGCCCTCGCAGGGCAGTTCGACGACGGTCGCCCCGGCCGTCCGCCAGGCCCACGTCGCCGGAATCCGCTGGTGCATGGTCGGTACGGGCACGACGGCGCCGTCGCCGCGGGTGAACGGCTCGTCCCGGGTCAGGTGCCCCGGGAACCGGGCCAGCCAGGCGGCCTTCAGGGCCAGCGCGCCGACCAGGACCAGGTCCTCCCGGCCGTCGAGGGTGAGCGGGAGAGCCTCGATCCGGCCGCCGGTGGCCTTCCGCACCCAGGCGTCGATCCCGTCGCGCGCCCCCTCGTCGAGCACGCCGAACCCGACCTCGGGCAGCCGCTCCCGGAACCCGGCCAGGAGCGGCACCCGGCTCCACACCCCGGCCGCCACGTCCGTCCCGCCGCCGGCGGCCAGGCTCCGCGCCACGGCGGTCACGGCGTCGGCGGCCTCCGGCCCGGCGGCCCCGAGCAGCGCCCGCAGTTCCTCGGCCGTCCTCCCGCCCGCACCGGAGGCGACGGCCGTCAGCGCCAGCCACAGCCCGGCCGGGGACACCACGAAGTCCCGCCCCTCCTCGCCCGGCAGGGCGAGCCAGTCGCCGGCCAGTTCCCGGATCGCGTCGGTACCGGTCATATCCTGCCCTTCATGAGCATCGTGAAGATCAACGTACTGACCGTTCCGGCCGAGCAGCGCGAGGTCCTGGAGCAGCGCTTCGCGTCGCGCGCCGGGGCCGTCGAGGGTTCGGACGGCTTCGAGTGGTTCGAGCTGCTGCGCCCGCTGGAGGGCACGGACTCCTACCTCGTGTACACCCGCTGGCGCAGCGAGGAGGACTTCCAGAACTGGATGAACGGTTCCATGAAGGCCGCCCACCAGGGCACGGCGGGCGGCGAGGGCGGGGCCGAGCGGCCGAAGCCCGCGGCGACCGGTTCGACCCTGTGGTCCTTCGAGGTCGTGCAGACCTCGTCGCCCAAGGCCTGACCCGCCCGCTCCCGGGAAACCCGGCTGCGTCCCGGGTCGTGCGCGCCGCACAATGGCGCGCATGACCTGGATCTTCGCCCCCGAGCACGTCGGCACCCCGGACGCCACCGCCCTGCGCCGCGCCTACTACGGCGACGTCGCCGGACGGTACTGGAAGCGCCCGGCGACCGAGGCGGAGATCGACGAGGGGCTGGCCGGCGACGGCGTCGAGCTGCTCGCCCCGCCGACCGGGCAGTTCCTCGTGGGCCGCTACGACGGCCGACCGGCGGCCTGCGGCGGGGTGCTCCTGCTGGACGCCGAACGGGCCGAGCTGACCCGGGTGTTCCTGCGCCACGCCTTCCGGGGCAAGGGCGGCGCGGGCGCCCTGCTGCACGGCCTGGAGGACGCGGCCCGCGCCCTCGGCGCCCGCCGGACGGTCCTCAACACGCGCCTCGACCTGGTGGAGGCGCGGGCGCTGTACGCGCGGCACGGCTACGCCGAGATCCCCGCGTACTGTTCGGGGCCGTACATGGAGGTCTGGTACGGCAAGGAGCTCTGAGCGCGCGGCCCCGGCCGGTCCCTCGGGGATGCGTTCCGCCCCGGCCGGTCTCAGGGACGCGCGCCCCGGCCGGTCTCAGGGATGGTGGTGGTCGCCCGGGGGCTCCGGCGAGCGGGGGCGCTCGCCGTCCGAGCCGCCGAGCTCGGCCGTCAGCTCCTCCACCAGCTGCACCAGGTCGGTCGGGCGGTCCGGCCCCCACCAGTCGCCGAGCAGCTCGGACAGCGAGTCCTCGCGCGCCTTGGCGAGCCGTACGGCCGTCAGCGCGCCGTCCTCGGTGAGCACGAGCTGGACGCCCTCCCTGGCCACCAGCTCCCGCTCCTCCAGCTGCCGCGCGGCCTCGGTGATCGCCCGCAGCGGTACGGGGGTGGTGTCGGCGAGCAGCGAGGGTTCCACGGTGCCGTGCCGGCGCACCCGCAGCAGCAGCCAGCTCGCGGCAGGGAGCAGGTCGAGCCCGGCGCGCGCGGTGATCTTCTCGTAGATCTGCTTGCGTCCCGCCCGGGAGCCGAGCAGGGACAGCGCGCGGGCGCACTCGTCGTGGGAGGAGCGCTCGACGGGGTTGGAGGCGACGGTCTGGCTGGCGTCGGGCGCGGTGACCGAGCCGCGCAGCCGGTCCTCCTTGAGGAAGCAGGCGACGACGAAGCCGACGAGGACGACCGGGGCCGCGTACAGGAACACGTCGGTGATGGCCGTGGCGTACGCGTGCAGCACCGAGGGGCGCAGCTCCGGCGGGAGGGCCTCGATGGCCCGGGGGTCGGCGGCGATCTGCCCGGCCCCGGCGCCGGGCGGCAGCTGCTGCCCGGCGAGGGCGGCCGCCAGCTTGTCGGTGAGTCGGTTGGTGAAGATCGTGCCGAAGATGGCGACGCCGAAGGAGGCGCCGATGGAGCGGAAGAAGGTGGCTCCGGAGGTGGCGACGCCGAGGTCCTGGTAGGAGACGGCGTTCTGCACGACGAGTACCAGGACCTGCATGACGAGGCCGAGTCCGGCGCCGAAGACGAAGAAGTAGACGCTCATCTCCCAGGTGGAGCTGGTCTCGGTGAGCCGGTGCAGGAGGAGCAGGCCGAGCGCGGTGACGGCGGTGCCGGCGAGCGGGAAGACCTTCCAGCGGCCGGTGCGGGAGACGATCTGGCCGGAGCCGGTCGAGGTGAGGAGCATGCCGAAGACCATGGGCAGCATGTGGACGCCGGACATGGTGGGGCTGACGCCCTGCACGACCTGGAGGAAGGTCGGCAGATAGGTCATCGCGCCGAACATCGCGAAGCCGACGATGAAGCTGATCACCGAGACCAGGCTGAAGGTCCTGATCCGGAACAGCTTGAGCGGCAGGACGGGTTCGGCGGCCCGCCCCTCCACGTACACGAACCACACCAGCAGGACGGCGCCGAGGACGGCGAGCCCGATGATCTGGGGCGAGCCCCAGGCCCAGGTGGTGCCGCCGAGGGAGGCGACCAGGACGAGGCAGGTCGCGACCGAGGCGATGAGGAAGGTGCCGAGGTAGTCGATGGTGTGGCGGGTGCCGCCGACCGGGATGTGCAGCACGGCGGCGATGACGAAGAGGGCGACGATGCCGATGGGCAGGTTGATGTAGAACACCCAGCGCCAGGAGAGGTGTTCGGTGAACAGCCCGCCGAGCAGCGGCCCGAGCACGCTGGTGGCGCCGAAGACGGCGCCGAACAGGCCCTGGTAGCGCCCGCGTTCCCGGGGCGAGACGAGGTCGCCGACGATCGCCATCGACAGCACCATGAGCCCGCCGCCGCCGAGTCCCTGGACGGCGCGGAAGGCGATCAGCTGGGGCATGTTCTGGGCGAGGCCGCAGAGCGCGGAGCCGATGAGGAAGAGGACGATCGCGCTCTGGAAGAGCTTCTTGCGCCCGTACTGGTCGCCCAGCTTGCCCCACAGGGGCGTCGCGGCGGTCGAGGCCAGCATGTAGGCGGTGACGACCCAGGAGAGGTGCTCCATGCCGCCGAGTTCGCTGACGATGGTCGGCAGCGCGGTGGAGACGATGGTCTGGTCGAGTGCGGCGAGCAGCATGCCGAGCAGCAGCGCGCCGATCGCCACCATGACGGTCCGGTGGCTCTGGCCCTCCCCGGGCGCGGGGCCGTCGCCGGCGCGCGGCGCGCGTACTTCCTGGGCCATGGGCGTCTCCTCCGGCCGTGCCGCTGGGGTTCGTCCCCCTCCGTACCTCTCCATCCTGGTTGCTTTGCCCTGGTATGGCCTGCGGAAGGGCACAGCTGTTCACCCTGTCGGCGCGGGCTGGCTGCATAATCGCTCGCAGTTGAACCGGGGAGGGGCCCAACGATGTCCGGACAGATCTGTCCTGAATGCGGTGTACACAGACCTGGCTGCGCCTGCGCCCGGGCGGAGGCGCAGGCCGCGGAGCTCGCGGCGGCGGAGGACTTCGACCCGCTGCGCATCCGGCCGTACGTGACGCTGGACTCGCCGGAGCCGGAGCACCCGACGACGGTGCTGCCGGGCCCGCTCCCGGCGGAGGTCCCGGCACCGCGCCCGGCCGGGGATCCGTCCGAGACGATGCCGTTGCTCCTGCCGGGGGTCGCGGGGCGGGCGTACGGACAGCCGGAGGGTCAGGCGTACGGGCCGGGGCGGGCGTACGGACAGCCTGAGGGACGGGCATACGAACCGGGGCAGGCGTACGGACAGCCGGAGGGAGGGGCGTACGGGCCGGAGCAGGCGTACGGAGGTGCGCACGGGAACGACGGCGCGTACGGGAACGACGGCACGCACGGCCCCGACGGCACGCCGGAGATCGCGCACACCCTCGCGTACGCCCCCGAGGAGCGCCGGCGCTCCGGGCGGGGGCGGGCCCTGGTCGTCGCGGGCGTCGTGGCGGCCGCCGTCGTGGGCACGGCGGTCATGGCGACCGCCATGATCGGCGGGAGCGACACGGACGACCGGGCGGCCGTCCCCGAGGTCACCACCAGCGCGTCCGAGAACGTCGCCGTCTCCGAGGAGCCGAGCACCGCGCCCACCCCGACGGAGACCGCCTCCCCGTCCGCCCGGACCACCTCGGCGAGCCCGTCCGGCTCCGCGTCCGCCACCGCCTCGGCGACGGCGACCGCGCCGCCCTCCGCGTCCGCCACCACGACGGCGTCGGCGACGGCCGCGCCCGCGAAGACCACCGGGGCACCCTCCGGCGCGCCCTCGGCGGCCCCGACGGCCACCGAGGACCCGGGCGGGCCGACGCTGAGCCTGGGCTCCACGGGGGACGAGGTGGCGGAGCTCCAGCGGCGCCTGAGGGAGCTGTGGCTGTACACCGGGCCGGAGGACGGCAGGTACACGAGGAAGGTCCAGCGCGCGGTCGAGGTCTACCAGTCGTACAAGTACCTCGACGACGACCCGGAGGGCGTCTACGGGCCGAGCACCCGCCGCGCGCTGGAGGCCGAGACGACGGGCTGAGGACCGGCACCGGGTCCCGCGATGCGGACGGAGTGGCGCGAACGCGGCCCCTTTTTGTATCGTGGAGAAACAAAGTGGCCCCGCCCGCACTCCCTGACCGGTGGGCGGGACCGCTCTGTACCTCTCCTCCCTCATCTCGTCTCCGACCACCCCTCCTGGAGATCCCTGATGACTGCCACCACCCCGGCGTCGTTCACCGCACGTGCCCTCCTGCTCGACATGGACGGCACGCTCGTCAACTCCGACGCCGTCGTGGAGCGCTGCTGGCGGCGCTGGGCGGAGCGCCACGGGCTCGACCCGGTCGAGGCGCTGAAGGTGGTGCACGGCCGCCAGGGGTACGCCACGATGGCGGTCCTGCTGCCGGACCGCCCGATGGAGGAGAACCTCGCCGACAACCGCGTGATGCTCGCGGAGGAGACCGCCGACCTCGACGGGGTCGTTCCGGTGCCGGGCGCGCCCGCGTTCATGGCCGCCCTCGCGACGCTGCCGCACGCCCTGGTGACCTCCGCCGACGAGGCGCTGGCCCAGGCGCGGATGGGCGCGGCGGAGCTGCCGATGCCGGCGACCCGGGTGACCGCCGAGGGCGTGAGCGCGAGCAAGCCGGACCCGGAGGGCTTCCTGAAGGGCGCGGCGGAGCTGGGCTTCGCCCCCGAGGACTGCGTCGTGTTCGAGGACTCCGAGGCGGGCATCCAGGCCGGCCGCGCGGCCGGCATGCGCGTGGTGGGCGTCGGCCCCCGCGCCGCCGCCTTCGCCCCGGACGCGCACGTCGAGGACCTGACCCGGCTGAGCGTCGCGCCGGGCCCCGACGGCACGCTCACGCTGACCTTCGCATAGAGCGGCACCGGGCCCCGACGGCACGATCACGCTGACCTTCGCGTAGAGCGACACCGGGCCCGGTCCCCGGATCCCGGGATCCGGGCCCTCTGGGTCGCGTCCGGAAGGCAGCGCCGTCCGCCCGCAGGGCCGCGGGCCGATCCGGCCTGATCCGAAAGACCCGACCTACGGCCTGACCAGCCTCCCCCGCGCCACCAGCTCCAGCGTCACCGCGACCGCGACCGCCTGGACCAGCAGCAGCGCGACCAGGACGAAGAGCTGCACCGCGCCCGCGTGCAGCGGTGACGCGCCGCCCAGGAGCATGCCGACGAAGGCACCCGGAAGGGTGACGAGGCCGACCGTCCGCGTCTGGTCCATGCCCGGGAGCAGCGCGTCCGAGGCCGCCTCGCGGGCCACCTCCAGCCGGGCCTCCCGCTCCTGCAGGCCGATCGCGAGGCCCGCCTCGACCTCCCCCCACCTCCCCCGGATCTCGTCGAGGGCGCGCCGCCCGCCGAGGACGGTGGCCGTCAGCGCGCCGCCGATGAGGATCCCGGCCACGGGGACGAGCGTGATGCCGCGCGGCGGCACGAGACCGGTCAGGACGAGCGCCGACACCACCGGGACCACGCCCGCCGCGATCGGGACCGCGGCCCACCGCCAGGCGCGGCCGGGCGCCGGGACGATCCGCCGGCCCGCGGTGCGCACCGCCACCGCGTACATCAGCAGCAGGAAGCAGACCAGCAGCGGCACCGAGCGGACGACCCACCCGATCACCAGGGAGACGGCCACGAGCTGGACGGCCGCGCGGGCTCCTGCGACGAGCGTGTCGCGGGCGCGGCCGAGCCGGGCCAGCGCGACGACCCCGGCGGCGAGGGCGAGCAGAACGGCGAGAACCGCCCCGAAGGTCACATTCACGTCCACGAGCACGCGCCAACCCTAGGGCCCGGCAAGGGAACTGCCGCTCCGTCAACCCCTTGATGTGACGTGCCCATGTCGCCACCCTGTTACCTGGCGCTCCCCTCACGGAAACCCGGCGAGGTCACGATGACCGGGCCGGCCGGCGCCCACCCACACCCACGCGGGGGCCTGGCGCGGCCACGGTCCCCCCACCTCAAGGGAGTTCGCATGTCCGCCGCCAGTGTCTACGCGCGTCGAATAGCCGTCCTCGCCACCTCCGCCGCGCTGACCCTCACCGGCCTGCTCGCCACCGCCCCGGCCGCCCAGGCCGCCCCGCCCACCCCGGTCAGCGCCGCCACCGCCCGCACCTACCTCGCCGCCCTGACGGTCACGGCGGCCGGCTCCACCACCGGCTACAGCCGCGACCTGTTCCCGCACTGGATCACCCAGTCCGGCACCTGCAACACCCGCGAGGTGGTCCTCAAGCGCGACGGCGTGAACGTGGTGACGGACGCCGCCTGCGCGTCGGTGAGCGGCAGCTGGTTCTCGGAGTACGACGGCGCCACCTGGACCGTCGCCTCCGACCTGGACATCGACCACGTCGTCCCGCTCGCCGAGGCCTGGCGCTCGGGCGCCAACTCCTGGACGACCGCCCAGCGGCAGTCCTTCGCCAACGACCTGACCCGCCCCCAGCTGATCGCGGTCACGGACAACGTCAACCAGGCGAAGGGCGACAAGGACCCGGCGCAGTGGATGCCCCCGCTCAGCTCGTACCGCTGTACGTACGCCCGGATGTGGGTGCACGTGAAGTACTACTGGAACCTCAGCGTCGACCCGGCGGAGAAGAGCGCGCTCCAGACCACCCTCAACGGCTGCTGACCCGCGACGAACGCCCCGGCGACCGCCCCCGACGACCCTCCGGCCGTCTCACGCGGTCTCACGGAGTGGAATGTTGAAGTTGCAAGTACTAGTGAGGGGTGCCTAACCTGAGGGCTCCGGTCCGCCGTCCCCACAGGAGCGCCCCCCACATGAACACCCTTGCCAGCCGCCTGAATCAGGCGCAGCCCTACGCCCTCGGCCTGTTCCGGATCGTCATCGGTCTGCTCTTCGCCTGCCACGGCGCCGCCTCGCTCTTCGGAGTGCTCGGCGGCACCGTGGGCGAGACCGGTGCCTGGCCGGGCTGGTACGCGGCCGTCATCCAGCTCGTCGCCGGAGCCCTGGTCCTGCTGGGCGTGGGCACGCGCAGCGCCGCGTTCATAGCCTCGGGCTCGATGGCGTACGCGTACTTCGACGTCCACCAGCCCGAGGGCCTGTTCCCGCTGCAGAACTCCGGCGAGAGCGCGGCCCTGTTCTGCTGGGCCTTCCTGCTGCTCGTCTTCACCGGGCCGGGCGCGCTGGCGCTCGACCGCCTCTTCGGCGCGCGCGGCGCGGAGGCCGGGCGGCCGGCGGAGGAGAAGCGCCCGACGGTCGCGGCGTAACGCGCCGCGACGCGCCGGAGCATCACGCCGGCGCGTGCACGGGAATCCCCGGGGCCGGGAGCCGCAGCAGCGGTTCCCGGCCCCGGTCGGTCCGGCCCCCGGCGCCCCCGCGTAGGCTCTGGCGCTGTGAACGTGCTCGACGGCACGGGGTGGTCACTGCAGGCGCTGACCTCGGGCCCGTGGATCTACGCGGCGGTGATGACGTCGATCCTGCTCGACGTCCTGCTGCCCGTGCTGCCGAGCGGCATCCTGGTGGTCACGGCCGCCACCGCCTCCTCCGCCGCCTCGGTGGCCGCCGCCCCGGGCGCCGCGACCGGCGGGTACGCCCCCTCCCTGCTCCCCCTGCTGCTCTGCGCGGCCACCGCCTCGGTGCTCGGCGACCTCCTCGCGTACCGCCTGGCCAGGAGCGGCGGGTCCCGGCTGGCCCGGGCCGTCGCCCGCTCCCGCCGCCTGACCGCCGCGCAGGAACGTCTCGGCGAGACGCTCGCCCGCGGCGGCGGCCTGCTCGTCGTCCTCGCGCGTTTCGCCCCGGCCGGCCGCTCGGTGGTCTCCCTCGGCGCGGGCGCGACCGGCCGCCGCCTCCAGGACTTCCTGCCCTGGTCGGCGCTGGCGGCCGCGTCCTGGGCCACGTACAGCGTCGGACTCGGCTGGCTGGGCGGCCGCTGGCTGGGCGCGACCTGGCTGGGCGCCTGCGTCCCGGTGCTGGCCCTGTTCCTGGCGGGCGGGGTGGCGGCCTACGTCATACGCCGCCCGGCCGCGGCCCCCGCGACGGCGGCCTGAGCGGAGCGGCCCCGCGGAGGTCAGGCGCCCACCGCGCGAGCCGGTCGCGGACGCCCGTCCGGATGCGGGTGGGGGTGCGCGTGGGAGTGCGCGTGGCTGCCCCGCACCTCCAGGCCGTCCAGGAGGCGGGCGGTGGCCTCCGCGATCTCGTCCACGGCCCGGTCGAACACCTCGCGGTTGTGCGCGGCGGGCGCCCGGAAGCCGGAGACCTTGCGGACGTACTGCAGGGCGGCGGCGCGGATGTCGTCCTCGGTGGCCTCCTCGGGGAGGGCCGGCGGTCGGAGGGTCTTGATGCTGCGGCACATGCCTCCAGTGTGACGCGCCCCACCGACAACGTCGGCCCACCGCTCAGCCGCCGAGGCTGCGCCTGCTCCGCGCGTTGATCTCGGCGGCGCGGGCGCGCAGCTCCCGCATGGGCGTGGCGAGCTGCACGTCCACGGGTTCGGCCTCCCACGCGCAGCCGCCGTTGACGGGCCGGATGAGGAAGCGGCCGGAGACGGTGTCGACGTAGAAGCCGACCCGCCCGGTGGCGGTATCACGGACGAGGTCACCGACCTCGGGCACGGGCTGCACGCATGGCCTCCGTCCCGGTTCGCAGAGAGCTGGCAGAGATCTGGCAGAGATCAGATAGATACACCCAGAGAAGCCCTGTGACCCCTCTCTGTCAACGCATCTCTAGAGATGTCCCCCGAAGGATGGATCGGCGGGGCGGGACGGCGCACAGGTGTACACCACCTCGGAGAACCGGGCCGTAGGGTGTCCCGCAGACGGAAGGGAGTGGTCCACCCATGACTGACCAGGACAGCGGTCGTCGGCCCAAGTACCAGCGCATCGCCGATGAGTTGAGAACCGCGATCCAGTCGGGTGACTTCGCGCCGGGCGACCGCCTCCCCGGCGAGAACGATCTGATGTCCACCTACGACGTGGCCCGGATGACCGCCCGCCAGGCCCTGTCCGTCCTGCGGAACGAGGGCCTCGCCGAGGCCCGCAAGGGAGCCGGGGTCTTCGTCCGCACGTTCCGGCCGCTGCGCCGCCGCGGCATCCCGCGGCTCGCCCACGCCCACTGGGGAGCGGGCCGCTCGGTCTGGTCGGCGGACATCGAGGACCGGTCCCTCCTCGTGGACCAGATCGAGGTCCGGGCCGCGGCACCGGCCGGGGCGCGGGTGGCCCGGGTGCTCGACCTGGCCTCGCCCGACGCGGCGGTCTGCGTGCGCAGCAGGCGCTTCGTGCTGGACGAGAAGCCGGTGCTGTTCTCCGTCTCGTACCTCCCGGCGGCCCTCGCCGAGGGCACCGCGATCGCGGAACCGGACACCGGCCCCGGCGGCACCTACGCCCGGCTGACCGAACTGGGCCACCGGCCGGTGCACTTCCGCGAGGAGATCCGCTGCCGGATGCCGACGGCCGAGGAATCGGCGCGCCTGTCGCTGGAGTTCGGCACCCCGGTGATCCTGATCAGCCGGACCGCCCTCACCGAGGCGGGAGTTCCGGTCGAGCTCAACGAGATGACGCTGGACTCGGCGTCGTACGTCCTGGAGTACGACTTCGACGCGTGACGTCGAGGCCCAGCCCGGGCTCCGCGTACGAGACCGGGCCGGGGAACACGGCGGCCGCCCGCGCGGTCGCCGCCCCGGGAGTGATCGCGGGCCCGACATGCGTCACGAGCAGCCGCGCGGCACCCGCCTCGGCGGCGGCCCGGCCGGCCTGCTCCGGGGAGAGGTGGCCGGGCCCCTCGCCGTCCGCCTCGCAGAGGAACAGGTCGCTTTCGCGGGCGAGTTCGGTGAGCGCGGCACAGGGCCCGCTGTCCCCGGAGTACGCGAGGACGGCGCCGCCCGCGCCGTCGACTCCACCCGCACCGTCGGCTCCGCCCCCGCCGTCGACTCCACCCGCGCCGTCGGTGCCCTCCGCCCGCAGGCCGAAGGCCGGCAGCCCGCCGTGCTCGACGGCGCGGGACAGGAGCCGGATCCCGCCGATCCGTACGGCGTGCCCGTCGTACAGCTCCTCGACGGCGAAGGCGCTCTCGACGGGGCTGCGGGCGGGTCCGTTGGTGAGGAACCCGGCCAGCCGGTCGGCGATGCCGGGCGGCCCGAAGAGCGGCAGCGGCGCGGGCCGTTCGACGTCGGCGTGGCGGAGCCCGTAGAAGGCGGTGAGCAGATCGGCGCAGTGGTCGGCGTGCAGGTGCGAGATCCAGACGGCGTCGAGTCCGCCCAGCCCCACGTACCGCTGGAGCTCCCCCAGCGTCCCGCTGCCCGCGTCGACCCAGACGCGGACGGGACGGCCTCCGTGCTCGTCGCCGCCGCCCGACTCCAGCAGGTACCCGGAGCAGGCGTTGCCGGGCCGCGGGTAGGGAGTGGCGGAGCCGAGCACGGTGATGCGGAGGGAGCTGCCCATGGGGCCAGCCTAGGGACCACTTCCGGCCGACCGGCAGTCATTTCCGGAACACGGTGCGGAAGTTGTGAAGACCGTGCGTATTCTGTGTCGGCGCCGGGCGCCCGTAGGGGCGGGCCCGGCCCGTCACCACCGCAACCGCCCCACCACGCCAAGGGACACCCATGCTCCGTACGCGCACCGTCGTGGCCGCCGCCGCGGCCGCCGCAGCCGGCCTGCTCCTGCTGCCCTCCCCCGCCCAGGCGGCCGGTTCCGTCCACCTGTACAAGATCTACTACGACAGCCCGGGCTCGGACACCCGCAGCACCGCCAGCCTCAACGCCGAGTGGGTGCAGATACGCAACACCACCGGCGCGGCGGTCAACCTGCGCGGCTGGACGCTGACGGACGCGTCGAACCACAAGTACACCTTCGGCAACTTCACCCTCGGCAAGGGCAAGACGGTCACCGTCCGCACCGGCCGGGGCACCAACACGGCCGCGAACCTCTACCAGGGCCGCGGCGCGTACGTCTGGAACAACGACCGCGACACGGCCACGCTGCGCAAGGCGAACGGCGCGAGGATCGACACCTGCTCGTACAACTCGACCCGGGTCGACTCCGTCATGTGCTGACGGCGGGACCCTTCGGCCCGGCCTGGCCGTCCGACCGGTCCGGGACCGACGGGCCCGACGGGCTCTCCTCGCGCTGCGGGGGGAGCCCGTACTGCTGCAACTCGCTGCTGACCTGCCCGCCGAGCGTCATGACGTTCAGCGTCGCCGAGTTCTCGCTGGCGATCGCCTTCTCCACCCGGGCGACCAGCGTCGTGAACGAGTCCCGGTCCGAGAGCCGGTCGTACGGCCCGACGCGCGCGGCGAAGTAGACCCGCTCGTGCCCGAGGAGCTGCTCGGTCGACCGGTAGTTCTTCCACTGCTCCCGGTAGCGGTAGACGCTCTCCAGTGACACGGACGCCACCACGACCAGGCTGAGCACGGTCGCGGCGATCCGCGCGAACCCCAGGTCGAGGTTGACGAGGACGGGCACGAGCGCGCCCCCGACCACCGAGACGGTACGCATCCGCAGATGCATCGCCTTCATCTTCGTGGCCTTGAGGTCGTACCACTCCTGGTACTGCGCGAGCCGGGTCTCCACGTACGTCCGCGGCGTCATCTCACCGCTCTGCGCCCCGACTTCGGGCGCGTCCCCCACCTGTTCCATGCGTGGGAGTACACCGGCGCACCCGACCGCGCGTCAACCCGGCTCACTCCCCCGTCCAGGGGCGTAGCTTCTCCGGGTTGCGGACCACCCAGATGCGGCCGACCCGGCCGTCGTCGGTGAGGTCGAACGCGGCGACGGTGACCGTGACCCCGCCGGCCTGGGCGACCAGGCCCGGCCGGCCGTTGACCGACCGTTCCAGGAGCCGCAGCCCGGGCGCCTTGCCCGCGATGAAGAGCAGGTAGTCGGCGATGCGCCCGCCACCCTCGACCGGCCGCAGCACGGTGCCGACGAGGCCGCCGCCGTCGGCGGTCATGACGGCCTCGGGATCGAGCAGCCCGACCAGGGCCTCGATGTCCTTGGCCTCC
Source organism: Streptomyces showdoensis (assembly GCF_039535475.1). Classification (NCBI taxonomy): domain Bacteria; kingdom Bacillati; phylum Actinomycetota; class Actinomycetes; order Kitasatosporales; family Streptomycetaceae; genus Streptomyces; species Streptomyces showdoensis. The sequence continues at coordinate 3,287,818 of NZ_BAAAXG010000026.1, read as the reverse complement.
CACGCCGCCTTGAAGTCCCGAACGACACCGGCCTGCCCGGCCGCCGCGGGCCCGGCGGGAGCCTTGGCGGCGCCCACCCGCCGACGGGCCGAGGAGGCCAGCTGGCGGCAGGCCGCCGGCGTCCGCCCGACGATCTCGGCCACCTCGCCGAAGGGGTACGCGAAGACGTCGTGCAGGACGAAGGCGACCCGCTCGGCCGGCGTCATCGACTCCAGGACGACGAGGAAGGCCATGTGCACCGACTCGTCCAGGGTGACCCGGTCCGCGGGGTCGGCGAGCTCGGAGGGACGGCCGTCCCCCTCCGTGCGGTCGGGCAGCGGCTCCGGCAGCCAGGCGCCGACGTACCGCTCGCGCCGGGCGCGCGCCGAGCCGAGCAGGTCGAGGCAGACCCGCCCGGCGACGGTGGTCAGCCAGGCCCCCGGCGCCCGCACCGCCTCCCGCCGCTCCTGCGGCATCGCGTACCAGCGGGCGTACGTCTCCTGGACGGCGTCCTCGGCCTCGGCGAGCGACCCGAGCAGCCGGTAGGCGAGATCGGTGAGCCGCCGCCGCTCCCCGAGCAGCAGCCGCACCTCACCCCCGGCCCCAGCCCCGGCCCCGCCCCCGACCCCGCCTCCGAACAGCCCGTTTCCCCCCGTCACGTCCCCCGCCTCACATTCCGCACCGCTGCGTCGTCGAACTACCGAGAAGGTACCGAGCCGGGTACCGACCTCCATCGCCACCACCGCCACGAGGCAGAACAGAGGACCGACCGATGACCGCACCCACCACCGCAGCGACCCCCCAGGCCCACCCGGCCCGCCCGAGCGCCCGGACCCTCACCTTCCTCCGCGTCTCCGTCGCCCTGCAGACCGTCACGCTCTTCCTCCAGGCGACCACGGCGGGCCTGCTGCTGGCCACCTCGTACGGCGAACTGCTGCACGGCATCGGGGCGCGCGTGATGTACGGCGCGTCGATGCTGTACCTGCTCGCCGCGGTCCTCGCCTGGCGGCCGGGCGGCGGCGGCCCGCGCCCAATCCTGTACGCGAGCGGTTTCCTGCTGCTGGCCTCGGCGCAGGTCGTGCTCGGCATCGCGCACGTACCGGAGGTGCACGTGCCGCTGGGCGTGCTGATGTTCGGCCTCAGCGTGCTGGCACTGGCCGCTCACGCGGCCACGTCGAGAAGAGCCCGCTGAACCGGGCTCACCTCACTGCCCCACCCGCCCGTCGACGCACTCGCGCAGCAGGTCGGCGTGGCCGCAGTGCCGGGCGTACTCCTCGATCCGGTGCACCATCAGCTCCCGGACCGAGGAGCCGTCCTCGCCCACGCGCTCGCCGAGATCCGGACGGGCGGCGAGCGCGGCATCGGTCGCGGCCTGCTCGCGGGCGAGATCGGCGTAGGCGGCGTCGACCACCGCCTGATCGGCGACGGCCCCGTCGAAGTCCCCGTTCCGCCGGCCGTACAGCTTCGGCAGCGGCTCGCCGTCGACGATCCAGTTCCGCCAGTCGCGCTCGACCTCGGCGAGGTGCCGGACCAGCCCGAGCAGCGACATCGTCGACGGGGGCACGGAACGCCGGGCGAGCTGCCCGGCGTCCAGGTCCTGACACTTCATCAACAGGGTGAGCCGGTAGTCCGCGAGGAACTCGAGCAGCGTGGCGCGCTCGCCCTCGGGGCCGGCCTTCTCGGTGTTGCGGGGGTCGTCATCGGGGTCGACCCACATGTCGGGGTAGACGTCGGCACGGGTCCAGCGATCGGGTCGGTCACTCATGGCGGGAATGATCACCCGCGGTCCCGCTCGCCCACCAGTGCTTTCCCCGCCCCGGCACGGAGACCGAAGTGAGTACACGTACTCAGGTGCCGGTGATCGGGCGTCTCCATGCTGGGGACCGAACGCCGGAGCCACCTGGGGGAGACGCTCATGGACCACACCCACGCCGTACAGCTGCGCACCGCCACGCCCGGTGACTTCGACTGGATCCACGAGCTGCGGCACCGGGTGTACGCGGAGGAGCTGGGCCAGCATCCGGCGCATCCGTCCGGGCGGCTGAGCGACGGGCTCGACGGGGACAACGTGTACCTCGTGGCCGCGCGGGGGGAGACGCGGATCGGCTTCGTCAGCCTCACCCCGCCGTGGGTCGGCCGCTACGCGCTGGACAAGTACCTGACGCGCGAGGAGCTGCCGGTCCTGTCGGAGAAGGAGCCGTTCGAGATCCGCGTCCTGACCGTGGAGGAGCGCTGGCGCTCCACCACGGCGGCGCCGCTCCTCATGTACGCGGCGCTGCGCTGGGTCGCGGCGCGGGGCGGCCGCGACGTCGTGGCGATGGGACGCACGGAGCTGCTGGACATGTACCTCGCCGCCGGTTTGCGGCCGGTGGGGCGGACGGTCCGCTCGGGGGCGGTCTCGTTCGAGGTGCTGAGCGGTTCCGTGGCCGAGCTGGCCAGGACGGTCCGGGAGCGCCACGGCCGGACCCTGGAGCGGCTGCGCGCGGGCCTCGACTGGCGCGTGGACACGGAGTTCGCGCCGCGCGCGGACGGCTGCGAGCACGGCGGCGCCTTCTTCTCCGCGATCGGTACGGACTTCCGGACGCTGGAACGCCGTCACGAGGTGGTCGCGGCGGACGTGCTGGACGCCTGGTTCCCGCCGTCCCCGCGGGTCCGCGCGGTACTCGCGGAGGACCCGGGGTGGTCGGCGCGGACCTCGCCGCCGACGGGTGCGGAAGGGCTCGTCGCGGAGATCGCCGCGGCCCGCGGGCTGCCGGTGGACTCGCTGGTCGTCGGGGCGGGTTCGTCCGACCTGATCTTCCGCGCGTTCGGCCGGTGGCTGACCCCGGGAAGCCGGGTCCTGCTCCTGGACCCGGGCTACGGCGAGTACGCCCATGTCACCGAGCGGGTCATCGGCTGCCGGGTGGACCGGCTGCGGCTGCGCCCGGAGGACGGCTGGCGGCTCGATCCGGCCCGGCTCGCCGCCGCGACCGCCGACGGGCGGTACGACCTCGTGGTGGTGGTCAACCCGAACAACCCGACCGGCCGCCACACCCCCGCCGACGCGCTGCGCTCGGTGATCGAGGCCTCTCCCGCGCGGACCCGGTGGTGGATCGACGAGGCGTACCTGGGCTATGTCGACCCCACGGAGTCGCTGGCCGGCCTCGCCTCGGCCGATCCCCGGGTCGTGGTGTGCACGTCGCTCTCGAAGATGTACGCGCTGTCGGGCATGCGGGCCGCGTATCTGGTGGCCGACCCGGCCACCGCCGGGGAGCTGCGCCGCTGGACGCCACCGTGGCCGGTGAGCCTGCCGGCCCAGCTGGCCGCGGTGACGGCGCTGCGCGACCCCGGGTACTACGCGGAGCGCTGGGCGCGGACCGCGGAGCTGCGGCGGGGGCTCGCCACCGGCCTCGCCGAGCTGGACGGATTCGAGGCGGTCGACGAGGGGGTGGCGAACTACCTCGGCGTGGTCCTGCCGCGGGGCGGCCCGAGCGCGGCCGAGCTGGTGCGCGCGTGCCGGGGCCACGGCGTCTACTTGCGGGACCTGTCGCCGATGTCCCCGTCGTACGAGGGGCGGACCGTCCGCGTCGCCGTCCGCGACACGGCCGAGAACGCACGGATCGTGGCGGCGTGCCGGAGCGCCCTGGAGGCGCTGCGGGCGCGGGACACGGCCCCGGCGAGTGCGGCGGCCGACCGGTCCTCCCGATGACGACGGTCCCCGGCCTCGTGCCGTACCTCGGCGGGGCCCTAGCGCTCGGCGGACTCGCGGTGGCGGCGACCCGGCGGCGTGAGCTGATGGTCCGCTGGTGCGCGTGGGCGCTCGGCGTACCGGTGGTGACGGGCGCGTTCTGGCTCGGGCCGCCGGGGATCGCGGTGCTCGCGGCCGTGGTCGGGGTGATCGCGGTGGCGGAGTTCGGCGGGCTGCTGCGGCTGGGCCCGCTGGACCGGGCGGTGCTCGGCGCGGCGGTCGTCGGGCTCGTCCTGACCGCTTGGCTGGCCCCCGGGGAGGTGCCGCGGGTCGCCGCGATCGGGGCGCTCGCGATCGCCGGGGTACCCCTGCTGTCGGGCGACGCCGAGCACGGGCTGCGCCGCCTGGGGGCGGGCCTCCTCGGTCTGGTGTGGCTGGGCGCCCTGGCCGGTCTGGTCACGGCGGGGGCGGTGGGGCTCGTCCTGTTCGTGGCCGTGTCGGTCGCCGACGTCGTCGCGTACGCGGCCGGCCGCCGCTTCGGCGGCCCGCGGCTCTCCCCGCTGTCACCCGCCAAACGCTGGAGCGGCACGCTGGCCGGCGCCGCGGCCGGCGTCCTGTCGCTCGCCGTGCTGTCGTCCCTGTCCTGGCAGACGGCGGTGGCCGTGGCGATCGGCGGCCCGCTCGGGGACCTGCTGGAGTCGATGGTCAAGCGGGGCGCCCGGGCGAAGGACGCGGGCCACTGGCTCCCCGGCTCGGGCGGCCTGCTGGACCGCATCGACTCGCTCGTGGTGGCGCTGGCCCTCTTCCTGCTCCTGTCCTGACCGACAAGCCCCTCTACCCGGCTTGCCCTCCCTTCCCTCCCTTCCCTCCCTTCCCTCCCCTCTCCTCCCCTCCCCTCCCTCAGCCGAAGTCGGGGACCGGGTGGCCGGGGGCGAGGGCGGCGGCGATGCGCTGGGCAATCGTGTGGGCGGTGTGGCCGCCGGGGGTCCTGGGCCCTTGGTGGTGGAGACGGCGATGGCCAGGCGCTGGGAGGGGAGGTAGGCCTGGGCGGCGGTGTAGCCGAAGAAGAGGGGTGCTGGGAGACCCAGTCCCCGAGGAGGAGCAGCCCCATCCCGTAGTGGGTGGCACGGGTCTGGGCGAGGCAGACGGTCTCGGGGCACGTCTTCGTCGGCCGCCCCAGGCCGACGGTCCCGGGGTCGAGCAGTTCCTCGTACGCGTCCCGGGAGAGCAGCTCGCCGCTGCCGATGCCGCCGGCACTCGTGCCGGCCCCCGCGAGAACCCCGAGCGCCACGACCCCGGCGACCACACCGACCCGCACCCGCGCAACCGACCGCCCACGTCCCGTGCGCGCAGTATCGACAGCGCCCCCAGGCCCCACCGCAATCCCGACGCGCCCGAGGATCACCCGGTGAGCTGGCCCGTCCGGCGAAGACGTGCCACGTTCACCCCACCAGACCGTCATGAGGTGCGGGGCGGCGTCGCCCGTGAGCCACTGTCCTGAGAAGCGAGGTGACAGCCATGCACATCTTCACATCAGAGGACTGGAAGAATCTCAGTGAAGACCTGAACAGTGCAGGTGGGCGCATCGATGAGCGCTTCTCCGGAATCGCGCTGTCCGACATCGAATTTCACCTCTGGATCCCCAGTGGCAACAGTGGGCGCATCGGACGGATTCTCAGCTACCTGGACTTGAGCTTTCGGTGGTCTCTCAGTATCGCCAACGAGATTTCCTCGGGGAGGGAATGGCATAGCGAACCTTCGGGCACCCTGCATCCGTTCCCCTTGTTCTCGGCTGGTGGCGGCCTGCGCCTGGAAACCTCTGAGGCCGGGTCGTTCCGAGCCAAGCTGAAGGCCGCCAACGACGTGGCAGTCCAGTGCCTGGCTGTTCCTTCGTTGGTGGTGACACTGTTCGTGGGGCTCACGGGGATCGAACTGCTCGCCCCCGACAGCACGACCCCTCCGGCGCCACCGGCATGCGAGCGCGTGGTTTCCCAGCTCGGCGGATCCGAAAGATGGCTCCGGCCCTTCAGGGAGGCCAGCCCGGGCGGGTACACGATGCGGGCGATCTGCGTGCAGGAAAACGGGGAGGGCTTCTATTTCGAGTGGGGCATGGAGCGAAGGATGACCGCAGGTGATTCGTCCCATGTTCACGACGTGCAGGTTCTGATGTTTCGCGATCTGAGCCAGCGACCCGATCAGTGAACTCCCGCGATTGAGATTGGCCGCAGGGCTCGTCGAGGAGTCAAAAGCCGCTCAGCGAGAGGGCGCGGGGGCCTTCGTCCTGATGGGCACGGATGCTTTCGAACCGCCGACATCTGCTTTGCGAGTCGCCCGATCGTGACTGAGCCCCTGGCAGCCTGGTCCTGCCTGCCTTCCGGCGCCCCGATACACGGCATCGTGCGCCGTATGCCCTCTTGCGCAGCTCTCACCCAGCCTGCACGGTTTCGTTGAATGCTGCTCGACACTCAGGTGCCACAAGGGGGAAGGGCGGTAGACCATGGCAACCGTGACAGGGTGGGCCGAGAAGACCTTCGGTGACGCCGCAGGGCCCTTGGCCGACATCATCCCAGCCAGCTTGATTCGAGCCCATGCCCGAGCCCGTAACGGCCACGAGGGAGTGCAGACCCAGACCCTGGAGGCATACGGGCACGGTCTGTACGCCGCCCAGTACGAGGAACTGGAAGTCGGCCTCGCCCCACTCCCCGCGGCCCAGCCTGTGCGCTTACAGGGACGAACGCTCATTGTCCTTGGCGACCATGTGATCTATCCGCTGCGCTACGCGAAGAAGGACGTCCCCGTCACGGCGGCGCGATTGCGACGCGCCACAGGCTTCCGCGCCGACCTGATACGCCGGCACGGCCCCGAGCCCAGGCAACAAGCCTTCGACTTGGGCCTCGACGAGCTGGACGAGCAAGCACCTCATCCCGACCTCGCCCAGCTGTCAGGGGACGCCAAGCTCGTGCTCGTCGCCTACGCCTGCTCCATGGCTCAGGGCGTCATGCGGATCGAGTGGGGCTCCGCCGAACTGCGCCGCGAAGACCGTTACCTCATCTGGCACCACCACGAGCCGCTTCATCTGCCGCCGCGGTGACGCTCCCCTACCCGATCTGCGTGCCAGAAGGAGATGTCAAAGGCCCCCAGCCATGATCGGCTGGGGGCCTTCGTCCTGGTGGGCGCGGACGGTTTCGAACCGCCGACATCTGCTTTGTAAGAGCCGGTTTGATCTGGCTCTGACCTGCTCCAACGCGCCTCGCGCTGTTTTTTTAGGGGCGATTTAGGGGCCGGGAGGTTCGTCCGGCCAGATCGCCTCCCAGCCGAGCGCCTCCATCGCACGCTCGTAGATCCGCTGCAGGCCGTCCAGCCTCTCCCGCCGCATCTCCGGCGTCGGATGCTGATACCGACCCTTGATTCCAGGGTACTTATGCCCAGCCTGTTCGTGTTCAAGAATCGGCTTCACGCCGATCTGCGCCTGGTACGTGTCGTGCGTGTGCCGCATGGCCCGCATCGTGAGGCCCGGCATGATCGGCTCCCACTGCTCCCGCTCGGCGTGACCGCGGACCTTCCCCAGCGCCTCCCTGCCGCCGCTCACTGGTTTCATCACCTGTCGGCCGAAGTTGCCCCGCCGCCAGAAAGCGCCGGACCGCGTCGTGAAGATGTACGGATGTTTCGTCCGGCCGAGGTGCTGGCGCAGCAGCTCCTCCAGGAACGGAGGAACGTCGACCCGCCGCTTCGACTCCCGCGTCTTCACCGGCTCCAGGTCAACCACCAAGGGGCCCTTGCTGCCGTCAGGGAGTCGTTTCTGGTATTCCGCGACCTCCTCGATGACCCGCAGCACCGGGCACTCGAAGAGCGCGCCGTCGTAGTGCTCGCTGCGCTTCAGCAGGACGTTGTCCCTGTGGAGGCCGATGCTCTCGCCCCAGCGCAGACCGGTGAAGGCGACGGTGAGGATGTGCATGCCGTCGAAGGGGCCGGCGCGCCGCGCGAGCTGAAGCACGATCTCGGGCGGCGCATAGGCGTTCTCTTTGGCCTCGTCCTTCGCCTGCAGCGCTTCCTTGGCGGCCGCGGTACGCCGGCGTCGGCGGCCGGCGAGCGGGTTCACCAGGAGGTGCTTGGCGTCGACGGCGCCGTTGAGGATGGTCGACATCAGCGAGAGCGCGTGGGTGACGGAGACGTCGTCGATCGTCAGGCTGTTCGCCCAGGTCTCGGCGTCGTACCACGTGATCTGCATCAGGGACGTGTTTTCCCAGCGGGGGAAGATCACTGCTTCGAGGCGGGCCCACCTGCGAGTGGACGTAGTCCCGCGGGGCGACTGGGTCGCCATCCATTCGCGGGCCCATTCCCCGAACGTCCGGCGCATAAGGGCCGGATCGACCCAGCGGCCTGCACGGATGGAGGCCTCTTGCGCGTTGCCCCAGTCCTCGGCCGTCTTCTTAGTGGGAAACCCCGGCTCGGTCCCCTTGGAGCCGTCTGGCTTCCTGTAGCAGGCCCGCCAGGTGAACTGCTTCGTCTTCACTCCGTTGCGGACCTTGTACACCTTCTCGGCGTAGGCCACGTGCCACTCCCTTCTCCTCGCTACCGCAATCTTGCGCTGCCTAACGACCGGAAGCAGGCTTCACCGGCAGGCAGTTGCAGCTTCGAGCGAGGGGGCTCCAGGCAGCGCGGCGAGGGCGCGGTTGACTGCGGCGGCGCCGGCATCGGTCAGGCGACCGGTGTCAACGAGGGAGCTGGACGCGTATACGCGGATGTGGGAATCACGGGATTCCGCCCAGACCAAAGCCTCGTTGGGCAGACCGTCGGCGCAGTAGACATGGACACACATCGGCACCCCACTTGTCCGATTGGTGGCCCCATGGTCAGCGTTCGGCCATGCAACCACACTTTTGGGCCACTTGTGGAGTGATTGGAGCAACTAGACGTGACGGCTGCTATGCATCGCGTCGCTCGTCACGCTCCGCCGCCTTGCGGTAGTCGAGCTCCAGCAGCTGCCCGTGGGCTTCGCGCCAGGCTTCCAGGTTGCGGGCAATCTCCTCCGGAGAGGCGCCGGGCTTGCCCTTGACCACGACGACCATGCTGCCGCCGTCGCCAAGCGGGATGACGGCCGTGTCCAGCAGCTCGCCGCGCCCCTTCAGCTCGTGCACGATGCGAACAGGCAGGCCCGCATCCACGGCGGGGTCCGCCACCTCGGGCCGAGGCGCACGCCTGGAGCCTTCCTCACCCACGAGGGAGGGCTGCCCGCCGGCCAGGACAGTCTCGATGGAGCCCTCTGCCCAACCTACGCGTGCCGCATAGGCCCGGATCGACGGAGTGGGCTTCTTGTACTCGTTGCCGCCCTCGATGAGCTGGATGACGGACCGCCCCAGGCCAAGATCTTCCGCCATCTCCTCTTGCGTGAGGTCGACACCGGGCGCCATACGTGCGGCCTTGAGTGCCTTTCCAAGCCGCTTCCAGTCAAGCTCCATGGGCTCATCATGCCTCAACTTCATGCAACCGCGAAGCCTACTTGCTGGGCCTTGACCTGGGCTTAAGTCTCATTTTCAAGCTTCCCTGGTTGCACAAACGCTTTCGGCATATGCCAGCCACCGGCCAGTCACGCAGTGCCACGCACAGAATCTAAGCTTCCAAGGTAGGCAGAACGCTTGCCCTCGTAGCCAGACTGTGCGTAGATTCTGGGTGTGACGCCAGACGGACCCGCCATTCGGCAGGTACGCAGAGCTCAGAACATGAGCCTGCGCACCCTCCAGAACTTGACCGGATACGACCGCGGCTACCTCTCGCGCATGGAGCGAGGGCTCATCCGCAAGTCGGCGGACCACCGGGTCCGAACCATCGCAAGCGCGCTTCAGGTGAAGCCCGCCGCCATAACCCAGGAGGAATAGAACGTGACCGCCCAGACGCCCATCAAGGCACGGAAGGCCACGCGACCCCGAACGCTGACGCTCGCCGAGGCCAAGCAGGCCGAAGAGGCCGACCTCATCCGCTGGAGTCCCGAGGAGGTCGTCAAGCTGAAGCTCCTCCCCTACCGGAGCGCACGGACCCTCAGGGAGGCCTGCTACAAGCGCCGGGTCTTCCACCACAACGACGGCGGCCGAATCACCTTCAGCCCCATGTCGATCCGCCGCGAACACGAGCGGACGCTCGTCGCCCCCCTCGCCGCCTAGAGCGGTATGCGGGCCGCCGCCGGGCTCTGACCTCCGGCGACTGGCCCTCCCAGATCCACCCACTCCATCGCAACCCAACTGCGAAAGAGAAGTGAACCCAGTGAAGACAGTATCCCCTGGCCTGCCGGACATCGTCCGCCAAACCACGGTCGTATCCGAGTCGAAGAACCTGCTGGTCTCGACGGTCCGCATCGGCGGTGGCTACTACGACACCGTCATCTTCGACGAGAGCCCCAGCAAGCAGCACACCGGAATGCTCCTGGCCGGCTTCGTCATCGACCACTCCTCCCAGAAGGACGGCAACCGCGAGGCCGCAATCGAGCGGCACGAGCAGGCCGCGAAGGCCGCCCACAGCGAGGAGCCCAAGGCGGTGGCGGCGTGATCTCCATCGAGCCGACGGGTGTCCCCGTCCCCGACCGTGTCGCTGCGCTGATCGGCGCCCAGGTCCCGGAGCACGTTCTGCAGGCCGAGGTCGAGGCCACGAACCAGGCCTACTGCATCTCCCTCTGCCGGAAGCCCGAGTACGCCGAGGCCCGCGAGCACGCGCTGAGCGAACTCCACCGCGCCAACAAGGTCCTCGCCAAGCACCACCCGAAGCTCCCGGTCCGACCGAACGGGGTAGCGGCATGAAGCGCAACGACCTGTTCGCCACCCTCGCCGGCGCGATGGCCCGCCCGTTCATCCCCGAGCTGCACAAGGACGACTGCGTCGACGTCGAGTGCCTCCGCTGCGTGCCGAGGCTGACCAACCCGATCGAGCGCCTGGACGTGCCGACCGCCGAGCTGGAACGGCAGATCGCCGAAACCCGCGCCCGGTTCCTCGCGGCCCACCCCGACCCGGACGGCGCCCACTGGGCCGCCATCCACGACTGGTTCGACATCGACCCCGACCTCGCCGGCCGCGACTACACCCGAGGAACCGCCCGATGAACTACGACGACAAGCTCGCGCGGGACAAGGCCGAGGGGCAGAGGCAGGCCGACGCCTGGAACGCCGCCCATCCGATCGGCACCCGCGTCGTCGCCTACCCGAGCTGCCGGCCGGAGTACAACGCGGCCGATGCCGAGAAGACCCGCCTCGTCACCACGACGCGCACCCCCGCCTGGACCCTCGGCCACGGCACGCCCGTTGTGTCCGTCCACGGGTACGCCGGCGGCATCGTCCTCGACCACGTCGACATCGACCACGACAGCCCGCTCGGTGACGGCGCGATCCTCGCGCACGTGCTGACCGTCGAGAACGAGGGCCGGTTCGACCGCTGGCTCGACGACCTCGGCGTGTTCACCAAGGGCTACTGGGAGGCCGTCGACGGCAAGATCGTCGTCACCGGCCTGCGCATCGGCACCGGACCGGACCGGGTCGTCGCCAAGTACGGCGACACGATCATCCGCCACGCCGACGGCAGCTTCTCTGTCCGAGCGGCGGTGGCGTCGTGACCGAGATCCCCACCACGCCGTGCGAGAACCCGGCGGACACGATCATGGCGGCCGTCGCCCACGGCATGGCGGGCAACCCGCTGCTCGGCCTCACCATGCTCGGCCCGTTCGTGAAGGGCGGTCCCACGTCCACGGTCTCGATGTGCGCCGCGCTCGCCAGCATCGCCGTCTTGGCCGTCGAGAAGGACAACCCCGGCGCCCGTGGCACCTACGGGCTCCTCGCCTTCCACGGCAACGTCCACACCGACATCCGCTCCATGCCGACCGGCCCGCGGTTCGCCGCCCAGTTCACCGCCGCCTTCGCCAACGGCCAGAAGGACACGGCCTACGCCCTCTTCAACGCCTTGCTCGGCGAAGAGACGGACGACGACGCCCGGAACCTCGCCGAGGGCATCCACGCGCTCTACGACATGGCTGTCAGCTCGGGCCAGCAGATTCGCGGGGGTGCTCGATGACCACCTACCTCCACGACGGCGCGGTCTTCGACTTGGACGGCGGCTTCATCGACGTCGTCGGCGTCGAGTGGACGTGGACCGGCCTGTACTCCGATCAGGGTGAGCCGCTGCTCGTCGGCGCCGGGGACCCCACGCCCTTGCCGCTGCCGACGGTGTATCACGACCACGGACCGCTGATCCCGCTGCCGAAGCGCCTCACCAGCCGTCTCCTCCGGGCCGCGGTGTCCGCCGACTTCGCGGCGTCCGTCGGCGACGGCCACACCGAGTCCTATGGGGACTACGCACTCCGCACCGCGGGGGCCGGCCAGTGACCCGCCTCCTCACCCTCCGCGCCGTCGCCGCAACCACCGCCTGCTCGCTCGCCCTGATCGCGCTCGGGCGACTGCTCTCCAAGGAGACCTCGTGAACGAGCGCCACTTCCGCTGCACGGCACCCGGATGCGGCCACCGGATCCAGGTGAACAGCCTCATGTACTCCGTCGAGGACATGACCGACCACCTGAAGGACGAGCACGGCTGGGCAGAGGACACGGCCTTCAACCAGGCCTACTCCCTCCTCCCCATCCTCACCGAGCTCCTTCCCTGAGCCCGTCGGGCTGGCGGTGACCCGCCCTGCCGGCCCGGCGACAGACCACCCCAGCACAACGCCCCGTCGAGGCGAAGTCGACGGGGCGCAACCCAAGCATCCCAAGAAGGAGCACAGGTGACCACCATCCTGGCCAGCGACCTGCAGCGAATGCTCAAGCAGGCCGCCCCGCACGCCAGCACCGAGGACACCATCCCCGCCCTCACTGCAGTGCATCTGGAGTCCCGCGACGGCTACCTCTACGCCGTCACCACCGACCGCTTCACCATGGCCGTCGCCCGGCAGTCCGTCCTCAACACCGGCGAGTGGAAGACCTCCATCTCCGGCACTCACATCCCCACCCTTCTGTCCTGGCTCAAGACCAGCACCGACGTCTCGATCCAGGTCACCGGCGGCAGCGTCCCGACAGTCGTCTTGTCCGGCACGGTGAACTCGCTCACCGTCGCCGCTCTGCCTGACTCGACCGTACTGCCCGACTGGCGGCGCCTCTTCCGCAAGTACTTCGACATGGGCCTCAACCCGGTCCCGCTGAGCGGCGTCACCCCGAAGTATCTGGCCCGTTGGAAGGACGCAGCCCAGGTCCTGCACCTGTGGCAGGCGGCCCCGGGGGCGGCCCTGGTCTTCATGGACGACAGGTCGGAGTTCATCGGCATGCAGATGCCGATCCGCAATGACCACACGTCCCGCGAAGAGCTGTTCGACGGCTGGCGGAAGAGCCTGACGCGATACGTCGACGTCGGCGACATCCGCTTCAACCTCGACGAGGACATGGTCGACAAGGACGGCGACCCGTGGAAGTACTCGGGCGAGGAGCGGGGTGGTGAGCCCCTGGTGCACCTGCTCGGCATCGAGGACGACGTCTTCCCGCTGAGCACCGCCGTCAGCCAGTTCGGCCTCCAGCCGGCCGCGTAGCCCACCAGACGGCGTCGAGCCCAGTGGCTCCACGCCAGCCAGGCCACCTCACCCGCTCCCACGCCCGGGGTGGCCTGGCCCCGCACACCCTCAAGGAGCCCGACATGGAACCCACGATCCCCGCTGAAGTCGCGGCGCACGTCCTCTTCCACTACGGCCGCGACGGCGGCTACCAGGCCGGCAGCTTCACCGAACAGATCATCAAGGCCATCGACATGGCCGACCCCGGCAACCGTTTCAAGCTCACCAACAGCTACCCCGACTACGTCGCCGCCGTCGTCGCCATCAAGTACGACCCTGCCGGCGTCACCCGACTCCAGCAGATCGCCGCCGGGCAGGTGGCCGCGTGACGCTCACCTACCCTTCCGGCGCCCAGATCGTCCTCGGCCCCGACGCGCCGGCCGACGAGTGGCACGCGGTCCGCGCCACCGGCATCGGCGGCAGCGACATCGTCGCGATCTGCGGACTCAACGAGTACACGAGCCCGCTGGAGATCTGGCTGAAGAAGCGCGGCGAGACCGTGCCCCGCCGCCACGACCCGGTCCTGTCCGAGGCCGCCGAGATGGGCCACGAGCTCGAACCGTTCGTCGCCAGCCGCTTCACCAAGCGGACCGGCCTCCCCGCCATCGACAACCCCGGCACCCTGCGCCTGCCCAGCCGGCCGCACATGCTCGTCAATCTCGACCGCGCCACCGTCGAGAACGACGAGATGGGCGTCCTGGAAATCAAGACCCGCTCGTCCTACGCCCTCAAAGACTGGATCGACGAGACCCCCGGCGAAGTCCAGGTCCAGGTCCAGTGGCAGCTCGCCCTCACCGGCTGGAACTTCGGCTACTCCGCGGCATCCATCGGCGGCCAGCGCACCATCGTCCACCGCATCGAGCGCGACCAGCAAATGATCGACAACCTCATCGCCATCGGCGACGAGTTCTGGGGCTGGGTCCAGACCGGCACCCGCCCGCCCCTCGACGGCAGCCACGCCACCGGCCAGCTCCTCGACCACCTCCACGCCAACCCCGTCGAACAGATCGTCGTCGCTGACCCGGCCGAGGTCGAGAAGTGGCTGAAGATCCGCGCCACAGCCAAGGAACAGGCCGAAGCCGCCGACATCGCCATCACCGAGGCCGAGAACCACCTCAAGGCCATCGCAGGCGACGCCACCGACGTCCACATCCGCGGCGAACTCGCCTACTCGTGGCGGCCCCGCCGCGGCTCCATCCACTGGAAGGAAGCCGCCCTCGCCGCCGACCCCGACATCGACGCCGAGCAGTACCGCGGCGAACCCACCCGCGTCCTCAACGTGCACCTGGAGAACCTGTGACCTCCGACGCCCGCAACGCCGTCGCCCGCCGAGCCGCCAACGTCGGCCAGGTCGAGCAGGCCGGCGAGCAGCCCAAGCCGACCATGGCGCAGCAGATCGAGCGGATGAAGCCCGAGATCGCCCGAGCCCTGCCCAAGCACATGGACGCCGACCGGATCGCCCGCATCGCCCTCACCCTTATCCGCAAGAACCCCGACCTGGCGAACTGCACCACCGAGTCGTTCCTCGGCGCACTCATGACCTGCTCGCAGCTCGGCTTCGAGCCCGGCTCGCCGACGCAGGAGGCCTACATCATCCCCCGCAAGGGCCAGGCCGAGTTCCAGCTGGGCTACCAGGGCATGGTGACGCTCTTCTACCAGCACCCGATGGCGTCCTCGGTGAAGGTCGAGACCGTCCGCGAAAACGACTACTTCGAGCACGAGGAAGGCCTCGAAGAGCGGCTCATCCACCGGCCATTCGCCGACGGCCCGCGGGGCAAGGCCATCGCCTACTACTCCGTCGCCCGGCTCATCAACGGCGGCCGCACCTTCAAGGTCATGTACCCCGCCGAGATCGAAGAGCGGCGCCAGAAGCTGCCGTCCAAGAACAGCCCGGCCTGGCGCGACAACTACGACGAGATGGCCAAGAAGACCGTCCTGCGCAACCACTTCAAGGCCCTGCCGAAGAGCGCCGAACTGGCCCGCGCCCTCGCCCACGACGGCACCGTCCGCACCGACTGGCAGCCGGACGCCATCGACGTCCCGCCCGAGTACCTCAGCGAACCCCAGCGCCCCGAGCTCGAAGCCGGCGCCCAGTAGCCCCACTCGGGCTGGCCGCGGGCAAGGCGGCCAGCCCACCACCCAGCAGACCGGAAGGACACCGCCGTGGCAACCCAGCTGAACCTGTCCATCCCCACTCCCACCGTGATCGACCCCGATGCCGGCGAGACCGCAAAGCAGGCCGGCATGAAGCGCATCGGCCAGCTCGACCCCGTGTGGGCCGCCGACTGTGACAAGAAGATCGAGAAGTTCGCCGGCCTTGGTGTCCCCTTCCAAGCCGCCGACCTCGTCGAGGACGGACTCGCTGAACCGCCCCACCCGAACTGCTGGGGGCCCCGCTTCTCCGCCGCCGCCCGCACCGGCCTCATAGCCCACGCCGGCTACACCCAGTCGAAGCGGGCCACCGTCCACAAGTCCATCTGCCACCAGTGGGTCGGCGTCAAGACGGAGGCCGCAGCGTGAGCGTCTTCAACTGGGCCTGCGTGATCTTCCTCGCTGGCGCCGGACTCATCGCCTGGGCCATCGACCACAAGCCGCCCACCTACCGCACCCCCGACCAGGTCGAGGCCGACGTCGCCGCCCACCGGGCCCAGCGCCGCATGCAGGAAGCCATCGACAGCCTCCGCACCTGCCGCGAAATCTACGACCTCCCCACCATCCCCAGCCAGCGAAAGGAGACAGGACAGTGAGCCGAAACAACCCGCCGCAGCACGGAGAGCGCCGCTGCTACCTCCGCGGCTGCCGACGACCCGAGTGCGTTGAAGCCAACAAGCGCTACTGCAAGCTGTCCGACCTCAGGCGCCACCGCGAAGGGCCCAGCCGCGTCGACGCCACGCCCGCCGCAAACCACCTCCGACGCCTCATCGAGGAAGAGGGGTGGACGCAGGCCGACATCGCTACCTGCACTGGCATCAAGGCTGGCACCATCGGCGGACTTGCCGCTGGCCGCTACAGGACTTGCTCACCCAAGAATGCCGAGATCATCCTCGCGTTCGACCCAGAATTCGATGCCGAACGGCCTGGCTACTGGACGAGCAACCTCGGCTCGATGCGCAGGCTGCGGGCTCTGGCAGTTCTCGGCCACCCCCTCTACGTGGTCGCTGAGGATGCGCAGATCGGCTATGCCACAGCCCGCCACATATGCGCCCAGATCAGCCGCGTCACCAGCAAGGACTTCGCCGCGCGAATCACTGCCGTCTACGAACGGCGACGCCACCAGATGGGCTCATCGCCTGTAACGCTCGGAATAGCGCGGGCCGCTGGCTGGTGGGGCCCTGATGCCTGGCGCGACATAGACGATCCCCTGTGCACCCCTAACGAGGACCGCAACGAGCTCGGGGCCTACCGCCGTGCGGAGATCGCCCACCTTGCCTCGTTCAACGTCCCCGAACACGAGATCGCCGACCGCCTCGGCATGGCCCGCGCCTACGTCCACGACCTCATCCGCGACATGGGAAAGGCCGCCTGATGGACAGCCTCGACGAGGCCCGCCCCCCGTCGATCCAGCCACCGCCCTACCCGAAGACCACGCCCGGCTTCTGCGAGACGGGCAACCCGGTTTGCGGGGAGCCCGCCCGTCTCTTCGCCGCGGGGTGGCGATGCGACCACCACCGGCCGAGCGCGCCACAGCACGCCGCCGCCTAGACCACCCACCCAAAGCAGCCGGAAGAGACCCTCCCCATGGCCCGTATCCGTTCGATCAAGCCGGAGTTCTTCACCTCCCTCACGATCGCCGACCTGAAGCTGTCGACTCGCCTCACCTTCATCGGGCTGTGGACCTACGTCGACGACAACGGTGTGGGCCTCGCCGACCCGCGACTCATCCGGGCCGCGATCTGGCCCCTCGAAGAGGCTCCGGACATCCTCCAGAGGACTCGTGAGGATCTCCAGAGCCTTCACACGGCCCGTCTGGTGACCCTCTACGAGGCCTCCGGAAAGGCTCTGATCGCCGTTTCCAACTGGTCCGAGCACCAAAAAGTCAGCCACCCCCGGAAGCCGAGGTTCCCCAGGCCCGAGCAGGTACAGAACGACGACCCCACCCCCTCCGACCAGGACTCTTTCGAACCTCCCGAGGACTCCGGAGATTCTCCGGAGGACTTCCAGAAGACTCCGGAGATCCTCCGCCCTGAGCAGGGATCAGGGAGCAGGGATCAGGGAGCAGGGAAAGAAGAAGACGCGGAGCCTTCGGCATCCGCCGATACCCCTCCTCGAGCCGATGTCGAAGCCGTCTGCCGACACCTCGCCGACGTCCTTGAAAGGACCGGCAGCAAGAGGCCCAGCATCACCGACAAGTGGCGCACCGCTACCCGGCTGATGCTCGACCGCGACGGCGTCAGCGTCGAGGACGCCAAGCACGCCATCGACTGGGCCCACGCCAACGACTTCTGGCAGGCGCACATCCTCACGCCGATGAAGCTCCGCGAGAAGTACGACACCCTCCGCCGCCAAGCGTCCGCGACGCAGCGCCGCCAGAAGCCGGCTGGCCCCGCCACCGCCCCCCGCGACATGACCGACGAGGAGAAGAAGAGTGCACTCAAGTTCGGCTGACGAGCCCACCGCCCGCGAGGAGTGGCTCCAGCAGCGAGGCCAGCAGGCCCTCGACCGCTTCGACAGCAAGACGCCCGTGATCTACCAGAAGCCGATCGAGCTCAACCAGGACGTCCACGACTGGATCGCCGGATGGGGCGGCGACAGCCTCTTCCTGACCGGACCGATCGGCGTCGGCAAGACCCACACCGCCTGGCAGACCTGCCGCCGATGGCTCGAAGCCTGGTACGCCCCCAACCGCCCGTGGTCTGGCGGACCCGACCTCCGCACCTACCGCTCCACGACCCTCTTCGATGCGCTTCGTCCCGACGGACCCGACGAGATCCGCCGCACCCTCGTCAAGGAACTCCAGGAGTGCAACCTCCTGTTCATCGACGACTTGGCCGCGGCCAAGGCATCCGAGTGGACGCAGGAGCGCCTCTTCGAGATCTTCGACGAGCGGTACATCAACCGTCGTCCCGTCATCACCACCTGCGACGTGCTGCCCACCCAGCTGTCCGAGGTCACCGGACCGCGGGTCTCCTCCCGCCTCGCCGAGATGTGCGGCGCCAGCGTCGTCCTGCTCGACGGCCACGACCGCCGCACCGGAGCCGCCGCATGAGCGACACCGACCTGTGGGGCCCGGACGGAATCGCTGACGCGGGCGCCGGGCAGGACCGCCCCGACCTTGCTGCCGAACGCATCATTGCCGCGTCCGTCATGGCACGGCCCGCACTCATCGACGAGCTCGCCGGCGAGTTCGACCCCGCCGACATCCTCGCCGACCAGCTCCGCTGGGTATGGAACGCCGTCGACGAGATCCGAGAAACCCTCACCAAGGGCGAGATCCGCTGGGAAGCCGTTCACCGCCAGCTGCAGACCTGGCGCGCCACCGGCTACATGCCCGTCCCGCCCATGGACGTTAGCCACCTGTCCAGCCTGTACGACGAAGCGCAGACTAGCTACGCCGGCGCCGCGTACTACGCCCGGCAGATCACCGAAGCGGCGATCAACCGCCGGTTCCTCGCCCTCAGCCACGACATGAACATCCGCGGCCGATCCGCAGCCTTCGACTCGACTGCGGACATCCCCGCCATCCAGGACGCCCTGGACGACCTCGTCCGCAACCGGGAAGCCAGCGCCCCGAAGGCGCTCCGCGACATCATCGGCGGAGCCCTCGAGCGGTCTGTCACGAAGCCCAACAAGAATGACCGCGTCCCCACTGGCTTCGCTGACCTCGACATGCTCCTGCAGGGAGGCTTCAAGCCGGGCCAGCTCGTCGTCGTCGCGGCCCGCCCCGCAATGGGAAAGTCGACCTTCGGTCTCGGTCTCGCCAGGGCCGCCGCGATCCGCCACGCCACTCCGACGCTCTTCGAGTCCCTGGAGATGGGCGAGGAGGAGCTCGGCGACAACATCCTTGCCGCAGAGTCTCGCGTCGCGCTGCACCACATCAAGACCGGGTCGGTTGATGACGCCGGCGTCGCCCGCGAAGCACGGGCCGCCCAGCGCATCACGGACGCCCCGCTCTACCTCAACGACTCGGCCGAACTGTCCCTGCCGATTTTGCGTGGACGCGTCCGCCACATGATCCGAACCGTCGGTCTCCGCCTGGTCATCGTCGACTACCTCCAACTGATGGACGCCCCCAAGGCGGAGAACCGGCAGGCCGAGGTTTCCAAGCTCACCCGCGGCCTGAAGCTCATGGCCAAGGAGTTCGGCATCACGCTCGTGATCCTCGCCCAGCTCAACCGCGGCCCTGAGCAGCGCACCGACAAGAAGCCCCTCGTCTCCGACCTTCGTGAATCCGGCGCCATCGAGCAGGACGCCGACATCGTGATCCTGCTGCACCGCGAAGACGCCTACGACAAGGAATCCCCGCGTGCTGGCGAGGCCGACGTGATCGTCGGTAAGCACCGCGCCGGCCCCACCGCCACGATCACCACCGCCTTCCAGGGCCACTACGCCCAGTTCGTCGACATGGCGGTGAGCTGATGACCGAGCTGACGCCCGAGGACTTCGCCGAGGCCCGCAAGGACGGCAACGGAGACCTCACCCGCCTCCTGCTGCTCGCCGCTGGCATCACGCCTAAGGCTCCCCGACAGCGGACCGCATCGCCGGAGCCGGAGCAGCCCTGCTACCACATCGCCCGCCCCGGCGCCTGGCCCTGCGGCACCGCCGCCACCGGCCCCATGCCCGGACCGTCCTGCCCCGACTGCACCCCCGCCGCCTGAAGGAGACCCCCATGCCGATCCGCCCCGAGAACCGCGACCGATACCCGAAGGACTGGCCCCAGATCAGCCTCAACATCCGCACCGCACGCGCCGCCGGCCGCTGCGAATGCCTCGGCGAGTGCGGCCGCGGCACCCACACCGGCCGCTGCCCCAACGAGAACGGCGGCACCGCCTACGGCACCGGCTCCCGGGTCGTGCTCACCGTGGCGCACCTCGACCACACCCCCGAGAACTGCGACCCCACGAACCTCAGGGCCATGTGCCAGGGCTGCCACCTCCACTACGACCGCGACCACCACCGCCAGACCGCCGCCGCCACCCGCCGAGCAGCACGCGAAGCCGCCGGCCAACTCGCCCTCGACGACCAGCCCAGCCCCGCCGTCTGATCCGGTTCCACCCGACCTGCACGACAGGAGCAGCACATGACCGACATACCGGCCACTTACCTCGGCGTCGACGTTCCGCCCCACATCCGCGACAGCTGGCACACCTGGGAAGGCGCCCGCTGGCGCACCCAACGGCACTGGGCCAACAACAAACCCTTCCCGCCGGACCAGCGCTTCACTGTCCGGCCCCCAGCGGGCATGTGCCCTACACACCGTCAGGGCTGGCTCGACTACCGCAACATGCGCTTCAACGAGGAGACAGGCGACCCGTGGCCCGGGAACCCTCAGTCCCCATTCCTGTTCGTCGGCAGCGACATGAACCGGCTCCGTAATGAACGCCGCCTGCAGTGGGACCGCAAGGCCTCCGAGCAGATGCAGCTCATCGAACGGATCTGCCTCCGCGGCGATTCGCCCCAGTGCACCTCGCCGGTCGAGATTCCCGCGCCGCGCCCGATTGTCGACGTCCACCTCCCCGCCGCCTGACCCCGCACGCAAGCCGGCCGTCCCGCGGGCTAGGCGGGGCGGCCACCCACACAGCATCCACAGATCGGAGACTCCATGTCCAACCGCAATCCTGTGCCGCCGCCCGGCGCCAAGGACCGCTTTCTCTCCAGGGTTACTAAGACCGACACCTGCTGGCTCTGGAGCGGAAGGCTCACGAAGGATGGTTACGGCAGCTTCAGGTTCGGGCTGACCAACGCGGCGCACAGGGCCAGCTACCTACTCTTCGTCGGGCCCATCCCCGAGGGGCTGCAAGTCGACCACGTCTGCCACAACTGGGACGAGAGCTGCGCCGGGGGCGACACCTGTCAGCACCGCCGCTGTGTGAACCCGGCGCACCTCGAGGCCGTCACCAAGCGCGACAACGTCCTCCGGGGCAAGACCCTCGCGGCAAGAGCGGCAGCCAAGACCCACTGCCCCAAGGGCCACCCCTATGACGAGGCCAACACCATCCTCCGCAGCAACGACGGTGCGCGCGTGTGTCGTACCTGCCGGAGGGCTTACGACGCGAAGCGACAGAGGCGCCAGCCACGCCTGCACGTACCGAATCCGGTCCTTCGGATGCTCACGGATCACTTCCCCGATGAAGCGCCAGCCGCAGTTCTCGACCGAGCCGTCCGCGCGTACATCGCGCAGCAGTCTGCCTAACCTCGCCACACCACCAGGAGCATGACCATGACCGACTACCCGCCCGCCGACGACCGCCTCCGCCACCTCCTCGCCCAGGAGATCAACACCCGTGTCGAGACGTGGAAGCTCGCGTTCGCCATCGCCACCGACATCGTCCACAGCCCCGATGTCCGCGCCGAGCTGGACCGCATCGCCGCCGCGCACTCTGCTGGCCAGCCGTGCAGTGACCTGAACTGCCCGCGCTGCTTCGAGGCCCAGCTGACCCCGGGGATCCGGGACGCCGCCCGCCAGGCCGCCGGACAGCCGACCGCCTACGAGGCACTCCGGTGCGCACACTGCGGCCTGGAGGTCGAGGACAAGGGCGACCCCAGCATGGACGGCAACCACCACGTCCGCTGGGTCCACGTCCCTGGCGGGTACAGCATCTGCTTCCCGCAGCAGAGCGCCAGCAGCCCGCGAGCCACCCCCGCTGCCGGGCTGGCCGCGCCCACCAACCACGACACCGAGGTGCGCCCGCCGCGCTCCACGTGGCGCGTTGAGGGCTACGACGCCGACCGGTGGCTGCCGCTAGGCATGCCCGAGGAAGACCGCGAGACCGCCGTCGCAAGGCGCGCCAGCTGGGAGCAGCGGCTGCCCGAGACGCCCACCCGCCTCGTCCGGGAGACGACCACCTGGACCGTCGAGTCCGACACCACCACTGGAGCCCAGTCGTGACCGACGACATGCGACGCCAGATCGTCCTCCGCGAACTCAACCAAGGCGCACTCGCAGGCATGCAGTCCCAAGTCAGCGAGCAAGCCGCAGACCTCGTCCTCGCCGCACTCGACCGCTACGACGACTGGGCGGCCAAGGGCGCGGTCGGACCCAGGGCGCGACTCGCCCGCATCGCCGAGGCGCACAGCCAGGACGCCGAGGCCGGCGGCCTCACCTCCGGCGCCTGCAACGAGTGCGGCCACGCCTGGCCCTGCCCCACCTACACCTGGGCCACCACCGACCGCGACCCGCTCGCCACGTGGGACCCCGCCGACGACGGGGCCGAGTCGTGACCTGGTGGCAGTGGCTCGGCATCTACCTCGCCGCGCCGTTCGTCCTCGCCGGCCTGTGGATCGCCGCCCGCGAACTCGCCCGAGCCCGCTACCGCCGACAGAGCCGGAGCACCCGATGACCCTCCTCGCCCGCATCCGCATCGCCGCCTCCCATCTCCGCCGCGCCCTCCGAGCCGAATGCCCCGCCCAGTGCAGCGAAGGCCACACCTACCGCTGGCCGTGCGGGAGCACCCGATGACCGAGCCCCACGACGCGGACGAGCAGGCGTGGCTCGACCTGTACGGCGACCCGCCCGACACCCCCGACCCCCTCGCCGACCACGGCCGGCCCGCCGGACGCCCCCACCTCCCGCACAACCGGCCCATCACCGACGTCCTGGAGAACCTCTGATGACCCAGCCCAGCCCCGCCGACACCCTCCGCGCCGCAGCCGACAAGCTGCGCGAACTCACCCCGGCCGCCAGCCCCGGCCCCTGGGCCATGAACCAGTGGGGCAACGTCGAGACCGCCCGACACGAGGAGATCGCCGAGGTCTGGCCCCTCAACTCCGTACCCGACACGAACGCCCGCTACATCGCCGCCATGCACCCCGGCGTCGGAACGGCGCTCGCCCAGCTCCTCGGCGCCGCTGTGGAGCACGTCGAGATGGACGTCATGTGCTGCGACCACGGAGCCCACCAGTGCCCCGACTTCGCTGGCCCGGCCCTCGCGGTCGCCCGCGCCATCCTCGGAGACCAGCCGTGACCCAGCCCAAGTCGCCTGCCCCCTGCATCTCGACGTCCTGCACCCGGGACTGCACCACCGAATGTCGCGAGGCCATCAACCGCGCCTGGACAGGACTGCGGGGCGAACTCCCCCCTGCCACCCTCCTGGCCCCGCAGCAACCCGTCCCGCCCTCCACGACCGAGCAGGTGACCGGCGGACGCCGACTCGTCGAGCCCGACCGGCACACCGCCGACACGATCACCTCGGACGCCCTCGACCAGCTGTACGCCGAGCTCGACGAGAACGTCGGCGTCATCCAAGCCCTCCGCCGACAGCGCGAGGAGGCCGAGGCCGCCATCGAACGCGTCCGCGCCGAGTGCAATCGGATCGAGGCCGCAGTCACCGACAACCCCGCCAGCCCGGACCTCGCGGGCGGCTACCTCGCCTGCCTCCGCCATATCCGCACCGCCCTCGACGAGCAGCAGGAGCAGCCGACCGGCCCGGCGCCCACCCACATCGGCGGGCGGGCCAACGCGGAGGACTGCCCCGCCTGCTCCGGCACGAACCCGCCCTACCCGTTCATCTGCCCCGGCCCGACCGCCTGACCCCGCACAGCACGACGGGGCGTGCCCAGTCCGCCAAGACACCTGCGGGCACGCCCCACGCGGATCCGCCCCCGACGTCCTCAGGAGCCTCCAATGGCCGACCGCATCACGACCAGCCAACTCCTCAACCTCGCCGATAGGTCCGAGCGCGGACTCACCACCGCCGAAGCCAGCCGACTCCGCGCCGGCATCGCCCAACTCCACGACGAACGCGCATCGCTTCGCAACCGGCTCCGCGTCCAGACCCGCCGACGCAACATCGCAGTCTCCAAACTCAGCGACATCCACCGACTCGCCACCCTCGCCCGCGAGCGCGGCAACGCCACCGTTCCAACCTGGGCCGTGGACGCATGCCTCAGCGACGCGAGTAACCAGGAGGCGGCGTGACCGCCTACGAGCCGACCTCGGCCCGCAACCGGCGAGGCCGCCCGCAGATGCCCGAGACCACCCAGGAACTGGCCGACGAACTCGCCAGGAGGGCCGCCGAGATACATGCCCGGTCCGACGGCGAGCTGTCCATCGTCGAAGCCGTCGCCCTCGCAGCCTTCCGCATGGGGGTCGAAGCACCTCAAATCACCACAGAACATGGAGACGGATCGTGACCGGAGATTCCCGCACCCCTGAACAGGCCGCCAGGAAGCCCGCAAACGGCCCTCAGAGCGCCCCGGACCCCACAGTCGACATCTCGGGAGGCGCCAGGGGCACTTCAGGCCCGCAGACGGGCACACAGGGCCCCGACCCCCGCCACGTCATCCGCGACACCATCCACACCACCCTCAACGCCAGCGGCTACTGGCTCCCCATCGAAGCCCAACACGCCATCGCCGACGCCATCCTCAACCTTCGCAACAACGACGCCGAGACGTGGCGACGCAAGGCCGTAGAGCGGGGACTCGAACTCGGTCGGCTCCAGCGCACCCTCGAACTCGCCGAATCCACCGCACGCACCTGGATCGACGGCAGCGACGGGGGAACAGGCGCATGCGCCCAAGCCGTAGTCGACGCTCTCACCGCCTACCCGCCCAAGGAGCAGCCGACTGCCATACCCGTCCGCGCCCGCTGCCGATGCGGCCACGCCCGAGACCTCCACAACAGCCGCGACTGCGCAGGCTGCACCCACGCGGGCCTCCAGATCCTCTCCAGCCACGCCTTCATCACGCGAGAGGACCAGCAGTGACCGACCTCCACGAGTGGCTCACCGGGCGCGTCGCCGAAGCCGAGACCGCCGCCGACACACCGGCCGCCGCCCGCCGCTGCGAAGCCGACCGGCGGATCCTCGACCGACACCGCCTCGACCTGGACGACCCCTACGAGCCGTCCTGCCTCGGCTGCGGCACCTACGGCGACCTCGAATCGCCCAACACCGACAACATCAACGACTGCCCCGAACTTCTCGACCTCGCCCACGCGCACGGCATCACTGACGCCATCCTCGCTGGCCTCGACCGGCCCGAGCCCCCGCCCCTGTCGCCGGTGAAGCCGTACAACGAGGCCCTGGCCGACGCCCTCGACCGCCTCCGCAGCACCACCCCAGCCCGCCAAGCACCCGCCACCTTCCGGCCCGCGCCCACCCGTGGCGTCGGCATCCCCATCACCGGCGCACTCACCAAACAGCGCTTCAACCCCTGGCGCTGACCCACCCCGCACCGCCGCAAGGAGAGCCGTGAACGCCGCCGAAGCCGCACCCGCCTGCGTCAAGTGCCACCGCCCCCTGTGGGCCGCCGAAATCGAAGCCGGCCGCTGGGC
This sequence comes from Streptomyces showdoensis, assembly GCF_039535475.1. Classification (NCBI taxonomy): domain Bacteria; kingdom Bacillati; phylum Actinomycetota; class Actinomycetes; order Kitasatosporales; family Streptomycetaceae; genus Streptomyces; species Streptomyces showdoensis. Next base: position 3,262,173 of record NZ_BAAAXG010000026.1, on the reverse strand, counting down.
CTGCGAACGCTGCGAAGCCGACACCGCCCAGCACCTCCGCGCCCTCCCCGCCCTCTACCGGCGCGTGAACAGCCTCGCCGCCCTCACCAAGGGCTCCCCAACCGACGCGGCGATCGGCAGCCCCAACCGAGAAGCCCCGGCCCCGTTGAAGATCGACGTACTCAGCCTCACCACTACGGGCGGCGTCGTCACCGAACTCCAGACCATCGAAGACGCCTGGCGACAGACCCTCGGCTGGCCCGCCGGCCGCACCCGCCACCACACCGACATCGACGGCGCCGTCACCTTCCTGATCAACAACCTCCGGTGGGCCTGCGAACGCTACGAAGAAGTCGGCCAAGACCTTCGCCTCATAGCCCAGCTCCACGCCCAGCTCACCAGCATCGACACCGGCACCCCGCCCCCGAAGACGTTCACTGTCTACTGCAGCACCGAGGACTGCGGCGGCGGCATGCGCGTCACCCTCAGCACTCGGCACGCCACCTGCCACGACTGCGGCACCGCCTACAGCAAGACCGAACTCGGCAGCCTCGACAGCCAGTACGGGCCCAACCCCAACAAGACCGTCGCCTAGTCCGCCGGCAGCCGCATCGCCAGGTCCGCCGCAAGCTGGCCGGCAGCCCGACCCCGCGGCGTGACATCCAACGACTCCAACAGCAGGAGATACCCCACCGCGTCACGGGCCTCCGCAGCCGTCAACAAAGGCAGACGCGGATCGGACGAATAGTCGCCAGTCACAGGCTCAGCAGCATCCACAGCAAGAACAACACCAGCCGGCGCCGGAAGGACACGACGAAGCCCCCCACCCGAACGGGTGGGGGGCTCGCGTGCGACTGGGGTCAGGCGGCGCGGTGGTCGTTGGTCTTCTGGAGCCGGATCTGGAGCTCCCGGAGGGCGCTGCACTGGGCTTCGATCTGATCAATGAAGGTCCCGAGGCCTTCCACATCCAGCTCGACAACCTCGTTCGGCCCGACCTCGATGTTGACGTGCGCCTGTCGGGCAAGTGGATCTAGCGAGTAGGGCCGGATCTGCAGATGGGCGCCCAGAAGAGTTCTGGATTGCCGGAAGGACCTGCGCCTGCGCTCAACGACTTCCACGGGGATGCCATCAATGCGAACCGCTTGCAGTTCGGTGGCTTCATCCCTAGGCGTTCGCGGCTTGGGCTTCTGCCTCGGAGGATGGAGCGCGTCATCGCCAGGCCGTGAGCAGTAGTAGCGTCCAGCACGCCCGTTCTGATGAACAAGCCCGCGAGCAGCCATCTTCTGCAACATCTCGCCGCAGGTGTTGGCCGAGAGGCCGAACCGCTCGTGGAGCTGGTTTCTCGTGGGCATGGGAGATCCTGGTTTGATGACCCCCGACTGGATCTCGGCCTGCAGGATGCGGATCGCCCGCTCCGAATGTGGGTCCAGGTGCGGATGCAGAGTACGGATCTCATCTGAGATTCGAGGGCCTCGGACAGGGTTGTCATACGGCTGCTTTGCCCGGTTGTAGGCGGGGCGCTCTTGGACGATGGCAGCCGTTTCGGCCGCATCTGCCGCCTCAAGCGTCGGGTGCCATTCGATGACCTTGCGACTCACGCTGGGCCACCACTTGGAAGAGGTCGCCGAATACTTGTGGCCAGTCCATCGCTGCTCCAAGTTCTTGGTGATCCCGATGTAGAGCAGGCGGTCTTCGGCGTCGTAGAGGCGATAAAGCGCAGTCCTTTCGGTCACGCGTCCTCCCCGCTGCCACCGAGCGTCTCGTCGAGGTACTCCTGCACCGGCCCGAACAGCCCCCACGGCACGTAGTCGGGGATCTCCGCCAGCCGGATCCATGCGACCTCGGCCAGCTCCTCCTCGTCCGCGACCCGGGCCTCGCCGCCGACGACCTCGCAGGCGACGTAGGACATGTGCCGGCCGGTCTGCGGGTGGACCCGTGCGCCGAGGGAGCGGATCACCTCGACCTTCAGGTCGACCTCCTCGGCCGTCTCCCGCACCGCGGCCTCCTCGGCGGTCTCACCATCCTCGATGCCGCCGCCCGGGAACGCCCACAGAAGCTTCCCTTCCCGCTCCCTCCGCCTGATCATCAGCACACGGTCGTCATAGACGATGATCGCGGTCGAGATGCCCTGCTCAGTCGTCGTGTCGGTCACGCCAGTGCCTCCAGGATGGGCGGAAAGATCTGCTGTTCAGGGATGAAGCGGGTCAGGTCACGACGGGGGATCCACGCGACCTCGATGTTCTCCTCGACGTCCAGGTTCTCGGCGTCGCCCATCAGATAGTCGGCCAAGTGGTACTCGATCAACACCCCGGTTTTCGGGTGGACTCGCTCGCCGAGTTGCTGGCGGACCGCGCACCGCACGCCGGTCTCCGCGCGGGTCTCCTCGACCGCCACCACAGCACCGGTCCGGCCGGGCTTCACCGTGCCGGCCGGGAACTGCCACGACAGGGCATCGTCGCCGCGACGGCAGACCAAGAGCACGTGGTCGTCCTTCGTGACCACAGCCACCGCGACCCGGAAGGCCTGGGCCTGGGCAGCATCAGGGGCTGGCCGGCATAAGGCGGAAAAACGGCGGATCACCGAGGCAGAGGCCCTTTCGTAGGCGGTGTCGAGCAACTGCTGCGAATCGTTCTTCGGGACCACCTCGGGCTGGCTGTGCCAGCTAGCGACGGTGCGGACCCCGACGTCGAGGTGCGAGGCGAACTGCTCGTTGGTCATTCGGAGAGCCTGCTGCAAAGCACACGCCGTGCGGCCGGTCCACTCAATGACTTCCACTGTCCGCCCCTCGCCTGATCGAATCCGAGGTCCTGCACTGCTGCTGCGCTCACACTGCACTGACACCGCACTGGGCGTTCATGGCCTGGCATCCCCCGACCGACTTCAATCAAGGGTCATGAGAGGTAATCGATCATCGCCCCTTGGCGATCTGCTCGGCGCGAGAGCCGGAAACCCCGATGAGCTCGCCGACCGCCCGCCAGGAGTGTGCAGCCTTGAGCTCGGCGACAGCTGCCTTCTCCAGCTCGCGGGCCGCCCGCTCGCCCGCGGCCAGCGTTTCGCGGAAGTCGCGTGCCGCGTTGAAGCGGTCGACGGGGTCAGCGATTTGCGCGAGCCGTCCTGTTTCGGACTCGATAGCGGAGGTCAGCACATCTGTCATGGACCTAGCGTATGGGCGAAATGGCGCCACTTCAAGACTGCCCTTGACATGGGCTGCGACCCGGGTCCAGGATGTAGCACATCGGCTCCAAGGCCCCCCTTGAAGTCGACGGTGATACCCACTCTCACCAGGCTACGGCCTGCGGGTAGCGCCACAACCGAAAACGGGCCGGACACCGCGACTCTCACCTCGCAGGCCGGCCCTACCACGAGGAATCTCTGAAGGGTCACCCTCATGGCTACGCAGAATCTTAGCGGCACCCGTGTGCCCGCTACCGGAACCACCCTGTCGACCGCTCGCCTGTTCTCGGCTCCGCTGCCGGAGCTCCTGGCGGAGGCGGACGCGAAGATCGTCGAGTCCTCGATCGATGACTCCGACTACTACGGCGCGATCGTGAAGCCGCCGGTCGGCCCGGCGATCGTGTGTATCCCGGAGAGCCGCAGCGCCGCGGAGCGGAGCGTGATGGCCCGCCTCCTCGTCGGCCGCCTGCTGGGCGCACCGATGCTGCCGCTGCCGTCCAGCGTCGAGGCCCGCACCTTCGGCGGTGCCCGATGAGCGCCCCCACGGTCGAGGTCCCGGTCGTCCCGCAGCGTCGCCGGATCGCCGTCGGCAAGAAGACCGGCCGTGGCCCCCTCGTGGTTGAGATGTCGGACGCCGACAAGGCCGCCCACGTCGCCGCGTCCTACGTCCGCCCGAAGCGGTGACCCGCGATGGCGCCGCAGGACCTCACCGACGCTGACCGTGAGGCGCAGGCCGCTCTGGCCCGCGCACAGGAAGCCCAGCGGGCTGCGGAGCAGGCGAAGTACGAGGCCGACTGCCTCCTCGCCCAGCGCCGCTAACACCCCCTGACCGCCGGGGCCGGCGGTTCCACCCCCTGCCGTCGGCCCCGGCACCCCCTTCCCACACACGCACCTCTGACACGAGGAGATTCGTCATGCCGTTCTTCCGCACCCGTAAGTCGCAGCCCGCCACCTCGCAGCCGTCTCACCCCGACGACAACCGCCGCCTCAAGTCCACCGGCGAGCGCGTCACCATCCTCGGCCGCACCTCCGACGGAGCCGTCCGCGTGGCCCTGACGGACCGCTCGTACTACTGCGACACGATCGTCAGCCCCGACGACATCGCCCCTGCCTGATCCGCCTGCCCCGGCACCCCACCTCTTCGCCCCTTGGAGGGCACAGCCATGCCCGAATCCACCCGCCCCGTGTCCCGTGATGAGGCGCTGGCCGCGTCGGTCGAGGGTCTCGTGATCCTCGGCGACGCCGCCGCCCGCGACCCCAAGCCCAACCCGGAGCGCGACGAGATCCGCGACGCCTTCACCCGAGCCGCCGCGTTCCTCGCCCGCTGACCCGCGCAACCCACCCAGAACCAGGAGAACTGACATGCCGCTCCTCGCCCTGTCCGACGGCCCCTCCGAGAACGAGCTCGCCGGCATCGAGGCCGCCGTCCGCGCCAGCATCGTCGCCGACTACCTGAAGGCGGCCCGCCGCGGCGACCGCCTCGGCCAGCTCGCCGCCGAGCACCTCGCCGCCCAGATCGACGCCTCCACCCCCGACGGCCCGCGCCTCCTCGACGAGCTCGCCGACCTCACCCAGCCCGCCGCGGCTTGAAAGGCGGAGCCATGACTGCTGCGTGGCAGACCATCAACGGAGTGCCCTGGACGACCAACTCCGCCAGCACCCGCTGGAACGCGGACGGCGGATGGAAGCTCGAGTACACAGCGATCGACGGCGTCGACGGGTGGTACCTCAGCGGCCCTGACGTCGACCGGCGGTGGATGAGTATCCAGTTCGTCGAGTCGGCGCGGAACGCGGCCGAACTTGTCCGGGCGGGTACGCCAGGGGCGGCCTCGTGAACGTCGCCGCCTACCGCCTCCCGGGCCGCTACAGCAAGGGCATGGCCCGCATCGAGTCGATCGCCGAGCAGGCCGCCCGCCTCGTGCAGGACGAAATGCGTGAACGCCTCGGCCACGTGGAGATCGTCGCGTCCGACACCCGCGGGTACAGGGGGCGAATCCTCGCCGCAGAGCAGCAGATCCTCGGCACGCGTACCGACCCGCTTTGGGATTACCCGGAGAGCGTTGGCCACACCACGCTCATCCCGTCAGGGGTCCTGATCCTCGTCGACCTGGAAGCCACCGCGGCCGGTGAGCTCGACGAGACCCTCGTCCACGAGCTGGTGCACGCCGTTCAGTTCGGCAGGCGAGGCAAGCGGGACTTCGTCCTCGCCGGGATCCGCAACAACCACGGCATCCAGAAGGCCGGCGGCTGGCTGAAGGTCACCCTCGTCGACAACCGCCGAGTCGCTGCCGACGAGCGCGAGGCCCAGCGCCTCGAACACCTCGCCCGCAAGCTCCGCTAACCCCGAAATGGAGGCCGTGATGGCCCAGGACCCCTGCCCGCAGTGCGAAGAGCACGCTCAGCTGCACCGCGGGAACTGGCTCGGGCTCGGCGACCAGAAGACGCCGTGTCCCGAGTGCGAGGACCACGCGAAGAACGGCTGCCCCGACCGCCGCAAGCCCTGGAGCTGGTGGTAGGCCCGCCGATCCAACCCCTCAACTTCGAAAGGAGCCCGTCATGGGCTGGAACATCTCGCACGGTGGCACCCGCTACGGCTTCTCGTACAGCGGCGTGGCCATGCTCCGAGACCACATCAAGGATGCCGCCACCCGCTCTGAGCGCCGCCTGTTGGACACGGTGCTGGCCAAGCGGTCCAGTGATCCCTTCAGCATTCCCCCGCGGGATGCCCGCCGCATGGGGGACGTTCTCCTCGCTGTCGCCGACCGTCTGCCCGTAGCCGGCGGCGACGACTGGCAGGGCATGGCCCGGCAGATCGGCGAGTCCGCGATCCGTGCCGCCGACGCCAACGAACCCTGGCGGTGGTCGTGACCGTCGACTGGCGGAAGACCCGCCGGCCCGCCATCTCCTTCGCCGTCTTCGGCGCCCTCGCCTTCGTCTTCGGCGCCGACGTCCCCCTCCTGTGGCGCCTGGTCCTCGTCGCCTCCGCGGCAGCCTCCGTCATCGCAACCAGCGTCGAACCCGCCACCATCCGCCTCGTCAAGCCGACCCGCATCCCCACCCAGAACACCGGAACCTGAAGGGACTGATCACCGTGAGCAGCTACCGCTCCTGGGAAGAGCGCGAGGCCGAGGCCAAGAAGACCCGAGCCGAGGCTGGGCTCCTCGAAGCCCAGGCCGCGGCTGCCTCGCAGAGCCTCGTAGCCGGCGCCGCCAAGACGGAGACCGACAAGCTGGCCGAGCAGGTCAAGCAGGCCCGGCTCGCCAAGCAGCTCAACGCCGTCCAGGACGATGCGGCCGACGAGAGGCGCCGCCGCAAGGCCGACCGCCGCGAGGCATCCCTCGACAAGGGCGAGACATTCAAGCGGCTCGTCACGCTCATCTTCATCCTCGGCCTGCTCGCCTCCCTGCCGTCGCTGACCATGTACTTCCTCGGCCTGCGCGCCGAGGACGGCCCTGACGAGCCGGCGCTGTACCTGCTGACGCTGCCGTTCTTCCTGGAGCTGCTCGCCTTCACGTCGGTGAAGGGAACGCAGTGGGCGGTGCGGAAGGGCTTCGCACGCTGGCCGTTCTGGATCATGACGGGCCTGCTGGCCGGATTCGCCGGCTACATCAACGGCTCCAAGGGCTATGAGATGTTCGGCACGATCGCCGGCCTCGCACTTGCCGCCACCTCCATCGTCGGCCCCGCCCTCGTCGAAGTCCGCGAGTTCATCGAAGCCCGCACCGCAGGCGACAACCGCGACGCCGCGCAGCGTGCCGCCGACAAGGCCAAGGCCCGCCAAAAGCATGCCGAGGACAAGAAGCTGCAGCAGCAGGACACCGAGCGGCGCGCCATGTTCCCGAAGGAGTACGAGGCCTACCGCCGGATCCTCGCCTCCGTCCCGGCCGGATCCATGGGCCGCGACGAGGCGTGGAAGGAAGCCGGCGCGGCCGTGCGGTTCCCCGACGTGTACGACCGCATGCAGGCGCTGATCTCCCTGCCGGGTTCGGCCTCCCGGACGGAAGCGTTTGCCGCGGCGTGGCAGGACCTGTACGGCGCGCGGCTCGGGGTCACGGCCAACGTGCTCCACCGCCGGCTGTCCGCGGAGGCAGAGGTCGCCGATGTTCTGGCGATGGCCGAGATGACGCCCGAGCGCGTCGCCGTCGAGAAGCTGCTCGACGACCTGTTCCCGACGTGGAGCGGCGGCGAAGAAGGCCCCACCGGTGCTGTTCCCGCCAAGGGTCCTCAGGGGCCGTCCAGGACGCCGGGAGCCCTTGGGGGGATTGGGAACCGCACGTCCGGCCGGTCGCCCCGCACGGACGCCACGGAGCCCCTCAAGACGGAAGACATTGAGCGAGCGAAGAAGCTCCGCGCGGCTGTCCCCGCCGCACAGTTCTCCACTCCTGCGGTCGCGAAGCTCCTCGGCCGCAGCAAGGTCTACGCCCGCCGCGTCCGTGACGCCGTCGAGTCCGAGCAGAGCTGAGGAGGCCACCATGACCACCGCCCCGCACTCCGAGCAGTCCACCGAGCGGCCGACGCTCACCCTCGTCAAGGACGACGCCGAACCCGCCATCGAGGGCACGGTGGTCGCCCACCAGGGCGAAACCACCCGGCCCGCATGGCTGACCGCCGTGTACGACCACGCCCGCGACCACCGCCTCTACGCCCCGCAGATCGGCCGCGGCTACCTCAACATCGTCCGCCGCTGGTTCGACGACTACCGCGACGGCTGGCCCCAGCAGATCGCCACCGCCAAAGCCGACCTCAAGACCGCGAAGGGCGACTCCACCGCCGAAGCCCGCGCCCGCGACCTCCTCCAGCAGCTCCGCTCCGACTACCGGCGCCACCGCCTCATCCACCTCGGCAAGTCCAGCGGCTGGGCCATGACCGCATCCGTTGGCACACTCCTCGGTGCTGCAACCGGCGGCATCCTCTTCGACCTCGGCCTCGCCCTCACCGCCCTCGGCCTCGGCGCCTGGAACGGCCGGCCTGCAGCGGTCGCGGCTGCCGCGATCAACAGCGGGCATGCCCAGCCCGGAGCACTGGACCCCCTCGGCCATGCCCCCGACCAGCAGCACGACGAGGCAGAGCTGCGTGCCGCTCTCTCCGCCGCAGGCTTCAACAACGCCATCCGCATCATCGACGCCACCCCCGTCCGTGCCGACGGAAGCCGAGAGATCACCTTCGACCTCGGTGGCGCCACCACCGTCACCGACCTCCGCAAGAAGATCGAGTCGATCGCCGCAGCCCTCAAGCGGGACGTCACCATGGTCGACATCACCAAGGGCGACCATCTCGGCCAGGCCCGCCTGTGGCTCGCCAACGGCGATCCGTTCGAGAGCGCCCGCAGGTCACCGCTCCTCGCCCAGAACACGCCGCTCGATTCGTGGACGAACGGCATCCCCGTCGCTTACGGGAAGCGCGGCAACACCATCCGCATCCCGCTCATCAACCAGAACGCCGTCATCGGCGGCCGTAGCCGATCCGGGAAGGGCGTCGGCGCTTCGAATCTGATCGTCGGTGCGGCCATGGACCCGCTCGTCAACCTGCGGATTGTTGCCGGAAAGCACAACGGCGAATGGGACCCCTACGCCCGCGCTGGCATCGCCTCCACCTACTTCAAGCCCAGCCCCGAGCGACTCCTCGCCCTCCTCAAAGGCCTCCTTGCTGATAAGGACCGGCGCGAGCGCGACCTCGGCAAGCTGGCCAAGTCCAAGCTCATCCACAACCTCATCGCCAAGATCGGCGGCATCGAGGTCCTCGTCATCGACGAGCTCGCCACCTACACCAGGCCCGGCAAGCCGCTGCGTGACGAGATCCTCGCCGCCATCGAGGAACTGTCGCAGGTGGCCCTTGGCGCCGGCATCCTCATGGTGCTCATCACCCAGTACCCCGAAGTCGACGTACTGCCGCAGGCCATCAGCATGAACTGCGGCACCAAGTGGGCCATGCTCGTCGAGAACGCCACCCAGTCCAACGCCATCCTCGGCTCCGGCCAGGCGGGCGCAGGGCGGGACGCCTCCAAGTTCGACCCGCCGCGCCCCGGACTCGGCTGGCTCGTTGACCCGTTCGCCGGGGTCACTGACCTCGCCCGTTCCTTCGATCTCGACGAGGACGAGCGCGGCGAGGTCACCAGCCTGTTGCAGCGGGCCGCCACGTTCCGGCAGACCGCCGAAAGGCTCGTCGGGCAGTGGGACGACCCGATCGAGAAGTATCTGCTCGACGTGACCGGGTTGTCGTCGGCCGCCGGCGGTCCCAAGCGGGACGGCGCCCCTGGACGGGCAGTCCACGAGATGACGGAAGCCCAGCGCGACCAGGTTGGCGCCTTGCAGGGCGCTCTCATGGCAATGGATCACTTCGGGCGGGATGAGGCCCAGCTCGATGAGATGGCCGGCTTCATCGCCCACGGGGTCACCCCCGACGAACTCGGCGAGCTCCTGCGGAAGGCAGGTGCCGGGGGAACGGTCAAGATCACTGTCCCGCACAAGGCGGGGCGGGTGAACGGCTACCGCCGAGCAGACCTTGAGGACGCCCTGTCCTTCCTGAAGGGCGCCTGACCACCCGGACACCACCCCTAATTGCCCCGGTATATCCCCTGGTCAGGGGCCGGACAGGCCCCGGACGCGACCCGGGTCACGTCCGCCCGCCGTCCGCCCCCTGTCCGGGGTGCATACCGGTATAAACCATGCCCTCGTCCGAGGTGCAAACCACCCAAAACCACATCCCGAAGGAGAACCAGATCATGGCCCGCGAGAAGCAGCACAAGACCGTCTACACCGCCAAGTGGGGCGACAAGCGCCACCTCCTCGCCGTCGCCAAGCCCGGCGACATCCTCTACGTCATCCACGACATCGGCGACCGCT